>NZ_CP146100.1:2261785-2589642 GCF_037023755.1 Saccharopolyspora sp. SCSIO 74807 | reverse complement strand
GTATCTCCCCCGGAACAAGGGGCGCGAAGATCGCGCCCCGGTTCATCCGGCAGGGTAGGAAGGTGTTCCGTTCGTTCCAAGGCACATCGCGGACCCCCTGGAATCCGGGGGTTGAAATTCACTCAATGAGATGGTGCCGAGCGTAGCGGCTGGAAACTACCACCATCCAGGTGGATTTGCTTTCATTCGGGTCTCGGCCGAGAAACATTCCACGGAAAGTCGCACGTCAACGCGACGCGTGGCTCGCGCGGTAAACACGGTGCGCACTCAGCACCGATTCGGCCGGGAGCAGACCCGCTCCGCGTTCTCCTTCGTGATCAATTCCGTTCGTTGCGATGGGGTGTGCAATCGACCGGCGGCTTCTCGGCGACCTCGGCCGCTTCCGCGCCATCGGTCGGGTGCGGGTCGGTGGCCTGGAACCTGCCGGATCGCCGGACGCGGATGCCGCCGGATTCCGTCGGCAGGCCGTCGATGCCGGCGAACGGCTGCCGCTCAGCGGCGGGCAGCTGATCAACCGGGTGGTCGCGCGCCGACGCAGCGGTGATCGCGATGAGCTCCACGAGTGGCGCTGTGCTCATGAAATCACCTCGCCCGACCACGGCACCCGAGGCAACCGGCCACGAGAAAACGATTGCTCGAAGTTAGGTTTTCCGGCCCGCCGTGTCAAGGTCCACAGCCCGCTCGGCCGAGGCCCGGCCGCCGTTCGGCCGCGCCATGATCACGATCCGGTCACCTCGGGGTAAAACCCGCAGCCATGCGGCCGACTAGCGGAGAGGCCGTTCCGCGGTCGCTCCGGGCAGTTACGGTTGGCACCTGTGACCGCCACACGCGAGCGCCAGAGCGCCCCCTCCCCCGACGACGGCGCCCCCCGATGGTCCGAACGGTCCGCGTTCGGCAACCGCAGAGGCGTCCCGCTATGGGGCGCGCTGCTGCTCGCACTCGGCCTGGCGGTGCTGGGCACGGCAGCCGACCTGCTGATCAACGCCAAGACCGCGACGCTGACCAACTCGGGGTTGGTGATCGGCTGCGTGCTGGCGGTCCTGCTGGTGCGGCGCGCGAGCGTGTTCGGGCCGATGGTGCAGCCGCCGCTGGTCACGCTGGTGGTGCCGGTGCTGGCGATGGCGTTCGGCGCCGGATCGGGCAGCAAGGGCATCTCGGGCCTCGCGCTGGAACTGGTCAACCCGTTGATCAACAGCTTCCCGATGATGGCGACCACCACCGGTGTGTGCGTGGCGATCGGGCTGGTGCGGATGTTCCTGCTGCAACGCGCGCGGGACGCCGAAAGCGGTGATCCGGAGGCGACCGCGCAGAAGAAGCCGGTCCGCGACCGGCAGCCGCGGAAGGACTCCGCGAAGCAGGAAGCTCGCAGCAAGGAAGGCGCGAAGCGGGACGAGCGCGGCCGTCCGCAGCGCCGCCCCGCCGAAGGGCAGGGCAACCGGCCGCGGCCGGACTCCGGGGGTGCCGCGCGCGGCCGTCCCGCTCCCGAGCAGGGCGGCAGACCGCGACCGGCGCCCGGCGGTGCCCGCGGCGAAGGCAAACCGGATCGCGGTGAGCGCGCGCCGGGGCGCGGCTCCGGCGGGCGCGGCGGCGAGCGGGGCACGCCGCCCGGACGCGGACAGCCTCCGCGCGGGGGCGGGCGCGGCGAGGGCGGCGGCCGGCCGGCGCCCGGCCGCGGCAGGGCCGAGCCGCCGCGCCAGGGCCAACCTCGCCAGGGCCAACCGCGGCAGGGCGGGCCCGGCCAGGGCGGCCCCAGGCAGGGCGGCCCGAATCCGGGTGGGCAGAAACCCGGCGGCGAACCGCCGCGGCGCCCGCGGCGTTCCCGGGGCGACGACTTCTTCGACTGAGCGGACTTCGCCACCGTCGGTCCGACCGGAACGGGCGGCGGATCCGGTCGCTCCCCAACATCGAAGTGGCGAGGAGAATGCCGCACGCGGACTCCGGAGCGAACGCACCAGTCGAATTCGAGCCGCCCGACACGTTCTTCCGGTGAAAGCAAAACGGCCCGCCCCCGAGAATCGGGAACGGGCCGCCAGAAGGCTCGATCAGCGCACGCCCTTGGGCGAGTCCGGGTTGTCCTTGAGGTCCTTGCGCAATTCCCGCGGCAGCGCGAAGGACACCTTCTCGTTCGCGGTGGTGACCTCCTCGACATCACCCCAGCCGCGCTCGGCGAGATGGTCGAGAACCTGCATGACCAGCACGTCCGGCACCGAAGCACCGCTGGTGACGCCGACGGTGGAGACGTCGTCGAACCAGGATTCCTCGATCTGCTCAGCGTAGTCGACCAGGTGCGCGTCGGTGGCGCCCGCCTGCATCGCGACCTCGACCAGCCGCTTGGAATTGGACGAATTCTGCGAGCCGACCACCAGGACCAGATCGCATTCCGCGGCCATCGCCTTCACCGCCACCTGCCGGTTGGAGGTGGCGTAGCAGATGTCGTCGCTCGGCGGCGCCTGCAGATCCGGGAACCGGTCCTTGATCTGGTCGACCCGCTCCATCGTCTCGTCCACGCTGAGCGTGGTCTGCGACAGCCACACGACCTTGTTCGGGTCGCGCACGTCGACCTTGTCGACGTCCTCGGGCTTGTCGACCAGCTGCACCCGGTCCGGGGCCTCGCCCGAGGTGCCCTCGACCTCCTCGTGGCCCTCGTGACCGATCAGCAGGATGTCGTAGTCGTCGCGGGCGAACCGGTTGACCTCCTTGTGCACCTTCGTCACCAGCGGGCAGGTGGCGTCGATGGTGCGCAGGTTGCGGTTCTTGGCCTCCTCGTGCACCGCGGGCGAAACGCCGTGCGCGGAGAACACGACCAGCGCGCCCTCGGGGACCTCGGAGGCCTCCTCCACGAAGATCACGCCGCGCTCTTCGAGGGTCTGCACGACGTGCTTGTTGTGCACGATCTCCTTGCGCACGTACACCGGCGGACCGTAGGTCTCCAGCGCCTTCTCGACGGTGTCGACGGCGCGGTCCACGCCGGCGCAGTAGCCGCGGGGCTTGGCCAGCAGCACCCGCTTCTGCGCAGCGGCCGAGTTCGTCGCGTCCGGCGCTGCGCCGGGTCCTGCCTGGTCAGCGTGGTCTGCCGAGTTGGCGGGCTCGGTGGCCTGCGGCGAGGTCGTCATGGTTTCAAGGGTACGGATCGTCCCGGTGAGGGTCAGCCCGGCCACCGGCTCATGGCTCCGTTGCGTGACCCACTCTCACCGGTTCCGTGAGCACGTTCAGTGATCACGAGTGGACCCAACGGCTCGATTGGGCCGTCCGGATGCGCTGCCTAGTTCGATCAGACTAATCGCGGTTCGGGGAACAGGTACTGCGAGTGCAAGATTCCGCACGGGTTCGATGGCTTCTGCCGGGCGCGTGCGGCAGGCTGTGGCCATGTCGTCGTTTCCGTTGCCGATCCGGGTCGCGGCCGGGCTCGCGGCCGTCACCGTCGAAGAGGCCAAGCGCCTGCCGGGTCAGCTGCTCGGCCTGCCGGTCACCGTCGTCAGCCAGGCGTTGCAAGTGTCGATGCGGGTGCAGCAGCAGGTCACCGAACTGGCCATCAAAGGCGACGAGGCGCTGTCCGCGCTGCGCGGCACCGAGCAGCAGCCGGAGTGGGCGACCTTCGACGAGGACGAACAGCCCGGTCCCGCCGGTGGCGACGCCGCAGGCGGCACGGGCACGGCCGAGCCGGCACCGGGACCGGTCACCGACCTGGGAGAACCGTCCGCGCTCGGCGACGACCTCGCGGTGCTACCGGAGTACGACCAGATGAGCCTGCCGCAACTGCGCGGCAAGCTGCGCGGGTTCTCCGAGTCCGAGCTGGTGGTGCTGCTGGAGCACGAGCAGCAGCACGCACGGCGCCAGGATTTCGAGCGGATGCTCTCGAACCGCCTGGAACGCCTGCGGCAGTGAGCTCCGCCGCGGCAGGAAACCCCTGCACGGCAACGAGTCCCGCGGCAAGCAGCGAGCACCGGTGAGCTCCGCTGCAAGGCAGTGCGCTCCGCCGCGCAGCGAGCAGTCCCGCCGCACAGGGCGAGTCCGCACCGCACCGAGGTTCCGCTGCGCGGCCGAAGCAACACCGCTGCCCGGCAGGAATCGCGCACGCGCGCCGTATGATCGCGCCGGTCGATGCCCGGACGCGGAGAGGAGCGCGCGGTGCCCCCGAACAATCCGACGCCGAACAATCCGGGCGCATCGAGCAGCCCCACTCCGACCAGCCCGGAGCAGCCGTGGCCGGTGCGGACCGTGGCGCGCAAGGTCGCCGACTGGATCCACCGGCTCGGCGACGTGTGGGTGGAAGGTCAGCTCACCCAGATCAAGATCCGGCAGGGCAACGCGACGGCGTTCATGGTGCTGCGCGACCCGTCCGCCGAGGTATCGCTGAGCCTGACCTGCTCGTCGGCGCTGCTGCGCCAGCAGGATCCGCCGCTGACCGACGGCAGCCGCGTGGTGGTGCACGGCAAGTTCTCGTTCTTCCTCGGCCGCGGGACGCTGAGCCTGCGGGTCGACGAGATCCGCGCGGTCGGCGTCGGCGAGCTGCTGGCCCGCATCGAACGGCTCCGGGCGCTGCTGCGCGCCGAGGGGCTGTTCGATCCGGCGCGCAAGCGCGCACTGCCGTTCCTGCCGAACAAGATCGGCCTGGTCACCGGGCGTGCCTCTGCCGCGGAGCACGACGTGCTCAGCAACGCCGAACTGCGCTGGCCCGCGGTGCGCTTCGAGATCCGCAACGTCGCCGTGCAGGGTTCGACCGCGGTGCCGCAGATCCTCGATGCGCTGGGCGAGCTGGACCGCGACCCCGAGGTGGACGTGATCGTGCTCGCCCGCGGCGGCGGCAGCGTGGAGGACCTGCTGCCGTTCTCCGACGAGGCGCTGTGCCGGGCGGTGTCGACCTGCCGCACCCCGGTGGTCAGCGCGATCGGGCACGAACCGGACTCACCGCTGCTGGACCACGTCGCCGATGTGCGCTGCTCCACCCCCACCGGGGCGGGCAAACGCGTCGTACCGGACATGGCCGAAGAGACCCAGCGGGTGGCGCAGCTGCGCGACCGCGCCCGGCGGGCGCTACACGGATGGGTGGATCGCGAGCGCAGGCTGCTGGACTCGTTGCGCAGCCGCCCGGTGCTCGCCGACCCGCACGGACCGCTGCAGCGCAGATCAGAGCAGGTGCAGGTGGCGCGGGACCGGGCACGGCGGGCGATCACGACGGTGCTCACCGCCGAGGGGCACGCGATGGCCGCGACTCGATCACGCTTGACGACCCTCGGTCCGGCGGCCACTCTTGCTCGCGGGTACGCGGTTGTGCAGCGCGTCGATCCCGAGGGCGCGGACGGTGTCCTGCGCTCGGTCGAGGACGCGCCACCGGGAACCGAACTGCGGGTCCGAGTCGTTGACGGTGCGGTGCGCGCCGTCGTACCCGAATGACGGTGCGGCGCGCATCGTCCGGTGTGAAGGGGAGGTCGTGGTGCAGTCAGCGCAGGAACCCACGTTCCTCCCGTTGACCGTCGCGGTGACCAGCTCACCGGACCTCGGCGGCGCGGAACGGGTGCGGCGGTGCGCCCAGGAGGCCGATGCGGCCGCGGCCCACTGCTGGACTGCGCTGCTCGGCGGCTGCGACGCCGGCGAGCGCAGGACGCTGCCGGTCAAATTGCGCGCGCTGGCCGAGGCGACCTCCAGCTACGGCGGAACCAGGTGGTGGGTCGGCCGCGGCGCCGCGCACCGACGTAGGGTCACCGAAGCGCAATTGCGCATCAACGACGCGGTCCGCGAAGGCGACGGCGCCGAGTTCGCCGAGGCGTTCGTCGGCTACGACCAGGCCATCGCGACCGCCGTGGTGTCCGTGCCCGCGAAGCTGGAGAGCCCCGCCCCGTGACCAACGAGCAGCAGGACGAGCAGTTCGACCCGGTCGCCGATCACCCCGAAGTCGCCGAACTCGGCTACGAGCAGGCGCGGGACGAGCTGGCCGAGGTGGTCAAGCAGCTCGAGGCAGGTGGGCTGTCGCTCGAGGACTCGCTGGCGCTGTGGGAACGCGGCGAAGCGCTGGCCACGGTGTGCGAACGGCACCTCGCGGGCGCCCGGGAACGCGTGGAGCGCGCGCTGGCATCGGTGGAGGAGCCCGCCGAGTCCGAGTGAGCCCGGGACCATCCGGCCCGAGGCGGAGCGTGGCCTCGCCCACGTGACCCGGCCTCGGGGTGTGCGATCTGGGAAGATCCGTGAACACGAGCGCGCCTCGCCCGCGCGCCGATGCACAGCCCAGTTCGCCGACCGGGAGGCGCGATGAGCACGTCCACCACGCAGAGCCGCCACGAAGCGCCTGACCGCAACCTCGCGATGGAACTCGTGCGGGTCACCGAGGCCGCCGCGATGGCCGGCGGCCGTTGGACCGGGCGCGGCGACAAGAACTCCGGCGACGGCGCCGCCGTGGACGCGATGCGCAAGCTGATCGGCACCGTGTCGATGCGCGGCGTCGTGGTCATCGGCGAAGGCGAGAAGGACGAAGCGCCGATGCTGTTCAACGGCGAAGAGGTCGGCAACGGCAACGGCCCCGAGTGCGACGTCGCGGTGGACCCGATCGACGGCACCACGCTGCTGAGCAAGGGGATGCCGAACGCGCTCGCGGTGCTCGCGGTGGCCGAGCGCGGCGCGATGTTCGACCCCTCGGCGGTGTTCTACATGGAGAAGCTGGCGGTGGGACCGGAAGCGGCGGACGTGGTGGACATCTCCGCGCCGGTCGCCGAGAACGTCCGCCGGGTCGCCAAGGCCAAGCACATCGACGTCTCGGACGTGACGGTGTGCATCCTGGACCGGCCGCGGCACGACAAGCTGGTTTCCGAGGTGCGCGAGGCGGGCGCCCGGATCCAGTTCATCTCGGACGGCGACGTCGCGGGCGCGATCGCGGCGGCCCGCCCGGACAGCGGCGTGGACATGCTGATGGGGATCGGCGGTACGCCGGAGGGCATCATCACCGCCTCCGCGCTCAAGTGCATGGACGGCGAGATCCAGACGCGGCTGTGGCCGAAGGACGACACCGAGCGGCAGCAGGTGATCGACGCCGGGCACGACGTGGAGCGAGTGCTGACGACCTCGGACCTGGTGCGCGGGGACAACGTGTTCTTCTGCGCCACCGGGATCACCGACGGGGCGCTGCTGAAGGGCGTGCACTACCGCGCGAACCGGTGCAGCACGCAGTCGATCGTGATGCGGTCGAAGTCCGGCACGGTGCGGGTGATCGAGGGTTCGCACCGGCTGGCGAAGCTGCGCGAGTACTCCAACGTCGACCTGGACGGCCAGGACACCGGCCGGCACGGCGCCTGACCGCGATCCTCCCCGGAGCGAACGGACCGCTCCCGATCCATTCGGACCGAAGTTCCGTTCGCTCCGGCGAGATCGCCGAGTGAACGGCCTGTTGGACCAATCTAATGGGACGAACGGTCCGTTCGCTCGGGCCGGGTTCGGGCGCGGGTTTTTACCGGTATTTTCCGAATTCGGTGCGTTTGAAGCCGTGAGCTGCGACGTTGCCGCGGGTACGCGGCACACCTGCGTTGGGGTCAGCGCAGCCCCACCGAAAGTCGGTGCCTCGAACGAGTGGAGATCCTTACCGTCGGTGATCATTCCGGCTGTTCCGGGCCGGGACGGCACTCCCGGCCGCGGCCGGGCCGACGGAAGGACCTCACCTCATGCGCATCCGCCCCCTGCTGACCGGAGCGCTCGCCGTGGGCGCCGCTGCGGCGATGGCCTCGCCCGCCGCAGCAGCCGACGACCCGGCGCCGCTGATCGTCGGCGGGCACGACGCCGCCGAGCCCTACTCGTTCATGATCTCCCTGCAGAACGGCGGCTCGCACAGCTGCGGCGCCTCGCTGATCAAGCCGGACTGGGCGGTCACCGCCGCGCACTGCGTCGAGGGCGGCCAGCCCGACCAGTTCCAGGTGCGGGTGGGCAGCCTGCAGCACGCCAGCGGCGGCGAAGAGGCGGGCGTCAGCGAGATCAACGTCCACCCGTCCGCGGACATCGCGGTGTTCAAGCTGGACAAGGCGGTTTCGGCGGCGCCGATCCCGATCGCGGCCGAGTCCGGCGCGACCGGCACCGAGACCCGCATCATCGGCTGGGGCCAGACTAGCCCGGCGCCCGGCGGTGAAGCACCGGCCAACCTGCAGGAACTGGACACCTCGATCGTCGACGACGGCGAGTGCAGCGGCATCACCGGCGAGTCCGAGATCTGCACGTCGAACCCCGGCGGCGACTCCGGCGCCTGCTACGGCGACTCCGGCGGGCCGCAGATCAAGGGCACCCCCGGCAACTGGGAGCTGATCGGCGCGACCAGCCGCGCGGGCAACAACGACTCGAACTGCGCCACCGGACCGTCGATCTACACCGACGTCTCGGCGCTGTCCGACTGGGTCGAGCAGAACACCGGCGCCTGACACCTGGAAAAGGGTTCGGCGAACGAACCCCACCGACGCGGCCGCCCTCCTCCGGGGGAGGGCGGCCGTTTCCATTCCCGGGGTCAGCCCTTGTTCGAGGAGTGCCCGGGGAAGAGGTGCGCGGCGGGGTCGAGCTCCACGGCGATGTTGTTGACCGCGGTGGCGGCCTCGCCGAACCCGGTCGCGATGAGCTTGACCTTGCCCGGGTAGCTCGCCACGTCCCCGGCGGCGTAGATCTTCTCCCGGTTGGTGCGCATGGTGGTGTCCACCTTGATGCTGCGCTTGTCCAGGTCGAGCCCCCACTGCTCGATCGGCCCCAGATCGGCGGTGAACCCGAGCGCGGCGACGACCGTCTGCGCGGGCAGCACCCGCCGCTGCTCCCCCACCTCGATCTCGACCTCGTGCACCCCGTTCTCGTCGCCGCGCACCTCGGCGACCTGCGCCTCGGTGATCAGCGGAACGCCGAGGTCTTCGACCTTGCGCACCAGCCCGGCCTGCGCGCGGAACCGCGCGCGGCGGTGCACGAGCGTGACGCTGCGGGCGATCGGCTGCAGCGCCAGCACCCAGTCGAACGCGGAGTCCCCGCCGCCGACGACCAGCACGTCCTGCCCGGCGTGCACGGCCAGCTCCGGGACGAAGTGCACCACGCCGCGGCCCAGCCAATCGCCACCCGCGGGAAGCGGGCGCGGGGTGAACTCCCCGATCCCAGCGGTGATCAGCACCGCGCGGGCGCGCACCTGCTCCGCACCTGCCGACACGACGACGGAACCGTCCTCATCGGACAGTTCGGTCGCGTCCCGCCCCAGCAGGTAGCGCGGCTGGTACTGAGCGGCCTGCTCGACCAGCGCGGTGACCAGGTCGCGGCCGCGCACCGCGGGGAAACCGGCCACATCGAAGATCATCTTTTCCGGGTACATCGCGGTGACCTGCCCGCCGGGTTCCGGCAGCGAATCGACCAGCGCCACCGACAGATCCCGGAAACCCGCGTAGTAGGCCGCGTACAGACCGGTCGGCCCGGCCCCCACGACGAGCAGATCGACTTCATGCGGCTCGGCCATGCCCACTCCCCGGCAGTGCAACGTGGATCACAGCCGAGCCTAGACCCGTTCCGCTGCGCGCGGGCCGTTCCACGCCCGCGGCGACGACCTTGGTCACCTATATCGGTCCAGCTCGGCGCGTCCGGCCAGGTGACCGGCTCGGCGTGGGGCGACCCATACTGACCACCGCGGCCCCGGCGGTGGACACTTCCTGCATGGCTGAACAGGACTACCGGATCGAACACGACACGATGGGTGAGGTCAAAGTGCCCGCCGCGGCCCTCTACCGCGCGCAAACGCAGCGCGCGGTGGAGAACTTCCCGATCTCCGGGAGCGGGCTGGAGCGGTCCCAGGTCCGCGCGCTCGGGCTGCTCAAGGCCGCGGCCGCCCGGGTCAACGGCAAGCTCGGCATCCTCGAGGCCGACATGGCCGAGGCGATCGCCGCGGCGGCCGACGAGGTCGCCGAAGGCCGCCACGACGAGCACTTCCCGATCGACGTGTTCCAGACCGGCTCCGGCACGTCGTCGAACATGAACGCCAACGAGGTCATCGCGACCCTGGCCACCCGCTCGCTGGGCCGCGACGTGCACCCGAACGACCACGTCAACGCCTCGCAGTCGTCCAACGACACGTTCCCGACCACGATCCACGTCGCGGCCACCGAGGCCGTGCTCGCCGAGGTCGTCCCGGCGCTGGAGCACCTGGCCGCGGGCATCGAGCAGCGCGCCGCCGACTGGGCCGAGGTCGTGAAGTCCGGGCGCACGCACCTGATGGACGCGGTGCCGATCACGCTCGGCCAGGAAGCGGGCGCATGGGCATCGCAGGTGCGCTTCGGCGTGGAACGGCTCAAGGCCGGGCTGGACCGGCTGGGCGAGCTGCCCATCGGCGGGACCGCCGTCGGTTCCGGGCTCAACGCGCCGGAGGGCTTCGGCAAGGCGGTCTCCGAGGAGCTCGCGCGGGTGACCGGCCTGCCGCTGACCGAGGCCCGCGACCACTTCGAGGCGCAGGCCAGCCAGGACGGCGTGGTGGAGACCTCGGGCAACCTGCGCACCGTCGCGGTCAGCCTGAACAAGATCGCCAACGATCTGCGCTGGCTGGGATCCGGCCCGCGCACCGGTCTGGCCGAGCTGGCGCTGCCGGACCTGCAGCCCGGCTCCTCGATCATGCCGGGCAAGGTGAACCCGGTGATCCCGGAGGCCACGCTGCAGGTCGTCGCGCAGGTCATCGGCAACGACGCGGCGGTCTCCTTCGCAGGTGCGCAGGGCAACTTCCAGCTGAACGTGAACCTGCCGGTGATCGCGCGCAACGTGCTGGAGTCGGCGCGGCTGCTGGCGGCGGTTTCCCGGCTGCTGGCGGACAAGGTCTTCGCCGGGGTGGAGGCGAACGCCGACCGCGCCCGCGAGTACGCCGAGGGTTCGCCGTCGATCGTGACGCCGCTGAACCGCTACGTCGGCTACGAGGAGGCGGCTTCGGTCGCGAAGCAGGCGCTCAAGGAGCGCAAGACGATCCGCGAGGTCGTGCTGGAACGCGGGCACGTCGACTCCGGCAAGCTGACGCTGGAGCAGTTGGACACCGCGCTGGACGTGCTCGGGATGGCCCAGGCCAAGTGAGGCCGGCCGGGTGAGGTCGTGGCCGTGCGCCTCGCGGTGAGGCGCACGGCCGGCCCGGAACACCCCCATTCGTTCCGGATGAGCACTGGGACGTGCCGCAACGCCGCCGCGGTTCCACAGTGGCCGGCCGGTGGCAGCGCGCTGGCGGGGTTCGCGCGCACCATGGGCGCATGGTTTCGCTCGCCGCGGTCGTGGCCGCGTCCGCCGAAGTCGCGGCCACCCGGTCCCGGAAGTCGAAGGTGGCCGCGATCGCCGGTCTGCTCACCGAGCTGACGGCCGCCGAGATCCGGCCGGCCACCGCGCTGCTCGCGGGCGAGCTGCCCGGCGGACGCGCGGGCGTGGGCTGGTCGACGCTGTCCGAACTGGACGTGGCGCCCGCGGCGGAGTCCTCGCTGAGCGTCCTGGAGGTGGATGCGGCGATCGGCGAGCTGCGCGGGATCACCGGCTCCGGTTCGGGTCGTCGGCGGGTGGCCGCGCTGACCGAGCTGCTCGGCCGCGCCACCGCCGCCGAACAGGGGTTCCTGATCCGGCTGCTCGGCGGCGAACTGCGCCAGGGCGCGCTGGAAGGCGTCATGGTGGAGGCCGTCGCCGAAG
Organism: Saccharopolyspora sp. SCSIO 74807; assembly: GCF_037023755.1. Taxonomy (NCBI): domain Bacteria; kingdom Bacillati; phylum Actinomycetota; class Actinomycetes; order Pseudonocardiales; family Pseudonocardiaceae; genus Saccharopolyspora; species Saccharopolyspora sp. SCSIO 74807. The sequence goes on along the minus strand of NZ_CP146100.1, from coordinate 2,578,011 downwards.
CGGCCGAGGTGCCCGGGGAGGCGGTGCGCCGCGCGTTCATGCTCTCCGGGCGGCTGCCCGCCACCGCGGAAGCGGCGCTGACCGGCGGCGCGGCTGCGCTCGCGGAGTTCCGGCTGGAGGTGGGCAGGCCGTTGCGGCCGATGCTCGCCTCCCCCGCCGAAACCTTGGCGGAAACGCTGGGCGAACTCGGCGAGTGCAGCGTCGAGTACAAAATGGACGGTGCGCGGATCCAGGTGCACCGCGCTGCCGACGAGGTGCACGTCTACACCCGCACGCTGCGGGAGATCACCGGTCAGGTGCCCGAACTGGTGGCCTTGGTGCGCGGGCTGGACTGCGAATCGGTGGTGCTGGACGGGGAAACGCTCGCGCTCACCGACTCCGGCAGGCCCCGCCCGTTCCAGGAGACGATGGCCCGGTTCGGCGCGCAGAGCCCGCGCGACGAGGTGCTGCGGCCCTACTTCTTCGACTGCCTGCACTTGGACGGCACCGACCTGGTGGACGAGCCGCTGCGCCGGCGGCTGGACGCGCTGCACCACGTCGCGGCCGGGCACCGCATCCCGGGAGTGCGGGCCGGCGCGGATTCCGAGCAGGCCGCGACGCTGCTCGACGAATCGCTCGACGCCGGGCACGAGGGCGTGGTCGTCAAAGCCCTGGATTCGGTGTACGCGGCGGGGCGGCGCGGCCGGACCTGGCGCAAGATCAAGCCGTCGCACACGCTGGATCTCGTGGTGCTGGCCGCGGAATGGGGCCACGGCCGCCGCAGCGGCCACCTGTCGAACCTGCACCTGGGCGCCCGCGACCCGGACGGCGGGCCGCCGATCATGGTGGGCAAGACGTTCAAAGGACTCACCGACGAGCTGCTCGCCTGGCAGACCAGTGAATTCCCCAGGCACGAGACGCACCGCGACGACTGGACGGTGCACCTGGCGCCGGAACTGGTCGTGGAGATCGAGCTGGACGGCGTGCAGCTCAGCACCCGCTACCCGGGCGGAGTGGCGCTGCGGTTCGCGCGGGTGCTGCGCTACCGCCCGGACAAGGACGCCGGCTCCGCCGACTCCGTCGAAGCCGTGCGGGCCATGCTCCCGGGCGGAGCCGAGCCGGATGCGAAACTGGAGGTATGAGCACACCCAGCGACGACGACATCCCCGCCGAGGCTGCCGAGGAACTCGCCGACGAGCAGGTCGGCTCGATCGACATCGGCTCCGGCAGCATCGACCCGCGGGACTTCCAGGTCCGCGCCTCCGCCGCCGATGCCGAGTTCTACGTCGCGCTGCTGCTCATCGAGATCAGCGCGGAAAGCGCCGCCGAGCCGCAGCTGTACGAGGAATCCTTCGTGCTGGTCAAGGCCGAGTCCGCCGCGGAGGCGAAGGAGAAGGCCACCGACTACGGCAAGCAGCAGGCGACCAGCTACCACAACGAGGACGGCGAGCTGATCACCTGGAAGTTCAAGGAGATCGTCGAGGTCAAGCAGGTCGAGGACGCCACCTTCGACGACGGCTCCGAGCTCTACAGCCGGTTCTTCCGCAACTACGCGGCCTACCGGTCGTTCGAGCCGATGCTCAGCGGCGAAGAGCTCTGACCCGAGCCGCCGCTGCCCGGAACCGGTGATCTCCGAACACGTCCGAGTGCAGCGGCTTGCTCTCGAACTCGCGTTCTCGATCTTATTCCGGTCGTGTTCCTCGCCGCCTACGCCGACGAGTCCTACGACCTCCCGCTCGGCGTGTACATCCTCACCGCCAGCCTCGTCGACCTGACCGAAGCCGAAACCATCCGCGATGCCCTGCACGCTTTGCAAGCGGGCGCCGCCAAGCTGCACTGGAGCAAAGAGCCACCGAGTCGGCGAAGCGAGTTCGTCAAGGTGATCAGTTCGCTCGCTTGCGTCAGCACCGTTGTCGTCGGCACCGGGATTCCGCTGCACACGGAACGGGCTCGGCGAAAGTGCCTGGAAGCGCTATTACCAGAGGTGGAAGCATCGGGAATCACGATGCTGACCGCCGAAGCACGGCAACTGCGCAACAACAAGCTCGACCAGCAGACCGTCGCGGTATGCCGCCGGAAGCGGATCATCTCCGATGCGCTGCACCTCGACTTCGTACCCGGCGGCGCCGAACCTCTGCTGTGGCTGCCGGACATCGTGTGCGGTGCGGTGCTGGCCGCGCATCGCGGCGACGGGAGCTACTTGGAACAGCTCGCGGACAGCGCGCTGCAGCTCCACATCGATGCCAGATGAGAAGGAACAGCCCCAGAAACGCAGAGGCCGGGGTCCCGCCTCCGGCGGGGGGTCCCGGCTTACTTCCACGCACCTCGGTGCGCAGCTACGGCCAACTCTAGTCCCGATGAAGAAAACGGCGCAACGAGATCACGCCACACCTTCGGAGGACTGTGCCGGCTAGTGCAACGGCGATGATCCGCCTCCGCAAAACCGCTTGGCGAATCCGCCACTCCGGAGCGGCGAAGAGCTCTGACCCGAGCCGCCGCTGCCCGGAACCGGTGATCTCCGAACACGTCCGGGTGCAGCGGCTTGCTCTCGAACTCGCGTTCTCGATCTTATTCCGGTCGTGTTCCTCGCCGCCTACGCCGACGAGTCCTACGACCTCCCGCTCGGCGTGTACATCCTCACCGCCAGCCTCGTCTACCTGACCGAAGCCGAAGCCATCCGCGACGCGCTCTACGCGTTGCAGTCCGGGCCGCACAAGGTCCACTGGTATAAGTCGGCTGAACGACGTCGCGCAGACCTGGCGAAAGTCGTGCAGAAGGCCTCGTTCATGCACAACGTCGTGATCGGAAGAGGCCGCGCGCTCAAGCCCGAACGAGCCCGCCGGAAATGTCTGGAAGCGCTGCTGGTCGAGCTGGACGCGATGAAGATCGACTCGATTCTGCTGGAGTCCCGCCAGGAGCGGAACAACCTGCTGGACCGCCAGATCGTCAGTGCGTGCCGCCGGAAGGGCCTGGTATCGCAGCACCTGCACGTAAGCTTCGCGCCTGGAACGGCAACGCCCCTGCTGTGGATACCCGACGTGGTGTGCGGGGCCGTGCTCGCCGCTGAGCGAGGAAATCCGGCGTACTTGGAAATAATCGGGGATGCCGTCCACAGCATCGAGATCGAAGTTCGATGACCCCAGAAATGCAGAGGCCGGGGTCCCACCACACTGGCGGGGGGTCCCGGCGTACTTCCACGCACCTCGGTGCGCAGCCATCAGCGACTGTAGTCCCGGCAAAGAGCACGGCGCAATGAGATCGCGTCACACCTTCGGTGGGCGCCGGGGTGAGCCAGTCGTTTTCCCTCTAACCCGGCCTGCGCACGACCTCCGGCACGTATCGTGGAGCCTTGTGCAGTTCTTGAACGGGCAGCAGCCCACCACCGACCTGACCTACGACGACGTGTTCCTCGCGCCCGGCCGCTCCGGCGTGGAGTCGCGGTTCGACGTGGACCTCGCCACCGGTGACGGCTCGGGCACGACGCTGCCGATCGTGGTCGCCAACATGACCGCCGTCGCGGGCCGCCGGATGGCCGAGACCGTCGCTCGCCGCGGCGGTCTCGTGGTGCTCCCGCAAGACGTCGCGCCGAGCGCGGTCGGTGAGATCGTTTCCTGGGTGAAGGAGCGGCATCCCGTCTGGGACACGCCGCTGGTGCTGCGCCCCGACGACGCGGTGACCGACGTCCTCAACTTGCTGCCGAAGCGCGCGCACGGCGCGGTGGTCGTCGTCGACGAGGACGGCCGCCCGGTCGGGGTGGCCGACGAGGCCGCCTGCACCGGGGTCGACCGGTTCGCCCGCGTCGGCGAAGTCGCCGATCGCAACCCCGTGGTGCTGCCGCTGGAGACCAAACCCCGCGAGGTTTTCGAGCAGCTGCACCGGCAGGGCAGGCAGCTCGCGATCGCGGTGGACGCCGAGGGCAAGCTGGCGGGCGTGCTCACCCAGCGCGGTTCGCTGCGCGCGGAGGTCTACGCCCCGGCGCTGGACGGGGCGGGCAAGCTCCGGGTCGCGGCCGCGGTCGGCGTGAACGGGGACGTGCCAGCCAAGGCCGCCGCGCTGCTGGCCGCGGGCGTGGACGCGCTGGTCGTGGACACCGCGCACGGCCACCAGGAGAAGATGATCAGCGCGCTGCGGTCGGTGCGCGAGCTGGACCCGTCGGTCCCGGTGGTCGCGGGCAACGTGGTGACCGCCGAAGGCGTCCGCGACCTGGCGGAAGCGGGCGCCGACGTGATCAAGGTCGGCGTAGGGCCGGGCGCGATGTGCACGACGCGGATGATGACCGGCGTCGGCCGCCCGCAGTTCTCCGCGGTCGCCGAATGCGCCGCGGCGGCGCGCGAGCTGGGCAAGCACGTGTGGGCCGACGGCGGCGTGCGCCACCCGCGGGACGTCGCGCTCGCGCTGGCGGCCGGTGCCGCCTCGGTGATGGTGGGCTCGTGGTTCGCCGGCACCTACGAGTCGCCCGGCGACCTGCTGCGCGACGAGCACGGGCGGGCTTACAAGGAGTCCTTCGGGATGGCTTCCAAGCGGGCCGTCAGCGCCCGGACCCGCACCGACAGCGCGTTCGACCAAGCGCGCAAGGCGCTGTTCGAGGAGGGCATCTCCAGCTCCCGGATGCGGATCGATCCGCAGCGGCCCGGGGTGGAGGACCTGCTGGACGAGATCAGTTCCGGTCTGCGCTCGTCGTGCACCTACGCCGGTGCGCGAAATCTGGCGGAGTTCCACGAAAGCGCACAGGTCGGCATCCAGTCCGCAGCCGGTTTCGCCGAGGGCCGACCGCTGCCGACCGGCTGGTGAGCCGGACGTTCCGAGTGAACGGACCGCTCGTCCCAACAGGTTGGTCGAACAGTCCGTTCACTCCGAACCACTCACGACGATCAGGTGATCCGCGGGCGTGTCGCCCGAGGCGTGGCGGTCGTCGTCCGGATCAGGGGGTGAACTCGCCCTCCAGCATCTCCGTGACCAGCGCCGCCACCGGCGAACGCTCCGAGCGGGTCAGCGTGATGTGCGCGAACAGCGGGTGACCCTTCAACTTCTCGATCACCGCGGCCACCCCGTCGTGCCTGCCGACACGCAGGTTGTCCCGCTGCGCCACGTCGTGCGTGAGCACCACCCGGGAGTTCGCCCCGAGCCGGGAAAGCACCGTGAGCAGCACGTTGCGTTCCAGCGACTGCGCCTCATCCACGATCACGAACGAGTCGTGCAGCGACCGGCCGCGGATGTGGGTCAGCGGCAGCACTTCCAGCATGCCCCGGTCGGTGACCTCGTCGAGCACGTTCTCGCTGGCCAGCGCACCGAGCGTGTCGAAGACCGCCTGCGCCCACGGCTGCATCTTGTCGTTCTCGCTGCCGGGCAGGTAGCCGAGTTCCTGACCGCCCACCGCGTACACCGGCCGGAACACCACGACCTTGCGGTGCTGCTGGCGCTCCATGACGGCTTCCAAGCCGGCGCACAACGCCAGCGCCGACTTGCCCGTCCCGGCGCGGCCGCCGAGCGAGAGGATCCCGACCTCCGGGTCGAGCAGCAGGTCCAGCGCGATCCGCTGCTCCGCGGAGCGCCCGTGCAGCCCGAACGCCTCCCGGTCGCCGCGGACCAGCTTCACCTGCTTGTCCGCGGTGACCCGGCCCAGCGCGCTCTGCGACCCGGCCAGCATCCGAAGACCGGTGTTCGCGGGCAGGTCGCGGGCGTCGTCGAGGTCGGCCACGCCTTCCTTGAACAGGGTGTCCACCGCGTTCGGCGGCACGTCCAGGTCGGCCATGCCGTTCCAGCCCGTGGAAACGACGTCCTGCGCCCGGTACTCCTCGGCTTCCAAGGCGACCGACGCGGCCTTCACCCGCAGCGGCATGTCCTTGGTGACCAGCGTGACCCGGTACCCGTCGGCGGCCAGGTTCAGCGAACAGGCCAGGATCCGGGCGTCGTTGGAGTCGGTGCGGAACCCCGGCGGCAGCACCTCCGGGTCGGAGTGGTTGAGCTCGACGTGCAACGTGCCGCCGTGCTCTCCGACCTGCACCGGAGCGTCCAGGCGCCCATTGCGGATCCGCAGTTCGTCGAGGCCGCGCAGGGCTTCGCGAGCGAACCACCCGAGTTCGGGGTGGTGCCGCTTGCCCTCCAGCTCGCTGATCACGACCAGCGGCAGCACCACGCTGTGCTCGGCGAAGCGGGTCATCGCCCACGGATCGGACAGCAGGACCGAGGTGTCCAGCACGTAAGTGCGGAGCTCGACCGGATTCGGGACGCCTGCGGGAACACCGGTCTCGGCCGGGTGCTCCGCTGTGGGCTGGGAACGTCGTGTGGTCACGGCTACTCCCTCGCGGGCGTGGCGCGCACACCCGCTTGTCGGCGGGCCGGGCCTGCCCCTGCCCTGGCCTGGCCGGACCGGCGGGCGGTCCGGCGCAGCCGCGGGGGCCGCGCACCGGCCCCGAGCGACCACGGTGGACGGTGATACCGTCCGATCCAGCCAACAGCCACGGTCAGGGCCTCCCCGGACGGGTCATTCACACGTCGACCCGTCACTTGCGGACGCTACCTGCGTGGTTCGGTTCTGGGCAGGCGACCACACAGGTGATTCGCCGGATGGTCGACCGGACTTCACATCCGCGCCCGTTATGTCGGTTTTCCGCTCACCCCGGAATCCCGGGACACCGAACGAATGCCCTGGTGAGCAAGGGTTCTCCGGAATTCACCCGCCGTTCAACGCCGACGCCCGGAACGACGCGGGAGCACGCACGTGCGGTGATCAACACGGTGTCCACATTGGTCTGATCGAGTGAGCGACCGGCTGTACCGGTCATCGCGGCCGGCTACCGCCGAACGGAGCACCCGGCCTCGGCCTGCGGCAGGCACCCGAGCTCCCGCGCCAGCGCGCGCGGAGTCCACGCCTCGTCCAGCAATCGCCGCACCCGGTCACCACGCGCCGGGCAGGCGCCGAGCCAAGAGCCCACCAGCCGGCCGCCTTCGACGTAGGCGGCGGTGCGGACGGCTCGGCGCCGATCCGCGAGGAACTCCACCAGCGCACGGGCCCGCCGTTCGGACATCAGCCCCCATCGGCGCAGATGCCGGACAGCGGTGCCCGCATCAGCGCCGCGATCGTGCAGCAGCAGCGCCGCATCCCAGCGGACCCGGCTCAGCTGCCGCAGCAGCCCCTGCACCCGCTCCGCCAGCTCACCGTCCATGGCCACACCGGCGCCTGCCAGCACCTCGGCGGCCCACCGGCCCCAGCCCGGCCCTACCGCGATCCGGAGGCCGAGATCGGCGAGTCCTTCGGAGATCACGCTCTGCGGCGTGTCCCGCAACGCCAGTGCTAGTTCCGGCCGCTGCGCGGACGCGCTCTCCTTGCGGCACTGATCGGTGTGATGCCCGGGGTAGGACTCGTGCGCCACCAGCCACGGGAGCTGACCCGCCCAATGCTCGTGATCGGCGTTCACCGCGACCAGCGAGCGGAAGTCGCCGAGGTAGCGGTGCAAGCCGGTCCAGGGACGATCGCGGACGAGCCGGAAGCGCACGGACTCCTGGGCGGGCAGCCCGATCTCCGCGCGCGCCTGCGCGCGCAACGCGCGGGAAAGCGCCGACACCGCCGCGGAAAGCGAGTCAGCGGGCACCGCCTCGGCCGCGCGCAGGCGAGCGAGCCGGATCGCGGGATCTCCGCGGCCCGGCAGCACCGCGGCGAGTTCCGCGTGCACCCGCCGGTAGTCGTCCGGGTCGCCGGGCCGCGGGTGCACCTGGAAGCAGCGCTCGGCGGTGTCCGCGAGCGGGAGCTCTCGCCCGGCGAGCCGGTGCGCGGTGCATTCCAGCGCGGGGAGCTGGGCGGTGATGAACTCCTCGCGCGGCGCGGAAAGGCCGCAGCCGGGCAGTGCCGCGCGAAGCCGCTGCACGCTCGCTACCAGCCGCGACGGTGCCGGAGGTGCCTCGCGGGCAGCCCGATGGCGCAGCAGCGGATCGCCCGCGAAGGCTTCGACGGCACCGGGTTCGAGCCGATCGAGGCGTAGCCCGAGCAGCACGTACTCGTTAACGACCTGGTGGGCGTCCACGTCCGGACAGTACGACTCGGGGACATCGGGCGGAACCCGAGTTCGCGCGGGCGATCAGCGAATGGTATTGGCTCGCATTTCCCGAAACATGTTCGGAACATGCGAAACGGTCTCACCTTTAGGGCTGAGTCGATTAGATACACGATGGTGTTAACCGGCTGGGCATCCGCCTTCGGGATTGGTTAAGTTTTCCGCCAGGTGCTCCCCCGAAAGAACTTCCGGACTTCGGGGAAACGCACTAGCCACGTCCCGAACTACAAGGAGCATCCAAGTGCTGAAGAAGGCTGTGGTCGTCGCCGGTGCGGCGGCCGGTCTGATGGCGCTGGCCCCCATGGCCAACGCCGACAGCGCCGACAACGACGGCGTCAACCTGCTCAACGGCAACAACGTGAGCGTGCTGCCGGTCCAGGCGTGCGGCACCAACGCCGCCGTGGCCGGGGCGGTTGTGCCGATCCTGTCGCCGCAGCCCAGCCAGTGCGTGAACGCGCCGCTCACCGACCACCCGTCGGCGGAAGGCTGAGCGACCCCGGCGACCTCGGTCACCGCGCGAAGCGTCCGGATGCCCACTGCCCGACCGGGAAAGCATTCCCGGTTCTCCCGGTCGGTCACCTTCGGACGATCAGCCCGTGTTGATTCGAGGTTTTCGCACCGGCGGACCCGGCAAGCGCCGGAGATGTACGCAAGCACTACCGCCGGTGTTTTTCCTCCCCCGCCCCGAACCGATGAGCTGGGATTTCCCCGTCGAAGCACATCGGGGTCCGCCACGTAAGCCGAACCGTAATTCGGCGGACCGGGGTTTTCCCGCGGCAAGTAAGCAAGTGAATGGAGTAACAGAATGCTGAAGAAGGCTGTGGTTCTCGCAGGCGCGGCGGCCGGTCTGATGGCGCTGGCCCCGATGGCGAACGCCGACACCGCCGACAACGACGGCGTGAACCTGCTCAACGACAACAACGCCAGCGTTGCGCCGATCCAGGCGTGCGGCAGCAACGCCGCGGTGCTGGGTGCGGTCGTGCCGGTGCTGTCCCCGCAGTCCAGCAACTGCGTGAACGCGCCGCTGACCGACCACCCGTCGGTCGAGGGCTGACACACGTAGGCGCTCGTGTGGATGTGCGCGGAGGGCCAGGTCCGTTGGGCCTGGCCCTCCAGCATGTTCAGGGGCCTCCAGCACGAGCCCGGCGAGTCCGGGCCGCGAAATCAGCCGCCGTAGCGCCGGTGCCGCGCCGAGTACTCGCGCAGCGCGCGCAAGAAGTCGACCCGGCGGAACGCCGGCCAGTACGCCTCGCAGAACCAGAACTCCGAGTGCGCCGACTGCCACAGCATGAACCCGGACAACCGCTGCTCACCGGACGTGCGGATCAGCAGGTCCGGGTCCGGCTGGCCGGAGGTGTAGAGGTGCTCGGAGATGTGGTCGACGTTGAGGAACTCGGCCAGTTCCTCGATCGACGTGCCGGCCTCGGCGTGCTGCAGCAGCAGCTTGCGCACCGCTTCGGTGATCTCCTGCCGCCCGCCGTAGCCGACCGCGACGTTGACCTGCATCCCGCTGCGCCCCTCGGTGCGCAGTGCCGCCGCCGAGAGCCGCGCGGCCGTCTCGGTGGGCAGCAGGTCCAGGGCGCCGACGATCCGCACCCGCCACGGGCTGTCCGGGTCGGTGAGTTCGTCCACGACCCCGCTGATGATCTCCAGCAGGGCGTCCAGCTCCGCGCTCGTCCGCCCCAGGTTGTCGGTGGACAGCAGCCACAGCGTGACGACCTCGACCTTGGCCTCCTGGCACCAGCCGAGGAGTTCGCTGATCTTGCGCGCGCCCGCGCGGTGCCCGTGCGCGATGTCCAGCCCGGCCTCGCGCGCCCAGCGACGGTTGCCGTCCAGGATCACGCCTACGTGCCGGGGTGCCCGCGCGCCGGTGAGCTGGCGGCGCAACCGCCACTCGTAAACGTCATAGATGAGTTCCCGCAGACGAACCTTGAGCGCCACGCTCCCTGAGACTACGCGGGTGCTCTCGGCCACCCGGGTGGTCCCTCCGTCTGCGAACGACCCGCCGTCGCGCCGCGAACGGATCGCGAGTGCAACGGAGGTCACCACCGAGGCGCGGCACATCGAACCTACGGTGCCGTAACCTCCGTGCTGTGAGTAGCGCTGTGTCCGCCCGCCGCCCCGCCGCGTTCGTCAAACCCAGGATGCGCGGCTGGATCCACTTCTGGTCCCTGGTGGTCGCGGTCGCCGCGGGCGCGACGCTGATCGCGTTGGCCGCCGCCACCGTCTCCGCCGCCGCGGCGCTGGGCGCCTCGGTCTACGTGGCAACAGTGCTCGGCCTGTTCGGGGTGAGCGCGCTCTACCACCGCAAGACGTGGCGCACGGTGGGCGCGCGCACCTGGATGCGCAGGCTGGACCACTCGATGATCTTCCTGTTCATCGCGGGCACGTACACGCCGTTCGCGATGCTGGCGATGCAGCCCAAGACCGGTGCCGTCGTGCTCGCCGTGGTGTGGGGCGGTGCGCTCGGCGGGGTGGTGCTCAAGCTGGCCTGGCCGAACGGTCCGCGCTGGGTAGGCGTGCCGGTGTACGTGGCGTTGGGCTGGGTGGCGCTGTTCGTGCTGCCGGAGCTGTTGTCGAACGCGGGCGTTGCGGCGTTCGTGCTGCTGATCGTCGGTGGCGTGCTCTACACCTTGGGCGCGGTCGGTTACGCGACCCGGTGGCCCGACCCGTGGCCGAAGACCTTCGGGTACCACGAGTTCTTCCACTCCGCGGTGTCCGCGGCGGCGATCTGCCACCACGTGTCGATCTGGCTCGCGCTGTACGCCTGATCTCGCCGCACAGGCGAGTTCAGCGGGCCAGCGCGGAAACCAGGTCTTCGACGGAAGTGACCGGCCGGTCGCAGACGTACCCGCGGCAGACGTAGGCGGCGGCTCGTCCGTCCACCAGCGGTCGCCCGGCCAGCAGCGGCACCTCCTCGGCCTCCGGTGGTCCGGCCACCGCGACCGCACCGCCCGGCGCGTGCCTGCGGGCGGCGACGGACAGCGCGGTCCGGTCCTCGTCGGTCTCCCCCGCCACCGCGACCTGGGTGGGGCCGTGCGCGAGCGCTTCCGCCGCGGCCATCCAGTGGCCTGCGAAGCGCGGAGCCCGCTCGGCGATCAGGCCCGCCCTGGTCAGCGCCTGCTCGGCGGCCGACCGGTAGCGGGCCGCGCGGTCCGGCCCGGCCAACGCCGCCGCGGTGATCAGCGCGGACGTCGTCGCGGACGCCCCGGACGGGCTGGCGTTGTCGGTCGGGTCCGAAGGGCGGCGCATGAGCGCTTCCGCGTCCGCGGCGGTGTCGTGGAACAGCCCTGCGTGCTCGTCGTCGGCGAACTGCTCCAGCGCGGTGTCCAGCAGCGCGCACGCGGTTTCGAGCCACCGCCGCCGCCCGGTCGCCTGGTGCAGTGCCAGCAGCCCCTCGGCAAGGCAGCCGTGGTCTTCGAGCACCCCTGCCGCGGCGCCCACCACGCCGTCGCGGGAGCTGCGGCGCAACCGGCCGTCGACCAGGTGCAGCTCGGTGAGCAGATCCGCGGCGCGTTCCGCCGCGTCGATCCACTGCGGTTCCTGCAACACCGCGGCCGCTTCGACCAGCCCGGTCAGCGCCATCCCGTTCCAGGACGTCACGATCTTGTCGTCGATGCCCGGCTGCGGGCGCCTGGACCGCGCGTCCAGCAGCGCCTCGCGGATGCGCTGCCACCGGGGCAGGTCGTCCGGGTCGCGACGCAGCTGCAACGTCGAGGCGCCGTGCTCGAAGGTCCCGGCCGAGGTCACGTGCAGCAGCTCCGCGGCCCACTGCGCGTCCTGCTCGCCGAGCACCTCCTGCAGCTCCTCGGGCGTCCAGACGTAGGTGAGCCCTTCCACGCCTTCGGTGTCGGCATCCAGCGAAGCGGCGAACGCGCCCTCCGCGGTGCGCAGGTCGCGCAGCAGGAACTCGCCGGTCTCGCGCGTGACCCGCTCCGCGAGCGCCGCCGACGACGCGCCCAGCTTGGCCAGGTGCGCGTACGCGCGCAGCAGCAGCGCGTTGTCGTAGAGCATCTTCTCGAAGTGCGGCACGACCCACTCGGCGTCGACGCTGTAGCGCGCGAAGCCCCCGGCGAGCTGGTCGTAGATGCCGCCGCGGGCCATCGCCTCGCAGGTCCCCTCGGTCATCGCCAGCGCGTCCGGCGAGCCGGTGCGCTCGTGGTGGCGCAGCAGGAACTCCAGCACCATCGACGGCGGGAACTTGGGGGCTCCGCCGAAGCCGGCGTTCGCGGCGTCGAACTCCTCGTGCAGCTGGGCCACCGCGGAGGACAGCACCTGCTCGTCCACCGCGGACTCCGGCAGCGGCGGGCGCTGCTCGGCGAGCTGCTCCACCACCCTGGTCGCGGCCGCGCGGACCTCGGCACCGCGCTCCGACCAGGCTTTGGCCACGGCGTCGAGCAGCTGCGGGAACGACGGCATCCCCTGCAGCGGGCGGGCCGGGTAGTAGGTGCCGCAGTGGAACGGTTCGCCGTCCGGAGTCAGGAAGCAGGTCATCGGCCAGCCGCCCTGGCCGGTCATGGCCTGGGTGGCCTCCATGTAGACGGAGTCGACGTCCGGGCGTTCCTCCCGGTCCACCTTGATGTTCACGAAGTTCTCGTTCATCACCGCGGCGATGTCGGCGTCCTCGAACGATTCGTGCGCCATCACGTGGCACCAGTGGCAGGCGGCGTAGCCGATCGACAGCAGCACCGGCACGTCCCGGCGCCGCGCCTCCTCGAACGCCTCCGGCGTCCACTGCCACCAGTGCACCGGGTTGTCCGCGTGCTGCAACAGGTACGGGCTGGTCGCGTCAGCAAGCCGGTTCGCCATGTCCGCCAGCGTCCCACTCGCGATGATCAGGTGCACCCGTGGCGGGTTCCCGCCCCTGCCACGGGCGCGGCATCCTTGCTGCGACGGTGGGGCGAGACGACGAGGAGGCCCGATGCCGCAGATCCCGGACACCATGCGCGCTTCCGTGCTGCGCGACATCCAAGACGTCGAGGTGCAGGAACGGCCCGTTCCGGCGCCCGGGCCGCACGAGGTGCTGGTGCGGGTGGAGGCAGTGGGCACCTGCGGCTCGGACACGCACTACTACGAGCAAGGCCGCATCGGGACGTTCGTGGTGCGCGATCCGCTCGTCCTGGGGCACGAGGCAGGCGGAGTCGTGGTCGCCACCGGCGCGGCCGCGCAGCTGCACGCGCCGGGTGATCGGGTGTCCATCGAGCCCGGACAGCCGTGCTTCGTGTGCGCGCAGTGCCGCGCGGGCCGGTACAACCTGTGCCCGGACATGAAGTTCTTCGCGACACCGCCCATCGATGGAGCGTTCTGCGAGTACGTCACCGTGCACGAGCAGTTCGCGCACCGTGCGCCGGAGTCGCTCTCCGACGACGCGACCGGCTTGATCGAACCGCTCTCGGTGGGCGTGTGGGCGTGCCGGAAAGGCCACGTCGGACCCGGTTCGCGAGTGCTGATCACCGGTTCCGGCCCGATCGGGCTGGTCGCCGCGCAGACCGCCCGCGCGTTCGGCGCGAGCGAGGTCGTGGTCACCGACGTCGCCGCGCACCGCCTGCAACTGGCCGCCGAGCTGGCCGCGACCTCGACGATCAACGTCGCGGAGACGCCGCTGGGCGACGCGGGCTACGAACCGGACGTGTTGCTGGAGTGCTCCGGCGTGCCCGCGGCGGCCTCCGAGGCGATCCGCGCGGTCGGCCGCGCCGGGCGGGTGGTGCTGGTCGGCATGGGCGGCGAGCAGCTGGCGCTGCCGCTGGCGCACGTGCAGAACTTCGAGATCGAGCTGACCGGCACGTTCCGCTACGCCAACACCTGGCCCACCGCCATCGCGCTGGCGTCGAACCGGGAAGTGGACCTGGACCGGCTGGTCACGCACCACTTCGGGCTCGCCGAGGTGCCCGCGGCGCTCACCGCGGGCGCGACCGACCCGAAGGCGGTGAAGTCCGTGGTGCTGCCGCAGCGTTGATGCCGGTGGAGCTCGGGCCGCTAGCGGGTCGCTGCGCCGCCGTCGGAGCTCGCCTCCGAGTCCTTCGGCGCCGCACCGTCCTTCGGCTCCGCAGCATCCTCCGGCGCCGCGGCATCAGGCGCCTCCGATTCCTGCGCGGCGGTTTCACCCTCGCCGGCCTTGGCGGCGGCCCGCGCTTCGGCCCGGCGGACCCGGGCAGGGGTGGCGGCCGCGGCCCGCTCCTCGCTGAAGTTCGACGGCAGCTTCTTCAAGTGCTTGCTCATCGAGCGGATCAGGAACGCCACCGCGATGCCGAACAGGATCAGCAGCAGCAGGCCGACCGGGGAGGACTTGCCGAAGTCCTCCCCTTGCCCACCCGGATCCTGCGGCGGTGGTGGAGCCTGCGCGACCACGAAGGTCAGCGCCTCGTTCATGCCGACACCTTCTCCCGCACGCCGGAGAACAGGTCGTCCTCCGGCAACGTCGTATCGACCAGCGAGCGAACCAGCTCGTAGTCCTCGGTCGGCCACAGCGCCCGCTGGATGTCCGGCGGGACGGCGAACCAGCGGCTGTCCGGATCGATCTGGGTGGCGTGCGCGCGCAGCGCGTCGTCCCGCTGCTCGAAGTATGCCCCGCACTCCACCCGGGTCGTGACCCGCTCGTCCGGGTCGGGCCGGTCCCGCTCGTCCCACCTGGCCAGCCACTCGCCGTAGGGCGATTCGACACCGCGCTCCAGCAGCGCGTCGTGGAACAGCTGCATCTTCTTCCGGGAGAAGCCGTGCGAGTAGTACAGCTTCAGCGGCTGCCACGGCTCGCCCGCCGCCGGGTGCAGGTCGGGGTCGGCCGCCTCGTCGAACGCGGTCATCGAGACCTCGTGGCAGCGGATGTGGTCCGGGTGCGGGTAGCCGCCGCTCTCGTCATAGGTGATCAGCACGTGCGGCTGGAACTCGCGGATGACGCGCACCAGGTCGGCGACCGGGCCGACCTGGTCGATCGTGGCGAAGCAGCCCTCCGGCAGCGGCGGCAGCGGGTCGCCCTCCGGGAGGCCGGAGTCGACGTAGCCGAGCCAGTGGTGCCGGACACCGAGGATCTCCGCGGCGCGGGCCATCTCGGTGCGGCGGATCTCCGGCATGTTCGCGAGCACGTCCGGGCGCTCCATGGCCGGGTTCAGGATGCTGCCCGCCTCACCCCCGGTGCACGTGACGACCATCACGTCGTGCCCCTCGGCGGCATAACGCGCGGTGGTCGCCGCCCCCTTGCTGGACTCGTCGTCCGGGTGCGCGTGCACCGTCATCAGACGCAGCTTCTCGGCCATCGCCAGGCTGTTCCTTCCTGCTCCCAGTCGCACCGGCCCCGCTGACCGCCGGCCGGACACCCCGGGGATACTCAACGAGGGTGCCGACACCCATTGTTCCCAATGCGCCGAAAACCCTGGGCGGCCGGGGAGGCATCGCCCGGACCGGGCACCCCCGTTGGGAGCACGGAACAGGAAGGCGGCGACGGTGAGCAGCCAGCAGGTCCCGGAAGGGCGGTACGGCTCGCGCGAGCGCAGGCCGGACCGGCCGCGGGTCCGATGGGCGCTCGGCGCGTTGACCGCGCTGGTGCTGATCGGCGCCTCCGTGCTCGCCTACACCAACCTCGGCAGCCCGCCCATCCAGGGCAAACAGGCCGCGTTCCAGGTGCTCGACGACAGTTCGGTGCACGTCACCGCGGAGGTGCAGCGCGACGATCCGCGCCGCCCGGCGGAGTGCGTGATCCGGGCGCTCGGCGTTTCCGGCGCGGAGACCGGCCGCAAAGAGATCTACATCCCGCCGGCGACCGACACGGTCCGGCAGGAAACGGTGGTGCGCACCTCGGAACGGCCGATGACCGGCGAGGTGTACGGCTGTACATACAACGTTCCCGAATATTTGTCCACCCTCCGGCGGCCAACCGGGTGAAGCGTCGTGCGCACCGCGGGATACTGCTTAAATGCACTCCATCGGTGGGCCGATTCGTGCTATCGTCGAGGGCAGCACGGCCCCGCGCGGGCCGTGTTTTTCCGTTCTGGCAGTAGCCGGAATGCGCTGAGGACGGGAAGTTGTCGGCCCGCGGATGGCGGGTCGCCGTCGACGAGGAGTGGTGACCGTGAGCGATACCCAGGTGACCTGGCTGACCCAGGATGCTTACGACCGGCTCAAGGGTGAGCTGGACGAGCTCGTGGCCAACCGCCCGGTGATCGCCGCGAAGATCAACGAGGCCCGGGAGGAAGGCGACCTCAAGGAGAACGGCGGGTACCACGCCGCCCGCGAGGAGCAGGGCCAACTCGAATCCCGGATCCGCCAGCTGCAGGAACTGCTGCGCACCGCCAAGGTCGGCGACGTCCCGACGGAATCCGGCATCGCCAAGCCCGGCTCGGTGCTGACCGTCCGCTTCGACGGCGAGGACGAGACCGAGAAGTTCCTGCTGGCCACCCGCGAGGAGGGTGCGCACGGCGAACTGGAGGTCTACTCGCCCAGCTCCCCGCTCGGCCAGGCGCTGCTGGAGGCCAAGCAGGGCGAGACCCGCGAGTACGAGCTGCCCAACGGCGGCACCATGAAGGTCACGCTGGTGGAGGCCGAGCCGTTCCTCGGTTGACCCGCGGGCGGTGCGGGTGCGGCCCCGCGCCCGCACCGCGCTATTGCTGACCGGTCGGTTTTCCGACCGGTCTTTTTCTCGATCCGCTTTTCGGACAATCGCGAGTTCGCGGAACGACCGGTGGTGGATTCCTCGGCATTGCGGGGAATTAGCGGAATCGATCTGGGCGCCGCCCCCGCTGCGGTCCGCGCGGGCGCGGCGCGGTTTTTGATCGGCGCTCGCCGCGTTCCGGCCCCAACGATCTCGAACCAATTCGGGCCCGCCGGCGAGCGCATCGCGCGCCCGGTGCGCTGATCCACCCGGCTTATCCCGGCACTCATCCATTGGTGCCGGATCCGGTTACGTTGCGCAGTCGCGTTTCGCGCAGCGCTGAGCGGTCACTCCTCCTCGGCGATCCGCTCCAGCAGCGGCCGGAACCGCGGCGGCACCGGCGTGGACAGCGCGATCGAAGTCGAGGTCCGCAGCACGTGCGGCACCGCCACGACCTCGTCGACCACCCGCTGCAGGTCCGCGTTGGAGCGCGCCACGATCCGCACGAACAGATCCCCTTGGCCGGTGGTCGCGTGCACCTCGCACACCTCGCCGATCGCCGCCAGCTTCGCGGCGACCGCGTCCCGCCTGCCCTGCGCGATCTCCAGCACCGCGAACGCGGTGAGCCCGTAGCCCATTTCGGCCAGGTCCAGGTCCGGCGGGAACCCGCGCAGGATCCCGCTGCGCTGCATCCGGTCCATCCGCGCCTGCACGGTCCCGCGGGCGACGCCGAGCCGCCGGGAGCACTCCAGCACTCCCAGCCGCGGCTCGTCGGCCAGCAGCAGCAACAACCGGGCGTCCAACGAGTCCATTCCGCACCTGCACAACCTGCTCGGAGTTCCGCGGTTCGCCGCGGCCATGCTGGACAACTTGTCCAGTGTTCTCGACGGCGATTGCTCAGGATGCCCGACGGGCCCACGCTGGCGCAGCAGCGCCGTACCAGCGAGGAGGACATCGTGACCACTGTGGACCCGCACGGCACCGAGCACGTGGGCACCGGCGAACTCGATGACGTCACCTTCGACCAGATGCAGCGGCTCGTCGGCCTCGTCGAGCACGACGACAGCCGCGACCCGTTCCCGGTGCGGGCGATGGACGCGGTGGTGTTCGTCGTCGGCAACGCCACCCAGAGCGCGCTGTTCTACCAGGTCGCGTTCGGCATGGAACTCGTCGCCTACCGAGGCCCGGAGCAGGGCGAACGGGACCACAAGTCGTACGTGCTCAAGTCCGGGTCCGCGCGGTTCGTGCTCAACGGCGCGGTCGATCCGGACAGCCCGCTGGCCGACCACCACCGGCGGCACGGGGACGGTGTCGTGGACATCGCGCTGGAGGTCGAGGACGTGGACCGCTGCGTCGAACACGCCCGCGCGCAAGGGGCGCGGGTGCTCGACGAGCCGCACGAGGTCTCCGACGAGCACGGCACGGTGCGCACCGCCGCGATCGCCGCCTACGGCGAAACCAGGCACACGCTGCTCGACCGCAGTCGCTACACCGGCCCCTACCTGCCCGGTTACGTGCCCCGCAGCGGCGGCTACGTCAAACCCGAAGGAGCCCCGAAGCGGCTGTTCCAAGCCGTGGACCACTGCGTCGGCAACGTCGAACTGGGCCGGATGGATGAGTGGGTGTCGTTCTACAACCGCGTGCTCGGGTTCGTGAACATGGCCGAGTTCGTCGGCGACGACATCGCCACCGAGTACTCCGCGCTGATGAGCAAGGTCGTCGCCAACGGCAACCACCGGGTGAAGTTCCCGCTCAACGAGCCTGCGGCGGGCCGCAAGAAGTCGCAGATCGACGAGTACCTGGAGTTCTACCGCGGCGCGGGCTGCCAGCACATCGCGCTGGCCACCGGCGACATCCTGCGCACCATCACCGCGATGCGGGCGGCGGGCGTGGAGTTCCTGGCCACGCCGGACTCCTACTACGACGACCCGCAGCTGCGGGCGCGGATCGGCGAGGTGCGGCTGCCGATCGAGACGCTGAAGGAGCACGGCATCCTCGTCGACCGGGACGAGGACGGCTACCTGCTGCAGATCTTCACCAAACCGATCGGGGACCGGCCGACGGTGTTCTTCGAGCTGATCGAGCGGCACGGTTCGCTCGGCTTCGGCAAGGGCAACTTCAAGGCGCTGTTCGAGGCGATCGAGCGCGAGCAGGAGCTCCGCGGCAACCTCTGAGTCCGATCGGGCGCCGCGCGGGCGTGTCGGCAAGCTCGCACATCCGGCGAAACCGTCCGGTGATCCCGAGTGAGCGGACCGTTGGACCGATCTTGCGGGGCGAACGGTCCGCTCACTCCGGCACGACCACACCGGCCCGGATGGCGCGCGGGCGTGTCGGCCGGGGCCGAGTGCTCAGCGCTTCGCCACGACGGTGAAGCCCGCACTGGACAGCTCCGAGACCACGTGCTCGCGGTGCTCCGGCCCGCGCGTCTCCAAGCTGACCTCCACGTCGACCTCGCCCAGCGCCAGCGCCCCGGAAATCCGCGAATGCTCGATGTCCAGCACGTTCGCCGCCAGATCGCCGAGCTGCGCGACCAGCCCGGCCAGCGAACCCGGCCGGTCCGGCAACCGCACCCGCAGCGACAGGTACCGGCCCGCGGAGGTCATGCCGTGCTGGATGAGCTGCAGCAGCAGCACCGGGTCGATGTTGCCGCCGGAAAGGACCGGCACCGCAGGCGGGACGACCAGGTCCGGACGCTCCAGCAGCCCGGCCACCGCGGCCACCCCGGCAGGCTCGGCGACCAGCTTCATCCGCTCCAGGCACAGCAGCAGCGCCCGGGACAAGGACTGCTCGCTGACCGTGATGACCTCGTCGGCGAACGCCGACACGTGCTCGAAGGTCACCGCGCCCGGCTCGGCGACCGCGATGCCGTCGGCCATCGTGCGCGTGTCGGTGACCCGCACCGGATGCCCGGCGGCCAGCGAACCCGGCCAGGCCGCGGCCTGCTCCGCCTGCACCCCGATCACCCGGACCTCCGGACGCAGGGCCTTCACCGCGGCGGCCACCCCGCCGAGCAGACCGCCGCCACCGGTCGGCACCAGGATCGTGCCGACCTGCGGCAACTGGTCCAGGATCTCCAGCCCGACCGTGCCCTGCCCGGCCAGCACCGCGGGGTGGTTGAAGGGGTGGATGAACTCGGCGCCGGTGCTGTCGGCGTATTGCGTGGCGAGCGCGAGCGTCTCGGACAGCACTCCGCCCTCCGCCCGCACGGTCGCGCCGTAGGACTGCGTCGCCGCGAGCTTCGGCAGGGTGGCGCGTTCCGGCATGAACACCGTGGAGCGAATGCCCAGCAACGACGCGGCCAGCGCCACGCCCTGGGCGTGGTTGCCCGCGCTGGCGGCCACGACACCGGCCGCGCGCTGCCGCTCGGTCAACTCCTGCAACCGCACGTATCCGCCGCGCAGCTTGAACGACCCGGTGCGCTGCAGGTTCTCGCACTTCAGGAAGACTTCGCCGCCGACCTGCTCGGCGAGCACGCGGGAATGCTCCAACGGCGTGCGGCGGATGACGCCTTCGAGCTCCTCGGCGGCCGCGCGCACCCGGTCCAGGCTGATCAGCATTCTTCCATCGTGCACCAGCGCGAATCCCGACCGCTGCGCGAGGTGTTGGGTACTCTCGGAGGGCACCTGATCGTCCGGACTTCGACCGCGGCGCTCGACCGGCGCCGGCGGCACGCCAGGCGCCGAAAGGGCACTGGTCCGCACGGCGCCACTGGTCCGCAAGGCGCCACTGGGAGGACGCATGACCTCGGCGACAGCCTCGACGGGCACGGTCCGGCTGGTCGGCGGGATCGCGGTGGCCACGATCCTGTCCGGGACCGCGGTGCTGGTGGTGGCTCAGGCGGGCTGCGACGACCCGGGCGGCTACGCCCCTCGCGAGGAGGGCGTCACCGAACTCGTCGGCGGCTGCGTCGGGCCGGAGGACCTGCCGATCGCACCCGAGGTCGAGTCCGGCCAGCACCCGCTCGTTCCCACCAGCGACCCCGCGGTAGCACCCTGACCTGCACGTACGCGGAAGTGCGCGCTGGCAGCCCGCGCGCACTTGAGCGCACGGGTCGCCGCGGCGATCCGCTCAGAGCGCGGCGAGCAAGTCCTCGACGAGGTCGTCCGGGTCCTCGATGCCGACCGACAGCCGCACCAGCTCGGCGGGGACCTGCAGCACCGAACCGGCGGTGCTCGCGTGCGTCATCTGCCCCGGGTGCTCGATCAGCGACTCCACGCCGCCGAGCGATTCGGCGAGGGTGAACAGCCGGGTCCGGGCGCACACCTCAAGCGCCGCCTGCTCGCCGTCGACGTGGGTGAACGAGACCATCCCGCCGAAGCCGCGCATCTGCTTGGCGGCGACCTCGTGGCCGGGATGTTCCTCCAGGCCCGGGTAGTAGACCTTGGCGACCTTCGGGTGCCCGTGCAGCGCGTTGACGATCCGCTCGGCGTTCGCGCTGTGCCGGTCCATCCGGGCGGCCAGCGTCTTGAGTCCGCGCAGCGTCAGCCAGGCGTCGAACGGGCTGGGCACCGCGCCCGCGCTGTTCTGCAGGAAGGCCACCTGCGCGGCGAGCTCGTCGGAGGAGGTGAGCACCGCGCCGCCGACCACGTCGGAATGCCCGCCGAGGTACTTCGTGGTCGAGTGCACCACCGCGTCCGCACCCAGCTCCAGCGGCCGCTGCAGGTACGGCGAGGCGAACGTGTTGTCCACGACCAGCTTCGTGCCCACGTCGCGCGAGAGCTGCGCCAGCGCGGCGATGTCGGCGATGTTCAGCAGCGGGTTGGTCGGCGTCTCCACCCAGATCAGCTTCGTCTCCGGGCGCACCGCCTGCCGCACCGCGCCGACGTCCGAGACCGGGACCGGGGTGTACTGCACGTCCCAGCCGGTGAGGACCTTGTCGATGAGCCGGTACGTGCCGCCGTAGGCGTCGTCCGGGATGATCACGTGGTCGCCGGGGCGCAACGTCGCGCGCAGCACCGCGTCGCTGGCCGCCATCCCGGAGGCGAAGGCCGCGCCGTGCTTGGCGCCCTCCAGCGCAGCCAGGCATTCCGCCAGCGCGGTGCGAGTGGGATTGCCGGTGCGCGAGTACTCGTAACCCGCTCGCTGTCCGCCGACACCGTCCTGCGCGTAGGTGGAGGTGGCGTGGATCGGCACGATCACCGAGCCGGTGGCCGGGTCGGGTTCCTGGCCCGCGTGGATCGCGCGGGTGGCGAAGCCGTCACTCATGTGCAGCAGCGTACGGGCCCCTTCGGCGGATGGCGCCCGGCAGGTCCGAGCGCACCCGAAGCGGTGATCTCCACGACGACGGCCCCCGGCGAACCGGGGGCCGCGGCGTTGGAGCGCTCAGCTCACAAGGGGTGCTGCGAAGGCTTGATCACCACTGCGGGGGCTGCTGCCCGTACTGCTGCTGCGGGTAGCCGCCCTGCTGCGGTGGCTGGCCGTAGGGATTGCCGTACGGGCCGGGCTGTCCGTAGCCGGGCTGGGGCTGGCCGGGCTGGCCGGGCTGGGGCTGGCCGGGTTGCGGCTGCCCGAACCCGCCCTGCGGCGGCTGGCCGTAGGGGCCGGCCTGCGGCGGCTGCTGCCCGAACTGCGGCTGGCCCGGATGCGGTTGACCGGGCTGGGGCTGGCCGAACGGCTGACCGGGTTGCGGTTGACCGGGTTGCGGCTGGCCGAACGGCTGGCCCGGCTGGGGCTGGCCGAACCCGGCGGCAGCCGGGGCCGGAGCCCCCGCCGAACCACCGGAGAGCCACGCCCCGGTCCCGGGCAGGAACGCCAGCACCGCGACCGCGGCGCCGATGAGCAGCGTCAGGATCGCCGACCACACCGCGGAGGGGAGCACGAAGATGTTGATCAGGGACACGACCGCGACCACCGCGCCGGTACCGCCAGCCAGAATCTGGCCGAGCGACTTGCGCTGCAAGATGAACGCGCCACCGACGATCATCGCGATCAGCACCACGATCGAGATCACGATCATCGTGACCGGGAACGCCAGCGACGGCGTCGGCGCGGTCATGCCGAGGGATTCGGACAGCTGCTTGAGCCGGTTCACCGCCGAGATCATCATGAACATCCCGACCAGCTGCAGGACCAGCATCAGCCCGCCACCGCCGATCGCGGTCCAACCGGCCGCCTGCGCGAGCCCGCGGTTGTTCTCGCCGCCTTGCTCGCCGAACGCGCCGTAGCCGGTGTTCGGCGGCGGGGCACCGAATCCCGGCTGGGCCTGCGGAGCGGGGAAACCGCCGCCGGGCGTGCCAGGCTGCTGAGGCGCGCCCGGGTACTGGGGCTGCTGGGGGAACCCGCCCGGCTGGCTCTGCGTGCCGGGCTGGTTGTACATCGGCTGCGCGGGCTGCATGTTCGGCGGGACGACCTGCGTGGTGCCTTCACCGGGAGCCGAGCCGGACGTGCCGGGCTGCTCGTACATCGGCTGCGGCGGCTGCATCGTCGGCGGCACGACCTGGGTGGATTCGCCGGTGCCGTACTGCTGCGCGGGTTGCTGGGCAGGCCGCACGACCTGCGTCGAATCACCGGGCGCTTGCCCGGACTGCCCGGTGCCCTGCTGTCCGGTTCCCTGCTGCCCGGCGTCCTGCTGCGGCTGCGCCGGGCGAACGACCTGCGTGGCGTCCGGGTTGGGGGCCTGTTCGGCGTCCGTGGCCTGCGGGTCCAGCTTGGAACCGATCTGGGTGCCTTCCGCGTCCGGCGGCTCGCCACCGGCTCCCTGCGGTTGCTGTCCCTGCTGGCCACCGTCCGGCGGCTGCGGAGAGCTCATCGGGTTTCCTGACCCCCTTGGGCGTGAAGCACGAAATCCTTGGTGTTGCGTCCTGCACACGCTATCCGATAGGTGAGCAGCGTAGCGGCCATCCGTAACGAATCGTCAACGTCCGGCGATGAAGGCCAGCACGTCCTGCCGGGTCACCACCCCGGCCGGTTTGCCGCCGACGAGCACCATCGCGCCGTCCGCTCCCGCCAGCGCGGACATCGCGGCGCTGATCTCCTCACCCGCGCCGATGGTCGGCAGCGGGGGCGACATGTGCTGCTCCACCCGGTCGGCGAGCTGAGCGTTGCCCGCGAACAGCGCGTCCAGCAGGTCGCGCTCGTTGACCGCCCCGGCGACCTCGGCGGCCATCACCGGCGGTTCGGCGTTGACCACCGGCATCTGCGAGACGCTGAACTCGCGCATGATCGCGACCGCCTCCGCGACGGTCTCGTTCGGGTGCACGTGCACCAGCTCCGGCATCGTGCCGTCCTTGCGCAGCAGCACGTCCTTCATCGACCCGCCGGCGTGGTCCGGGGACAGGAAGCCGTACTTGGCCATCCAGGAGTCGTTGAACACCTTGCCGAGGTAGCCGCGCCCGCCGTCGGGCAGCAGCACCACGATCACGTCGTCCGGCCCGGTGCGCTCCGCGATCCGCAGCGCCGCGGCCGCGGCCATCCCGCACGAGCCACCGACCAGCAGCGCCTCCTGGTGCGCGAGCTCGCGGGTCATGCCGAAGGAGTCCTGGTCCGAGATCGGCACGATCTCGTCGCAGATGCCGCGGTCGTAGGTCTGCGGCCAGAAGTCCTCGCCGACGCCCTCCACCAGGTACGGCCGCCCGCCGCCGCCGGAGTACACCGAACCCTCCGGGTCGGCGCCGATGATCCGCACCTTCCCGCCGGAGACCTCCTTGAGGTAGCGGCCGATGCCGGAGATGGTGCCGCCGGTGCCGATGCCCGCGACGAAGTGCGTGATCCGGCCCTCGGTCTGGCGCCAGATCTCCGGGCCGGTGCTGAGGTAGTGCGACTCCGGGTTGGCGTCGTTGGCGTACTGGTTCGGCTTCCACGCGCCGTCGATCTCGGTGACCAGCCGGTCCGAGACGCTGTAGTAGGAATCGGCGTGCTCCGGCGGAACCGCGGTCGGGCACACCACGACCTCCGCGCCGTACGCCTCCAGCACGCTGCGCTTGTCCTCGCTGACCTTGTCCGGGCACACGAACACGCAGCGGTAGCCCTTGCGCTGGGCCACCATCGCCAGCCCGACGCCGGTGTTGCCGGAGGTGGGTTCGACGATGGTGCCGCCGGGCCGCAGCTGCCCGGACTCCTCGGCGGCCTCGACCATCCGCAGCGCGATCCGGTCCTTCACGCTGCCGCCCGGGTTGAAGTACTCGACCTTCGCCAGCACCGGCGTGGAAGCGGAGCCTGCCAGCGAGTTCAACCGCACCAGAGGGGTGTTGCCGACGAGGTCGACGACGTGCTCGACGTACTCCACTGCGCCAGTCCCTTTCGCAGTCGTGACGATGTGGTGTTGAGCCTAAATGCCCGCAATCGGCTAACCCCGCCGCCCGCCCGGCCGACACGCCAGGCGGGAAGGTTTTGCCGGTCGGCAGCGTCTTCGGTGATGGAGAGATTTTTCGGTCCGAGCCGACGACATCGGGCGGCCGACGGATTTCGCGCCGGTCGGCGCAGGAGGGGCAGGTCATGATCGGGGCTCGTGCGGTGCGGCTGGCGATGATGGCCGCCGGCACCCTCGGAGGGCTTTCCGGAGCGGCGTACGGACTGCTCAACGGCCAGTCGCGGTACGCGCGCCGGGTGATCGGCGTGCCCTCG
The DNA here is from genome assembly GCF_037023755.1 of Saccharopolyspora sp. SCSIO 74807. Classification (NCBI taxonomy): domain Bacteria; kingdom Bacillati; phylum Actinomycetota; class Actinomycetes; order Pseudonocardiales; family Pseudonocardiaceae; genus Saccharopolyspora; species Saccharopolyspora sp. SCSIO 74807. The sequence continues at coordinate 2,552,838 of NZ_CP146100.1, read as the reverse complement.
GCGGTGCCGCTGCGCTCCGACGGGGTCCACCTGCCGGACGGCAGCGGACCGGTGGCACCCGCCGACCTGCCCGCGGGCACCGAGCCGCTGGAGCTGGTGGTGCTCGGCGACTCGTCGGCGGCGGGGCTGGGCGTGGACTCCCCGTACGAGCTGCCGGGCGCGCGGATCGCCCGTGGCATGGCCGAGGAGACCGGGCGGCCGGTCGCGCTGAGCACCTACGCGATCGTGGGGTCGACCTCGAAGGACCTGGCCGCTCAGGTGCAGGCGGCGTTGAGCAGACCGCCGCAGCTGGCGCTGGTGATCATCGGCGCGAACGACGTGACCGCCCGGCAGTCGGTCGCGGCCTGCGCCGCGCTGCTCGGTTCCGCGGTGGGCGAACTGCGCGCTGCGGGCGTCGGCGTGGTCGCGGGGACCTGCCCGGACCTGGGTGCGATCCGGCCGATCCCGCAGCCGCTGCGGTCGGTGGCCTCGTCGTGGAGCCTCGCGCTGGGGCGGGCGCAGCGCCGGGCCGTGGAAGCCGCCGGCGGGCACGCGGTGCCGTTGGCCGATCTGCTGTCTCCGGAGTTCCTGACCCGGCCGCAGGAGTTCTTCAGCCCGGACCGGTTCCACCCCTCCGCCGCCGGGTACGAGGCGGCCGCGAAGCTGCTGCTGCCCGCGTTGTGCGCGGCCATCGGCGAATGGAGTGGTGGACCGTTGCCGCAGGCACCGACCCGTTCCGCGGCCGCGGAGGCGCGGCGGCCGACCAGCCGGGCGATGGCCCGGCTCAACCGGCGCTTCGGGCGCCGCGGCACGGACTGAACCGCACGCGGAAGGTGACGGTCGTCTCAGGCGGAAGCGGGCCGCGTCGGTTTTACAGTGGCCGAGAACGGCACGCCGTGCCAGCTCGGTGTCGTGCGCAGTGCGTCGGCGTTCGCTTACAACGCGGTCATCGCGGTCCTGCCCGGCGCGGTGCCAGCATCGTGCGCAGCACGGTATTGGAGATCGTGCGAAGCACGGTGTTCGGACACGGTGCGAAGCACGGTGTTGGGCACAGTGCGCAGCACGGCATCGGACACCATGCCCCGGCACGCCCCGAACGAAGGAGTTCCCGCCATGCCCGAAGCAGTGATCGTTTCCGCTGCCCGCTCCCCCATCGGCCGCGCAGGCAAGGGCGCACTGGTCGACGTCCGCCCGGACGACCTGTCCGCGCAGATCGTGCGCGCGGCGCTGGACAAGGTGCCGGAGCTGGACCCCACCGAGATCGACGACCTGCTGCTGGGCTGCGGCCTGCCCGGCGGTGAGCAGGGCTTCAACATGGGCCGCGTCGTCTCGGTGCTGCTGGGCTACGACCACCTGCCCGGCGCCACGATCACCCGCTACTGCTCCTCCAGCCTGCAGACCACGCGGATGGCGCTGCACGCGATCAAAGCCGGTGAGGGCGACGTGTTCATCAGCGCCGGTGTGGAGGCGGTGTCCCGGTTCGCCAAGGGCAACTCGGACTCGCTGGACGACACGCACAACCCGCTGTTCGCCGACGCCGAAGCCCGCACCCAGGCCACCGCGGAGCAGGGCGCCGACGACTGGACCGACCCGCGCGAGTTCGGCAAGGTCCCGGACGTCTACATCCCGATGGGCCAGACCGCGGAGAACCTGGCACGGGCCAAGGGCGTCTCCCGCGACGAGATGGACGACTTCGGCGTGCGTTCGCAGAACCTCGCCGAGAAGGCGATCGCGAACGGGTTCTGGTCGCGCGAGATCACCCCGGTGACCACGCCGTCCGGACAGATCGTCGACTCCGACGACGGGCCGCGCGCCGGGGTCACCAAGGAAGCCGTGTCCGGCCTCAAGCCGGTGTTCCGCCCGGACGGCCGGATCACCGCGGCGAACTGCTGCGCGCTCAACGACGGCGCGGCCGCGCTGGTGATCATGAGCGACACCAAGGCCAAGCAGCTGGGCCTCACTCCGCTGGCGCGGATCGTGTCCACCGGGGTGAGCGGGCTGTCCCCGGAGATCATGGGGCTCGGCCCGGTGGAGGCGTCCAAGCAGGCGCTGGCCCGCGCCGGGATGGGCATCGGCGACATCGACCTGGCCGAGATCAACGAGGCGTTCGCCGCGCAGGTCATCCCGTCCTACCAGGAACTCGGCCTGCCGCTGGAGAAGCTGAACGTCAACGGCGGCGCGATCGCGGTCGGGCACCCGTTCGGCATGACCGGCGCGCGGATCACCAACACGCTGCTGAACTCCTTGCAGTGGCACGACAAGCAGTTCGGCCTGGAGACGATGTGCGTCGGCGGTGGCCAGGGCATGGCGATGGTCCTCGAACGGCTCTCCTGACCCGCTGCGCCGGGTGTGAGCGACGGATCACGCTCCCGAAAAAGCGCCCGTTCCCTGCTGGGAACGGGCGCTTTTCGTGCGTTGCGCGGCGCTAGTTGTTGTTGAAGTAGGACAGCAGCCGCAAGATCTCCAGGTACAGCCAGACCAGCGTGGTCATCAGACCGAAGGCGATGTACCAGCTGACCTTGGCGTCCACACCGCTCTTGATCGCCCGGTCCGCGGCGTCGAAGTCCAGCAGGAAGCTGAACGCGGCGATGCCGATGCACAGCAGGCTGAACCCGATGGCCATCGGGCTGCCGTCGCGCAGGCCGAGCCCGCCGGGCACGAAGAACCCGACGACCAGGTTGACCAGCATCGCGACCGCGGCACCGGCGACCAGGCCGATGATCCACTTGGTGAGCTTCGGCGTCACCCGGATCGCGCCGGTCTTGTAGACCACCAGCATCGCGGCGAACACGCCCATGGTGCCCGCGATCGCCTGCATGATCATGCCGGGGCCGCCGACGCCGGTCCGGCTCAGCAGTTCGCCGAAGACGTAGCTGATGCCGCCGAGGAACACGCCCTCGACCGCGGCGTAAGTGACGACCAGCCAGGGGCGCACCTTCTTGGTGAAGATGATGACCAGCGACACCACCAGGCCCACGATCGCAGCGGGCAGCGCCAGCATGGCCATCCCGCTGACGTAAGTCGCAGCACCGGTGATCAGCGTGATGGCGAGCGTGATGGCCGTCTTGGTGACCACGTCGTCGATGGTCATCGGACGCGCGGTCTGCGGCGGAGCAGCCGGCGCGCGGCCGGGCGCTGCGGTGCCGCCCCGGCCGTAGTCGAAGTTCGCGTACCCGCCGCTGTGTCCCGGCAGGTTCTTGAACGCTGGGTTGCTCGTTGTGCGCAACTCGTCCTCCTGGCGTGCTTTGCGCCGTCACCGTGCTAACGACCGAACCCGCCGGTTGGTTCCCGACTAGGTAAAGCCGACATTACCTGCCTGGCGGTGATCAGTGCCCGCCCCGTCGGAAACTACTCCGCATCGCAATGTCCGGGAATAACGGTCACGTTCCGGCGGCAACCTTTCCACCGGGCTGCGGCCGGTACTGCTGGAACTCCTCGGAAGGCCGCTGCGCTGGGCCGGAAGAGTGCCGATCGAGGCCGAGCCCGCCGCCGATGTCGCTTTCGGTGACCGCGCCGATTACCCGGATGCCCGCTTGTAACCACATTCCGTGACCGGAAGTATCCGCTGCGGGCGTCCGCGTGCCACGTCGGGGGGTTTGCGCCGGTCAGCGGCTCACGAAAGTGAGCCGCTGATCGCGAGGACGTCGGCGCCCCGCTCTCCCAGACCGAGACTGGAGCATGGATGCGCACGTTCAAGAAATTGCTCACAGCGGTGGCCGGATCCGCTGTGCTCGCCGGCGGCGTGCTGCTGGCGACGCCCGGCGCCGCCGTCGCCGCACCGGAAGAAGGGATCGGCCACGAAACCAAACCAGGACAGCCCTACGCAGGCGTGCAACGGGACCGCGACTGGCTCGGCTCGTACATCGTCGGCGACAAGCAGGTGTGGTGCGTCCAGTTCGCGCTGAAGGCGCCGGACACCGGTGAGCAGTACCAGCCCGGCGACGAACTGCTGACCAAGTGGGGCACCCCGCTGCCCGACGACGTCGCGGCGAACATCTCCTACCTGCTGCTGCGCTACGGCAGCACGCAGAACCCGGACGAGGCGGCGGCGCTCGCGCACCTGCTGCACTCGTGGACCTCGCCGCCGCGCACCCCGGACGACCTCGACCCGGGCAAACCGTTCGAGCAGATCGCCTACGACGTCGACTTCCAGTTCGGCAAGCTGCCGCAGAGCACCAAGGACGCGGTCGAACGGCTGCGCGCCGACGCGGAACGCAACCGCGGGCCGTGGCAGGCGTCGCTGGCCGCGCCGGAGCAGGAACAGGTCATCGGGCAGCAGGCCGACTGGACGTTCACGGTCGAGCACCCGGACGGCCGCGGCGTCACCGGCGTCCCGGTCCGGATCAACGCCACCGACGCCGAGGTCGAAGGGCTCGACGAGAACGGGACCATCACCACTCCGGAAAGCGGTGAGCCGCTGCAGCTGAAGGTGACCCCCACCGGCCCGAACCCGAAGGTCTCCGGTGAGCTGGCCACCCCGGCCGAGCGGCCGCACGTGCAGGAGGCGGTGCAGAACCCGGACGGCGTGCAGCGGGTGGTCTCCACCGGCGGCGAGAAACAGCTCACCGTGGACGACACCGTCCCCGCGGTGACCGCGCCAGGGACGGTCTCCGTCGGCAAGGTCGACGAGCAGAGCAAAGCAGGCATCGCCGGGGTCGCGCTGCGCGTGAGCCTGCCCGACGACCAGCCCGCACTGCGCCAGGACGGCACCCCGCTGACCGGGCAGGACGGACAGCCTGCCGTGATCACCACCGGTCCGGAGGGCACCGCGGAGATCCCCGACCTGCGCACGCCGCAGGAGATCAAGATCACCGAGGTGGCTCCGGCGGAGGGCTACGAGGAAGCGTTCGACCCGCAGCAACCGCCCTCGGTCACCGGCACCTTGGAACCCGGCGCGACGCTGGCGCTTAATCTGAGCAACAAGGCGAACACCCCGACCGTGCCGATCCGCATCCCCGCGGGCGACCCAGGTGCGGGCGGAGTCGTGGAGTTGCCGGGTGACGACGGGACGCCCGCCGGGCTGCTCGGTCTCGGCGCACTTGCGCTGACCAGCGCGGCCGTGACCGGTGGCGTCGCGTACCGCAAGCGGCTCGTCTCGGCGGGCAGGCGTTGACCGCCCCCAAGCGGCGGCGGTGGCTGATCGCGCTGGTCGTGGCCGGTGCGCTCGCGATCGCCGGGGTCTTCGGGGTGGTCGCCGGGACGCTGGGCGGTGGGCGCGAGGTCGCCGCCTCGGCGCCGCGGGGCACCACCGGAGCGCAACCGGCGCCAGGACCCGTGCAGGCCGCTGACCTGCCGCCGCAGCCGGTGCAGATCCCCGCCGGGCAGCCACCGGGCACCGTCAAACTGCCGCAGGGCGGCACGGCGGAACTGGTGCGCAAGGAAGTCGACCGCTCCGGCACCCTCCCGGTGCCGGACGGGGTGGACGAGGCCACCTGGTGGGGCGCCGGGCTGGACGCCCCGGACGGGGCGACGGTGCTAGCCGGGCACGTGAACTGGAAGGGCTCCGTAGGCCCGTTCGAGGAGCTGTGGGAGTCCGCGGCGGACCAGCCGGTCACCGTGGTCGACGACGGCGGCCGCGAATACCGCTACCGGGTCTCCGAAGTCGTCACGGTCTCCAAGGAAGAACTGCCCGCCCGCGCGGCCGAGCTGTTCGGCCAGGGCGGCCCGCACCGGCTGGTGCTGGTCACCTGCGGCGGCCGGTACGTGGGCGGCGGGCTCGGCTACGACGAGAACCGCATCGTGGTCGCCACACCGGCCTGACGAACGCGAAAAAGCGGGATCCCCGGGCGGGGATCCCGCTTTTTCGCTGCTGCGCTAACGGCGCTTCTTGCTCTTTTTGGCGGAAGCTGCCTGCTTGCCCGGGCGCTTCTTCTGCTGCGGGCGCCGGTTCCCCGGACTTGATTGCTGCGCGGGTTTCGCACCGGGCGCGGGTTTGCTGCCGGCCACCGCGGTGGCGCCGTCCTCGGACGACGGGGCCTGGCCGTTCTCGGACTGCTCGGCGGTCTCGGTCGCCTCGCCGTCGCCGGAGTCGTTGTTCTTGGTCTGCGAAGGCTTCTGCCCCGGCTTCGGACGCGGCGCGTCCTTCTTCGCGGCGAGCTCCTTCTCCTTCTCCCGCTCCTGCTCGCGGTCGATCTTGTTGCTGATGAAGTGCTGCTGGCCCAGCGTCCAGATGTTGTTCGCCATGAAGTACAGCACCACGGCGATCGGCAGCACCCAGCCGGAGAACAAGGTGCCGACCGGCGCCACGTACATCATGAACTTCCCCATCATCGCGGTCTGGGGATTCGTCATGGAGGCGTCGGTCTGGCGCTTCTGCGACATCCGCATCGTGAAGAACGTCGCGATCGAGGCGATCACCATCAGCGGAATGCCGACCGCCATCATGTTCGCCCGCGTGGTGTCGAACTGGGCGAGCTCCGCGGCGGGCTGGGTGAGCCAGTTGCCGAGCTTCGCGCCGAAGATGTCGGCCTTGGTGAACGACACCACTTCGGCGCGGTTGAAGATGTAGTTGCTCTGCGCCTGCGGGGTGAACCCGCGCAGCACGTGGAACAGGCTCAGGAACACCGGGATCTGCAGCAGCGCGGGCAGGCAGCCGCCGACCGGGTTCACCCCGTGCTCGGACTGCAGCTTCTGCATCTCCTGCGCCATGCGCTGGCGATCGTTCTTGTACTTCTCCCGCAGCTTCTGGATCTGCGGGGAGAACTTCGCCATCTTCCGGCCGGCGCGCATCTGGCTGATCGCGGGCTTGAGCAGCAACACGCGCAAGCTGAACACCAGGAAGAACACCGCCAACGCCCAGGCGAAGCCGTTGTCCGGCCCCAGCACGGTGCCGAAAACCTTGTGCCAGAACCACAAGATGGCCGACACCGGATAGAGGATAAAGTCGAACACTCAACCACTCCTGGTCATCGCCCGGTTCGCCCCGGGCAGCTTGCACGGGCGCTCCGCACACCGCCCTCAGCTCTACCAGGGTGCCATGTCCGGCCATCCGAACGAGTAAGGGGCGTGAACTCGGCACGGAGAGTAACCCGGCGGCGACCGCGCTCGAAGGCGGTGCGCTCCGGATCCCGGGGCACCGGCGCACTTCGTGGCGGGCCGCTCACTCCTCGGCCAGCGCCGTGAGAACCGCTTCGCCGTACTTGCTCAGCTTGTTCTGGCCGATGCCGCTGATCGTGCCCAGCTCGTCCAAGCTCGCGGGTGCTCGCGCGGCGATCTGGCGCAGCGTGGCGTCGTGGAAGATGACGTAGGCGGGCACGCCCTGCTCCTTGGCGGTGGCCGCGCGCCACGCGCGCAGGCGCTCGAAGACCGGGGCGGCCTCGGCGGGGAGTTCGACCGCCTCGGCACGGCCCGACTTGGCCGGTTTCGCGGCCTTGGCGGGCTTTTCCGGCTCCCGGCGCAGCCGCACGGAACGTTCGCGGCGCAGCACTTCACCGCTGGTCTCGGTCAGCACCAGAGTCCCGTAATCGCCCTCCACCGCCAGCAGGCCCTGCGCGAGCAACTGGCGCACCACGCCGCGCCAATCGTCGTCGCGCAGGTCGGTGCCGACGCCGAAGACGGTGAGCTGGTCGTGGCCGTGCTGCTGGATCTTCGCGTTCGACTTGCCGAGCAGGACGTCGATCACGTGGCCCGCGCCGAACTTCTGCCGCCGCTCGTGCAGCAACCGGTACACCGCCGAGAGCAGCTTCTGCGCGGCGACCGTGCCGTCCCAGGACTCCGGCGGATGCAGGCAGGTGTCGCAGTTCCCGCACGGCTGCCCGGGCTGGCCGAAGTAGGCCAGCAGCTGCACCCGGCGGCACTCCACCGTCTCGCACAGCGCGAGCATCGCGTCCAGGTGCGTGGCCTGCCTGCGGCGATGCGCCTCGTCGCCCTCGGAGTTGTTGATCATCTTGCGCTGCTGCACCACGTCCTGCAGCCCGTAGGCCAGCCACGCCGTCGACGGCGCGCCGTCCCGCCCGGCGCGGCCGGTCTCCTGGTAGTAACCCTCCACCGACTTCGGCAGGTCGAGGTGCGCGACGAAGCGCACGTCGGGCTTGTCGATGCCCATGCCGAACGCGATCGTGGCCACCACCACGAGCCCGTCCTCGCGCAGGAACCGGGACTGGTGCGCCGCACGGGTGCTCGCGTCCAGGCCCGCGTGGTACGGCACCGCCGGAATCCCGTGCTGCGAGAGGAACTCCGCCGTCTTCTCCACCGACGAGCGGGACAGGCAGTAGACGATGCCCGCGTCGCCTGCGTGCTCGGTGCGCAGCAGCTCCAGCAACTGCTTCTTCGGGTCGTTCTTGGGCACGATCCGGTACTGGATGTTCGGGCGGTCGAAGCTGGCCACGAACCGGCCCGCCTGCTCCAGCTGCAGCCTGGTCGCGATCTCGCCGCGGGTCGCCTCGGTGGCCGTGGCGGTCAGCGCGATGCGCGGTACGTCCGGCCAGCGCTCGTGCAGCATCGACAGCGCCAGGTAGTCCGGCCGGAAGTCGTGGCCCCACTGCGCGACGCAGTGCGCCTCGTCGATCGCGAACAGCGACACCTTGCCGTCGTCCAGCAGCGAGACGGTCGAATCCAGGCGCAGCCGTTCCGGCGCGAGGTAGAGCAGATCCAGCTCCCCGTTGCGGAACGCGGCCTCCACCGCGCGCCGCTGGTCCGGGTCCTGGGTCGAATTGAGGAAACCGGCGCGGACCCCGAGCTCGGTGAGCGCGTCGACCTGGTCCTGCATCAACGCGATCAGCGGTGAGACGACCACCCCGGTCCCGGCCCGCACCAGCGCAGGAACCTGGTAGCACAGCGACTTCCCGCCCCCGGTCGGCATCAGCACCAGCGCGTCCCCACCGGCGCCGACGTGCTCGACGATCTGCTGCTGCTGCCCGCGGAACGAGTCGTAGCCGAAGACGCGGCGCAGCACTCCGAGCGCGGCGGAGTCGGAGTCGCCGTACTCGGCAGGGTCGCTGAGGCTGCTCTGCGCGGAAGTCACCCGGGGATTCTACGAAGCCGGGAACCACCCGAAGCCGGACATCATGCATCGGCGAGTCGGCTTGCTTACCGGCTGGGCTCGCCCCTGCCCGGGCACGCCCCGGCGGTGCGAATCACGGCCGTTCGGCTCTGCACCCGCAACGGCCGAAGCCGGATTTTGGGAGCGCCGACGTTTCGTCGCCGGGGAGGGATTGTCGGTGCGGCGACTTACCGTGGCGACACACGCGGGAAGGCGGCCGGCCACGAGCCGGCCCTGGCAGGAGGCGGACCGCCATGACCATGACCAACAGCCTCGTGGACGACGAATTCCTGCAGCAGGCGAACCCGTTCCGGCGGGAGCTGCTGGCGCACTGCTACCGGATGCTCGGCTCGGTGCACGACGCCGAAGACCTGGTGCAGGAGACCTACCTGCGGGCCTGGCGGGCCTACGACCGGTTCGAAGGCCGCAGCTCGCTGCGCACCTGGCTGCACCGGATCGCGACCACGGTGTGCCTGACCGCGCTGGAGAACCGGGGCAAGCGGCCGCTGCCGACCGGGCTCGGCGCGCCCGACTCGGCGCCGCAGGACGCGCTGGACGAACAGCGCGAAGTGCCGTGGTTGGAGCCGGTGCCGGACGCGATGCTGCCCGAGCGCGCAGACCCCGCCGCGATCGTGGCCGAGCGGGAGAGCACCCGGCTGGCGTTCGTCGCGGCGCTGCAACACCTGCAACCGAAGCAGCGGGCGGTGCTGCTGCTCCGGGAGGTGCTGAAGTGGCGGGCCGCGGAGGTCGCCGACCTGCTCGGCACGACGACGGCGGCGGTCAACAGCAGCCTGCAACGCGCCCGGGCGCAGCTCGAACAGGCAGTGCCCGCGCAGGACGACGTGATCGAACCGCTCGAACCGCGCCAGCGGGCGATGCTGCAGGAGTGGGTCGCGGCGTTCGAGGCGAAGGACGTCTCGGCGATCGTCGCGCTGTTCACCTCCGACGCGGTGTGGGAGATGCCGCCGTTCACCGGCTGGTACACGGGTCCGGCCACGATCGGCGAACTGATCGCGCAGCGCTGCCCCGCGGGCCCCGGGGACATGCGCCTGGTGGGCACCGCCGCGAACGGGCAGCCCGCGTTCGGGGTCTACATGCGTGGTCCGCGCGGGGAGTTCGAGCCGTTCCAGCTCCAGGTCCTCACGCTGGCGGGCGGCCGGGTGCGGCACGTGGTCGCGTTCGGCGATCCGGGGCTGTTCGAGACGTTCGGGCTGCCCGCCGCGCTGCTCGCGGAGTCGCCCGCGGACAAGCGCGAAGTCACACCCGCGCGATGAGTTTCCGGCACGTGCGCGGTCCGAACGGGTGCGGCCGCACATCTGCTGGGGGTGATGTGCGGCCGTCCCGCACCGGGCGGACCCTCACCGGGCGAACTCGGGGAGCCGCTCGGCAACGGACTCCGGGGACGGCATCGCGGCGATCTCGGCGGCGAGTTCGCGCGCGACGCGCCGGTGCTGCGCGCCGCCCAGCAGGGCTTCCGCGGCGTCCCGCACGTTCGCGGTGGTGACGTCGGCTCCCAGCAGTTCCGTGCCGGCACCGAGTTCCGCCACGGCAGCGGCGTTGCGGAACTGGTCCGCGCCCCGCGGCAGGAGCAGCTGCGGCAACCCCGCTGCCGCGGCGGCGAGCATGGTGCCGCTGCCGCCGTGGTGCACGATCAGGTCGACCCGGCCGAGCAACTCGGCCTGCGGCAGCCAGCTGTGCACCGAGACGTTGGCGGGCAGCTCGCCCAGCGCCGCCGGTTCGACCGTCGGCCCGGCGGCGACCAGCACGTCGGCGTCCAGCTCGGCGAGCCCGCTGACCGCTCGGCCGAGCACTTCCGCATCGCCGAACGCGGTGCCGAGGGTCAGGTAGATCAGCGGCCGCGTCCCGCCGACCGGCGGCAGCTCGCCGGGCTCGGCGAACGGCACCGGGCGCAGCGGAATCCGCTGGACGGCCAATTCGGATTCCTGCAACGATTTCGGGGCGACGTCCAGGAACGGGTTGCCGAGCGCGCGCAACTCGCCTGCGGGCAGTTCCACGCCGAATTCCGCGGCGACCGCGCGCAACGTCGGTCCGAAATCGCCGAAATCGTCCGGTGCGACCAGTCCGAATCCGTGGCAGACGCCCGGAATACCGGCGCGCGCCGCGGCGATTCCGGCACCGTGGTTGCCCGCTTCGTGCACCACCAGGTCCGGTTCGGTCGCCGCCAGCACCGGCTGGAGGTCGACAGCGAACCGCCGGGGCAACTCGCCCGCGAAGACCTGCGTCATGAGCTTCTTCCACGCCTCGCTGCCCGGTTCCGGACGGCGCTCGCCCGCGCCCGCCGCGGCGTACCCCTCCGGGATTGACATGCCGACCGCAGCAGTGCCCAATCCGAGCTCGCGCAGCGCGGGCAGGAATTGCGCACCGGTCGTGAAAACGACTTCGTGGCCCTGCGCGAGCGCGGCGCGGGCCAACGGGACCATCGGATAGGTGTGGCCGTAGCTGGCCAGGCTGGAGAAGAGGACTCGCACGCGGCCGAATGCTACGGGCGGTTTCACGAGCGGCGCCAGCCGCTTGCGGGTTCCCGCGGACTCGGCCGGAACACCGGCAAAACACTTCCCAGTCGGCTCGGGGCTGGTGGCGCTCGCGGATTTCCCCACCAATCAGCGAACGCCCCAACACCTTCACCGCTCGGCGGACTCCCGCATCGGAAGGTGCACCAGAACGAGCCCGATCCCGGCGATGACCAGGTTCTGCAACGCCGGCTGCAAACCGTTCCACTTGTCCGACTGCCACATCTGGAACCACTCGCCGCCGATGGTGATGAAACCGCCGCCGAACAGCAGCAGTTCCAGCAGCCAACCGAGGCTGGCCAGCCTCCGCGCGGTGTCGATGCCCTGCGAACCGGGGCGCACCCAGAAGACGAACGCGGCCACGAGCACGACCGCGGTCAGCACCTCCCACACGATCACCGCGAGGTAGCCGGCCTGGGCCAGCCCCGGCGTGGTGATCGCCCGCCACATCGTGCCGTCGGTTTGGAACGTGGTGTCCATCGCGAACACGTGCTGCACGAATTCCGCGTTGGTCCCGTAGTCGGTGATGTTGCCGAACGCGATCAGCCCGATCTGCACCGCGGTGATCGCCACCAAAGCGGTGATCACCGCGCGCAAGCTGCCCAAAGATCTCAGAAGACGCATGGCGCGGACCTTACGCAACGCCGCAGGACCGCAACGGCGTTCGCGCCGAAACGGTTCGATCACGGCGAACTGGCAGGATGCGGCCGCGGGAAGGAGGTGGCGATGCGGGTGTGCCTGGTGTCGCACCGGTTGGGCGGGTTCGACGGGGTCAGCGTGGAGGCCGCCAAGTGGGTGAGCGGGTTCCGCTCGCTCGGCGCGACGGTGACCCGTGCGGCGGGCCATTTCGCCGCCGACGAACCCGGTGACGTGCTGGTCCGGGGAATGTGGGCGGACCGGCCCGGTGGTGCACCGCCCGCCGTCGACCACGGCACGATCCGCGAGCTGTGCCGCGGGCACGACCTGCTGGTGCTGGACAACGCCGGTTCGCTGTGGAGCGCGCCGGACGCTTCCGCGGCCTGGCAGCGGCACGCCCTGGAAGCAGGCATCCCGACCGTGCTGCGCCACCACGATCCGGCATGGCAAGGGCCCGCGCTGCGCCGGGTCGAAGGGGACACCGTGCCGCTGCACCACCCCGCGCACCTGCACGTGCTGATCAACGAGCACACCGCGCGGGAGTTCGCCGGGCGCTGGCCCGAGCTGGCCCGCGCGGACGCGCTGCGCGTGTTGCACAACCGGGTGCACGTCGACGCGCTGAGCAGCGGAGATCGCGCCGGGACCCGCGACCGGTTCGGCGTCCGGCCTGCGGAGACGCTGATCGCGCACCCGGCGCGGGTGGAGAGCGCGAACAAGAACATCCCCGGCGCGGTACGGCTCGCGCTGGATCTGGAGGAGGAACTGGGCGCTCCGGTGCGCTACTGGCTCACCGACGACGAGCCCGCAGGCGGCGAGGTCGCCGAAGCGCTCGCCCGCGCACCCGGGCTGGTGCGCGGGCGCGTGGCCGAACAGGCCGATCTCTACGCCGCCGCGGACCTGGTCGTGCTGCCATCGACCTGGGAAGGCTGGGGCCTGCCCGTCGTCGAGGCCGCCGCGGCCGGTCGGCTCGTGGCCGCCGGGCCGTACCCGGTGCTGCGCGAGATCCGCGCCGCGGGGTTGATCGTGCCCGGCCCGGACGAGGTGCGGCGCATCGCCGAGCTGCTGACCGGCGGTGCCGAAGTGCGGGCCGCGAACCGGGCCGTGGTCCGCCGCCGGTTCGACGCGCAGGAACTCCCGCAGGAACTCACCGCTATCGCGACCCGGGCCCGCGAGCTGTCCCGCGGCTGACGGCCGCGGTCAGGACGAGCACACGTCCCGGTAGGCGACCTGCGGGATGGTCCGCTCCCACTGCGGCTTCGGCAGCACCCCGCTTGTCGACTCGCAGATGCGCCGGATCGCGTGTTCCACGTCGAGGTCCCACAGCCGCACGGTGTTGTCCTCGCTGGTGGAGACCAGCACGTTCCCGTCCGGGCTGAACCCGACCGCGTTCACCGCGGCCCCGTGCTCGGACAGGCTCTGCCCGATGGCCCGCGGCTCGTCCCGGTCCGACACGTCCCACAGCCGCACGGAGCGGTCCACGCTGCCGGTCGCCAACGTGCGCCCGTCCGGGCTGAACGCCACCGAGATCACCGACTGGGAGTGCCCGGCCAACGGCCCGCCCACGGGTTTCGGTGCCGCCGGGTCGGTGATGTCCCAGAGCCGGGCGACCTTGTCGCTGCCCGCGCTGACCATCGTCTTGCCGTCCGGGCTGAACGCCACGGCTTTCACCGCCGAGCCGTGCGCGGTCAGCGGCGGCCCGAGCAGGTGTGCGCGCGCCGGGTCGTGCACGTCCCACAGCCGCAGCGTGCCGTCGTCGCCCGCGGTCGCCAAGGTGCGCCCGTCCGGGCTGTAGGCGATCAGGTTCAGGAAACCGGTGTGCCCGGACAGCGGCGTGCCGAGCCGCTTCGGGTGCAGCGGATCCCGCACGTCCCACAGCTGCACGGTGGTGTCGGTGTCGCCTGCGGCGAGGACGGTGCCGTCCGGGCTGAACGCGACGTCGCCGACGTAGCGGGTGTCCACGGCCAGCGGCGCGCCCAACGGCTTCGGACGCGCCGGGTCGCTGAAGTCCCACAACCGGACCTGGCCGTCACCGCCGCCGGTGGCCAGCGTCCGGCCGTCCGGGCTGAAATCCAGGTACACCGAGCTGGGCTGACCGTCGTGCACCTGCAGCGGCGGCCGCAGCTGCCGCGGGTGCAGCGGGTCGGTGGTGTCCCACACCTGCAGCGTGCGGTCTTCGGCCGCGTTGACCATGGTCCGCCCGTCCGGGCTGAACTCCGCCGAGTTGACCGCCGCGGCGTGCCCGGACAGGACGCGCTCGGGCAGCGACCACAACCGGACGACGCCGTCGTCGCTGCCGGTGGCCAGCGTGCGCCCGTCCGGGCTGAACCCGACCGCGTAGACGGTGCTGCTGCCTGCGGCGAGGTTCTGCCCGAGCTGGGCGGGGTTGCGCGGATCGCTGATGTTCCACAGCCGGGCCGTGCTGTCCTCGCTGCTGGAGGCGAGCTTGTTGCCGTCCGGGCTGAACTTCACCGACCACACCGGGGCCGCGTGCCCGGTCAGCACCGGCCCGAGCGATCCCGCCCCGGCCGGGTCCCGGGTGTCCCAGAGCCGGATCGTCTTGTCCACGCTGCCGGAGGCCAGCTTGCTGCCGTCCGGGCTGAACGCCACCGAGTGCAACCCTCCGGCGTGCCCGCGCAGCACCGGGCCGACCGGAGACGCGCGGGCCGGGTCCGCGACGTTCCACAGCCGCACGGTCGAGTCGTCGCCACCGGTGGCCAGCGTGCGCCCGTCCGGGCTGAAGTCCAGCGTCCGGACCCGCGCGGTGTGCCCGCGCAGCGGCTCACCGAGCTCGGCCGGGCGCGCCGGGTCGGAGACGTTCCACAGCCGCGCCGTCGAGTTCTCGTTCGCGGTCGCCAACGTGCGCCCGTCCGGGCTGAACGTGAGCAGGTAGACCGTGCCGTCGCCGCCGGTGATGGGCGGGCCCAGCGGACGCGGGTGCGCCGGGTCGGCAACGTCGTAGAGCCGCACCAGGCCGTCGTCGGCCGCGGCGGCCAGCGTCCGGCCGTCGGGGCTGAACACCGCCGAGGTCGCCCAGCTGCCGAACCCGGTCAGCGGCGGCCCGAGCGGTTTCGGCGCACCTCGATCGGACACGTCCCACAACCGCACGGTGCGGTCGTAGCCGGCGGTGACCAAGGTTTTCCCGTCCGGGCTGAACGTGGTCAGGTACACGGCGCCGTGGTGGCCGGTCATCGGGGTGGCCAGCGGGGTGCTCTGGGTGGACAGCAGCCTGGTGTGCACGTCGGGATCGTCCGGGCGCATCCGCTTGGCCAGCAGGTTCAGCCGGGCCGCCGCGGACGGATCGGTGGCCTGCACCTGGTCGGCCTGCGCGAGCACCTGGCGGAACCGGGCGTCGTAGCGTTGCTGCACCGCCAGCATCCCGGCGACGGCGGCGATCACCGCGAACAGGCACACCGCGGCGACACCCGTGCGGCGGGACCAGCCGGCCCGGCGGCGGTGCCGCAGCGAGGCTTCGAGGAACTCGCGGCCTGCCGTGCTCAGCTCCGCGCCCGGCTCCTGCTGCGCCCAGCTCCGCGCGGTCTTCAGCCGCGCGCCGCGGTAGAGCAGCGAGGGGTCCTGGTTCTCCGCGTACCAGGCTTCGGCGTCCCGTTCCAGCCGTTGCCGCGCGAGGTTGCCCGCGCGGTCCTGGTCGATCCACCCGCGTAACCGCGGCCAGGCGTACAGCAGCGCCTCGTGGCTGATCTCGACGGCTTCGGACTCCAACGTCACCAGCCGCGCCGAAGCCAGCACGTCCAGCGCGCGCCGCGCGGCCTCGCGGTGCTCGGCGCGGTCGATGATCTCCTGGCGGGTGGCGCGCCGGCGGGTGTCCTGGGTGTCGTCGCCGACGTGCACCAGCCGCAGCAGCACTTGCCGAGCGGCGGTCTGCCCGCTTTCGTCCAGCTCGGCCCAGGCGCGTTCGGCGCTGCCCGCCACCGCGGTCTGGATGCCGCCCGCCGCGCGGTAGCCGGCGATCGTGAGCCGGCCGCTCTGCCTGCGCTGCCAGGTCACCAGCAGCGCGTGCGAAAGCAGCGGCAGCGCACCCGCGTCGTAGGCCCGCTGCCCCGGCTTGCCGTAGGAACGGCCGATGCCCGCCCCCAGGTCCCGCAGCAGCACGTCCACCAGGCCGGACTCGATCTGCAGCCCGGTGGCCTTGGCCGGACCGGTGATCGCTTTGCGCAACTCGGCCAGCGTCATCGCGCTGAGCACCATCTGCCGGTTCTGCAGCGCCTCGGCCAGCTCCGGGAAGTCCAGGCACCGCCCGTAGAAGTCCGCGCGCAGTCCGAGCACCACCAGGCCCGGCGCGTTCCCGGTGGTGCACATGGCGTGCAGGGCCTGCACGAACAACGCTCGGGTGGCGTCGTCCGGGCACATCGTGAAGGTTTCCTCGAACTGGTCCACGACCAGCACGAGCCGCGCCTCGTCGCCCTGCTGGGCGCGCAGGTGTCCGGACACGGCGTCGCGGACCGCCTCGGCGAAGCGGAACTCCTCGTCGGCGCCCGCCGGCACCTGCTCGACTTCCCCCAGCAGCGCACCCAGCTCCGGAACCAGGCTGATCAGCACTTTCAGCGGATCGTCGCCCGGTGTCACGGTGCGCACCGGCCAGGACGCCGAGCCCTGCTCCGGCAGCGCGCCCGCGGCGATCGCCGGGATCAGCCCGGCGCGCAGCAACGACGACTTCCCCGCCCCGGAGGCGCCGACGAGCATGGTGATGCCGCCTTCCTCGGCGGCCATCCCGAGCCGGTCGACCAGCGTTCCGGTGCTGCGCTCGCGGCCGAAGAACCACGCGGAGTCGGCCTCCTGGAAGGCGGCCAGCCCGCGGTACGGGCACAGCCCGGAGTCTTCCGCGGGCGGCTCGGCGGAGCTCGGTGCCTCGTCCGCGGGCGGCTGGTCCGCGGACGGCTCGGACGAGGTGGGGGTGGCCAGCGCCTCTTCCCAGAGCCGCCGCCACGCCTGCACGTCGTAGAGGCCCGCCACCGGCGGCTGCGCCCGCTGCTTGCGGGCTTCGCCGATCAGGATCTCCAGCACGACCGACAATGCGGCGAACCGGGCGGGCACGTTGCGGCCGCGGCGCCAGTCGCTGATCCGCTGCGCCATCGCGCGGATCGGGCGGCCCCGCTCGTCCAGCTTGCGGGTGCGTTCGACGGCTTCGGCGACCCGCTTCAACGGCGGATCACCGGCGGTTACGTAAAGCAGCGCGAACCGTTCCGCGAACAGCGCTCGCGATCCCGCACCCGATGCCGAAGAACCCGTCCGCCGGTCCGTCATCTCCGTCCTCCTCCGGTCCGGATCCGGACCGGAAAATCCGATGCGCCATGTTGCGCAGGCATTTCCGCGTTCACCGGTGCCGGGCAGACCCAACCGGGCGCCGATGACTGCCATGCTTTCGCACACGGGCTGCGCCGGGAGGAGCCAGGCGCACATTCCTCCGCGGTGACTCCGGGCAGCAGCCGGCTGGCGGGCGGTGTGCCGCTGACGTGACTGGGGGTTTCGTCAGCGGCACGCCACACCACGTGGCCTCGCCGGGCGCCCGGCGCCGGTCCGCCCCGAGCGGGCACGCGCGCCGACTTCCGGCGATCACGAGACTACGCGGATCGCACCCGCACCGTGGCGTTGGTCGGAAACGGATCGGTTCCGCGCGGCCGAGCCCCGCGATCGGCATCTAATCACCAGGCTTACGGCGGATCACACCGCGTGATCGATCCGCCAAACTTGATCGAATGTCAGACCTGCTCGACGCCTGGGACAAGATTGCGTCGGTCGTTTCGGCGTTCATCGGCATCGCGTCGTTGCTGTTGTCCATCCGACAGTTCCGCAGGGTCAAAGCCGCGAGCCAGCCCCGCATCCCGCTGCCGGACGAGGATCCGGTCATCGCCCTCCACGAGGAACCGGCCGCGCGCCCGCGGGAGCAGGCCCTGATTCCGCTGAGTGCGACATTGCTGCTGGCCACGCTGCTGCTGATCTATTCAGATGCCGCCGGTTCGCACGGCTGGCGACTCGTCGGCCTGGTGCTGATGGGCGCCATCGTCGTGCTGGGCATGGTCGCCGAGGCGCTCACCGACCACCGGCAAGTCCCGGCCCGGCCGGAGTCGGTGCCGAAGACGCCGAAGCGCTCGATCTTGCGCGCCGCGACGGTGCTGCCGCTGGTCCTCGTCGGCTACCTGTTCGTGAACATCCCGGCCGACGGCTTCGGCCTGCTGGTCACCCGCATCCTGCCCGTGCCGGCCACCGGGCTGTTCGCCGCCGTCATCCTCACCCGCAGCCCGGGGCGACGGGCCGCGTCCGCACGCCGCACGATGCGCCCGCTCGGTGCGTTCCTGCTCGGGTTGATCATCGGGGCCATCGCGCTGCTGGTCCAGCGCGGCCCGGCGGCCGGCTGGTCGACCAGTGAGAACGTCGACGGCGCCTACGCCGAAGGCACCATCACCCGCACCACGGACGGCGAGCTGGAAGTGTCCGGGGACGTCTTCGACAACGTCGCGAACTACCTCGGCACCCGGCTCTACGTCGATGCCCGGCAACCCGGCGGTTCGGTCACGCACCGGTCCTTCCACAACGGCGGGGGCGAGGGAAGCGCGGAGCCGATCGACGGGGACACGGGCATCGGCGTCGCGAGATACACCGTGCCCGGAGACACCGAGTCGATCGACGTGCTCATCTGCTCCACCAAAACCGACGAGGACGAGGAAGTGATCTTCGACGTCCAGTGCGCCGCCACCCCTACCCGGATCTGGCCCCGCTGAGCGGAATCCGGCGTCCGGCGCCTTGGTGATCCCCGCTGCGCAGCGGGAACGATGCGAATTCCGCGCGCCTGCGGGACAGGGAGGGTGCCCCCGGTCGGGGTCGAACCGACACTCGGACGAGTTTAAGTCGTCTGCCTCTGCCAATTGGGCTACGGGGGCTCGGCCGCGCGCTGCCGTCAGGTGAACGGCGGGGCCGCCGGGTGGGACGCATCGAGCGTGCCCGCGGTTCCGGCTGATCGAAAACCGCCGTGCAGAGCAACCGGTGGCTGCACGATCAACGCGCGACGGGCGGGTGGGCTCACCGGCTCCACCCCGGTAACGGTGCCGCGGCGGAGAGGTGCTCGAACCGCTCGGCGACCCACGAGTGCACCGCCGCGGAGACCGACCCGTCCTGCGCCCGGTGCTCGAACCAGCGCCAGTCGCAGTTGACGTTGACCTCCAGGAACACGTGCTCACCGCGCACCGCGAGCAAGTCGACCGCGGCCACGTCCAGCCGCCAGTAGCGGCACAGCGCCAGCAGCTTGGTGATCAGATCGCTGGGCAGCTCGACCCGCTCCACCACCACGGAATCCGGATCGACCCACAGCTGCGCGGGATCGAGCTTGTCCACCCGGTAGGCGATCACCCGCTCGCCGACGACGAACGCGCGGATCTCGTGGTCCGCCTCGAGGTACTGCTGGACCAGCACCGGCGCGGGTTCGCGCCCCTCGGTGGAGCGGCGGATGTCCAGCGGTCGCGGGAAAAGCCCGCGCAACGCACCGGGTTCCGGCTCCAGCAGGTGATGCCCGGCGGTTTTGACGATGCAGTTGTCCCCGCCGGGCCGGTTGCGGCCGGGCAGCGTCGTCACGGTCGTCCGCGGCACCCGCAAGCCGAACGCCGCCGCGTCCCGCAGCTGCGTCAGCCGGTCCAGGTGCGAGCTGGAGCGCACCGGGTTGATCTGCTCCCAGTCGGTGCGCCCGGACAACCAGCCGGACACCGCGCGCCACTGCTCGCGGACGTAGGCGCCGTGCACGGTGGTCGGGTCGACCGGCAGCGCGGTGATGTCGAAGTGCCTGCGCCACACCAGGATCGGGCGCAGCAGCCAGCGCTCGAACTCGATCAGCGGGTTGTCGGTGTAGACGGTGAGCGCGACCTCCAGGCACCGGTCCGCGTCGATCCGCACCATCCGGATGTCCCGTTCGGCCAGCGCCAGCGACAGCTCGTTCATCTCCATGTCCGCCGCGCGCGCCAGCACCAGCACGCACGGGGTGGGGTCGCCGTCGCCCTCGTCGACGAGGTCGGCGCGGTGCATCCGCTCCTGGAAGTCGAGGCTCGCGTCGTCGGAGCGGAAGAAGTAGTCCTGGCCCTGCAGCAGCAACGGGCCCGGCCGGAAGTCGTGCGCGGGCGGAAAGGGGCGCGCGAGATCGTCCGCCCCCTCGCTCATCAACCCCAGCCTCCTGCGATACCGCGAATCAGCGAGTGCGCCCGGCGCCCGCGCGGCGGGCATCCGGACTCAGTCGTCCTTCTTGCGGAACACCTCGGACGCGGCGCGGTATTCGGCCGCGAAGTCGGCCAGCGGACCGTCCTGGACCTCTCCGCTGCGCAGCAGAGCGGCAAGCTCCTGGAGCGTCAAAGGTTTCAACCCCTTCCGGGACCGCGGCATCCTTTCAGGTGACGATGCCCGTACAGTTTTCGGTTCCCCGCTACTCAATGTCAAGAGTAGCGGGTCACCTGATCGCCTGCGCGGAGCAGTCCCATCACGAGAGCGCCAATGCCGCTACCCAGCGAACACTCGCCGGTAACTTAGCTCGCCGCGGCGCGCTCGAAATCGGCCTTCGGGTCCTGGATCTGGCCCATCGACACGGCCTCCCTGCGGAACAGGAACGCCAGCGTCCAGTCCACGATGATCCGCAGCTTGCGGTTGAACGTGGGCATCCGGCTCACGTGGTACGTGCGGTGCATGAACCACGCGACGAACCCCTTGGCCTTGAAGCCGTAGACGTCGGCCACACCCTTGTACAGCCCCAGCCCGGCGACCGAACCGGCGTACTTGTGGTGGTACTCCTTCGTCCGCTTGCCGCGCAGGCTGGCCAGCAGGTTCTTGCCGAGCTGATCGGCCTGGCGCACCGCGTGCTGCGCGGACGGCGCGCAGGTCGCGGACGGGTCGTCGTCGGTCTTGGACAGGTCCGGCACCGCCGAGCAGTCACCGGCGACCCACACGTCCGGCAGTCCTTCCGCCTGCAGGTGCGCGGTCGCCTTGACCCGACCCCGTTCGTCCAGCGGCAGGTCGGAGTCCTTCAGCACCGGGTTCGCCTTCACACCCGCGTTCCACACCAGCGTGTCGGTGTCGAACTCGGTGCCGTCGGACAGCACCGCGTGCCCGTTCTCGACGGTCTTCAGGAAGGTGTTCAGGTAGACCTGGATGCCGCGCTCTTCCAGCGCCTTGACGACGTAGACGCCCATCTTCTCGCTGACCTCGGGCATCACCCGGCCTGCGGCTTCGACGAGGATCCACCGCATGTCGTCGCGCGAGATGTTCTCGTAGTAGCGCGTCGCGTACCGGGCCATGTCCTCCAGCTCGGCGAGCGCTTCCGCGCCCGCGAACCCGCCGCCGACGAACGTGAACGTCAGCAGCCGGGAACGCATCTCCTCGTCGGAGGTGTTGGCCGCGGCGTCCATCTTCGCCAGCACGTGGTTGCGCAGGTAGATGGCTTCGCCGACGGTTTTCAGGCTGATGCCCTGCTCGGCCAGGCCGGGGATGGGCAACAGCCGGGGCACCGAGCCGAGCGCGACGACCAGCTGGTCGTAGTGCAGCGTTTCGGCACCGGTCTGCGGGTTCTCGATCGTCACGGCCTTGTCGGCGTGGTTGATCTCGGTGACGCCTGCGGTGATCACGTGGCACCGCTTCAGGACTCGTCGCAGTGGCGCTACCACGTGGCGAGGCTCGACCGAGCCCGCGGCCGCTTCCGGCAGGAAGGGCTGGTAGGTCATGTGCGGCTGAGGGTCGACCACGGTGACGGAAGCTTCCCGGCGCCCGAGCTTCGACTGAAGCTGCAGCGCCGTGTACATGCCGACATAGCCGCCGCCGAGGATGAGAATCCGGGTGGGTTCGGATTTACCAGCCATGCCGCTATGGTCGCACCACTGAAGCGCGACATGGCTCGCACACCCCCTTAATGTGACGCCAGTCGCGCGTGGCGGTGATCACGCATCACGGATCGTGCGCGCGCGCATGCGCTCGGTGCTCATCGAAAGGCGAGCCGCAACACTGCTCGAGGGGTGTCGGTGCGGCCACCCTACCGACTTTTGCGGCTGCCGTGCCAACTCACCGCAGCACCTTCGGCCGAACCGCCGCTATGACGACTTTCCGCCGCTGCTCGACACGATTCAGCAACGCTGCGGAACAGGAACTCGATGCGCACTCGGACAATCGCGACGGGGTTACCGCCCGGCGATCACCGGCGGTCCGCGTGCCGGACGAGCCCGGCGCCCGGGACATTTCAAACGGATTCCGCGAACCGCCGAGGAGATTTGCTGTTCGTCACACCCCCAACTCCGGCAATGCGCGAATCTCGATGCGTCGATCAGCGAAGACTTCCACCGACCGCCTCCCGGCATCCCCTCGCGGATATCCCGCGCAGCACGATCCTACTGATCTTGCAATCGCGACTGGCCTGTTCGCGGCAGACACGCACCGTCGCCGACGAGCCGGAAAGCGTTTGCACCGCCGGAGAGCCTGCTCAACGGACTTCCCGGCGAGGTCCGATCAATCGTGCGGCCCTTGGCGGATCCGTTCATCGAGGTCATCGAGATGGTCTCCGGAGATCCGGACGATCTGGTGCGGGCGGCCGAAGTTTGGCGCGACGCCGCCTCGCGCACCCGCGAGATCACCTCGCAGCAGCGGTCGGACGGCGCGCAGACCCGGCAGCACTGGAAGGGTGCGGCGTCCGACGCCTTCGGCGCCAAGCTCGAACAGATCGGCACGACCCTCGACGAAGTCGCCAAGAACCTCGACGACACCTCCGAGCTGCTCGTGCAGGCCGCCCAAGGGTGCGCCGAAGCCGCGAACCTGATCCTGGACATCCTCGTCGACCTGCTCATGTTCCTGATCGCGGACCTGCTGATCAGCCTGGCTCTGGCCGTGATCAGCGCAGGGGCGTCGATGGCAGCGGGGGCAGCCGCGGCCGCTGCCAACGCGGCGCGCGCGTTCTCCCGGGTCATGAAGATCGTCGAAAAGCTGGCAAAGCTGATGGACCGGCTGCATGACCTGATGAAGCAGCTCAAGCGGGGCCTGGACACCTACAAGCGGGGCTTCGAGGAACTCAAGGACCTGAAGAAGTCGACCAGTCTGTTCAGCCGCGAAGGTCTCCTGGCGCGCGGTGGGAAATCCGCCTACACGGCGCCGGTCCGGATACCGCTCGGGCAGGCGATCGGCGAGCCGGTTCCGGGCGGCGCGGCCGGACTCGGGGCGAACATCGGCAAGGACGTCTACAAGTACGCTCAATCCAGTTCCGGCGAGATCAATCCGCAACCGAACCAAGGTCAGTGACCATGCCGCTGTTGAACGCATTCAAGATCCACGGTGACGCCGCTCAGCGAGCGCTGCAGAACCAGGAAACGCTGCTGGCATTGAGCCCGGCGACGGTGGCTTACGGAGTAACCCGCGGGTCTCGCGGCGCGGAACCGGATGCCGACCGGGTGCACGACAAGCTCGGCGAGGTCGCGGGCCGGGCGGGTGCAGCCGTCAAGCGCGCGGAGGGGAGAAGCCGCCCGCGGCGCGGAGTGGTCCGAGCACTGCTCGCTCCGTTCGCACTCTTCGGCGCCGGCCCCGCGGGTCCGAGGGACTTCCCCGAATCGTGGTTCGGCGGCCGCACCTGCGAAGGACGGGGTGGATCCGCCGCTCGCGCCGTTCAACAGAGCACCAAAGAGGTCCGGGAATCATACCTGGCCGTTTCCGACCGACGTCTCCTGCTGCTGGGGCAACGGGAGTCAGGCGGTCCGATGAGCGTGCTGTGGACGGCGTCTCGGGATGCGGTCGCGATGGCTCGCCGCCGTCCTCGGCTCTTGGCGCGAGCACGGTTGGAAATCCGTTTCACGGATGGTTCGTGGGTCGTCTTGAGCGCATGGCCGCCGAACATCGGGAGCTGGCACGCCAAGCAAATCGTCGACGCTCTCGCTCGGTGATTCGAGAAGAACGGGGGAAGATCATCGATGTCCGAGATCTCCGAGCGCATGGAACAGCTGATGCGCAACGTGCAAGAACAGGCCGCGAAGGCCGACGAGCTGCAATCCGCCGTGGAGAACGTGCGCGGCACGGCGACCAGCGCGGATCGCTCGGTAACTGTCACCGCGGCATCCTCGGGTGCAGTGCTGGACCTCAGTTGGACGCACAAGCGGCTCGCCAGTCGCACGTGGTGCTCCAGAAGACGATCTTGTCGACGATTCGGGAAGCGACCCGCAACGCCGCCGAGCAGCTCGACGAGGTCGCCGAACCGCTGCTGGGTGACCAGTTCGGGCAGTTCCAGCACCTGATGAAGGCCGGAACCGGACACGTGGCGACTCCGGGGGAAGACGCCAAGACTGCCCCACCACCTCGGTTTCAGGCCGACGGCACCGGGGATGACGGACGACGAGCTCCACGCGCGCCTGGCGGATCCAGTCTCAGCTGATGCGACCGCACTACTGCAGGATCAAGCGGTCGCCTGGTCGTAGACGAACTCGGCGACCTGTGCCTGGTACTCCGAGTACGTATCCAGCGCGAGCGGCACGGCAGCCGCGACGATGTCGTAGTTGATCCGGATGTATTCGTGCACGATCGCGTTGCGCATGCCCACCGAGGGTTTGATCTTCGCGACGATCGCGGCCGTCAGGGCCTGCGCTTGCTCCATCAGATCAAAGCTGTCGCGGTAGTTCTCGGGAGCACGCCCGAGGAACCGAGCTGATGTGCGTATTGATATCAGCGGCCAGATCCACCAAGCGGCAGGTCAGCCGCTCGACGGCAGCCGCTGTCACAGGATCGGACCGCAGTCTGCTCGCGTCCAGCGGGGCGATGCTTCGCAACGTCGTGATCGCCCGGCCGACCGCGTCGAGCTTGTTGCGGACAACCGCTACGTCCACCTGCCTACGGGTCATCGTCGGGCCATCAGCTTGAGATCGAGGAGGCGGAGGTGCTTGGTCTCCATCTCCGTCGTCAGCGCCGCCATCTGCGCGAGCGTGAACAAGCTCGGCTCCGCTTCGTACAACAGCAGGCTCTGCGGACCGAGCGCGCGGGCAGCGGCCACCACGCCGGCAGTGTTCAGGTCGAGGAGATCGATTCCGTCGAAGCCGCTCATGTCCATCAGATCGTCGATCAACCCGATGACGTCCAACATGTTCCCCGGCCGATGCCGACACGCGACGTCCAGATCCGCCGGCGGCCGCGTCGGCTCATCCTCCACAACGCTGCCATGCACGACGAGCAGATCCAGGTCGTACCTGCTGCACAACTGCGCGATCTCACCCGACTCCACTGCAGCGTGGAGCCGCTCAAGCGCTTCGCGCGGCGTCGTCATCACTCCTCAGCATAATCGACGACGCGCTCCTGGCGGAGCAAGATCGCCTACTACCGAGCGGGTGCGGCCGAGCACGACCGGCGCTACACCGCGCGCCAAGACTTGCAGGGAAGGCATGGCGTACTCATCAGACATCCCCGTTCCCTTCAGTGGTAGTCCACGATCTCGACGTTCTCCGGTCCAGCCGACGTCCACTCGAAGCAGATGCGCCACTGCTGGTTGATCCGGATGCTGCACTGACCGGATCGATCTCCATTCGCCTTCTCCAGCCGGCCTTGATAACGACAAGCGTTATGCACTGGTGCCGGACCTCACCGAAGGCCTGCCAGGCCCTTCGCCTGCTCCAGGACCTCCCGCAGCATCGCCGGAGTGAGCTTGCCGGTGAAGGTGTTCTGCTGGCTGACGTGGTAGCAGCCGAGCAGGTGCAGGTCCGCTCCGCCGTCGGTGGCGGGTAGTTCGGCGTGCGCGGCGTGGCCGAACTTCGGCTGCGGCGAGGGCACCTGCCACACCGCGTCGCGCAGTACCGGCAGCAGGGCCTGCCAGCCGAAACCGCCCAGCACCACGACGACTCGCAGCGTGTTCCGCAGCAGCACGAACTCGTGGGAAAGCCAGCTGCGGCACGTGTCGCGCTCACCGGTGGTGGGCTTGTTCGCGGGCGGCGCGCAGTGCACCGGCGACGTGATTCTGGTGCCGTACAACGTCAAACCGTCGCCGAGGCCGTAGGCGTGCGGCTGCGATGCGAGGCCGACGTCGTACATCGCCTGGTAGAGCACATCGCCGGAACGGTCACCGGTGAACATCCGGCCGGTGCGGTTCGCGCCGTGCGCGGCGGGGGCGAGACCGACGATCGAGATCGCCGCGTCCGGCGGTCCGAAACCCGGAACCGGACGGCCCCAGTAGGTCTCGTCGCGGAACGCCGCCCGCTTCTCCCGCGCGACCCGTTCGCGCCACTCGACCAGCCGCGGGCAGGCCGTGCAGCGGGCGACCCGCTCGTCCAGCTCGCCGATCGCGGTGGTGCCTGCGGCCGCGGTGGCGGGGTCTTCGACGGGATGCTCGATCAGTTCGGAGATCACCAGCCCACGGTGGCAGAAACACCGCGGAGCTGCGGTACGCGGCACGTAGGGTGCGGATATGGCAGCCAGCGAAACGAAACCCGGCGACTCCGAACAGGCCCCCGCGAACACCCCGGCCGAGCCGGTCGACGACCTCGTCAGCACGCACCACACGATCACCGCCAACGGCGCGGAGCTGCCCTACACGGCCACCACCGGCCGCATCGTGCTGCGCGAAGAGGTCTACACCGACGGCAAGTTCGAAGGGCACAAGCCGAAGGCCGAGGTCTTCCTGACCTCCTACGTCGCCGACAGCGCCGAACCGCGCCCGGTGACGTTCGCGTTCAACGGCGGGCCCGGATCGGCCAGCGTGTGGCTGCACCTCGGGGTGCTCGGACCGCGCCGGGTGCTCTCCGGCGATGCGGGCTCGCCCGCAGCCCCGCCGTACGGGCTGGCCGACAACGAGCAGACGCTGCTGGCGCACAGCGACCTGGTGTTCATCGACCCGGTCTCCACCGGTTTCTCCCGCGCCGTCGAAGGCGGCGACCCCGGCGGTTTCCACGGCTACAAGGCCGACATCGAATCCGTCGGCGAGATCATCCGGTTGTGGACCTCGCGCAACGGGCGGTGGATGTCGCCGAAGTACCTCGCCGGTGAGTCCTACGGCACGCTGCGCGCCGCGGCGCTCGCCGAGCACCTGCAGGACCGGCACGGGCTGTACCTCAACGGGCTGCTGCTGATCTCGTCGGTGCTGGACATGGGCACTATCCGGTTCACAGAAGGCAACGATCTGCCGTACTGGCTGTACCTGCCGACCTACGCCGCCATCGCGCACCACCACGGCAAGCACGGCGACCGCCCGCTTCGCGAAGTGCTGGACGAAGCGGAGAAGTTCGCCTCCGGCGACTACGCGTGGGCGCTGGCGCGGGGCGCGCGGCTGTCCGCGGCCGAACGCGCGGACATCGTGCGGCGCACCGCGGAACTCACCGGCCTGTCCGAGGACTACGTGGACCGCGTCGACCTGCGCATCGAGCACCTGCGGTTCTTCACCGAGCTGCTGCGCGACCAGCGCCGCACGGTCGGCCGAATGGACGGGCGCTTCCTCGGGTGGGAAGCCGACGCGGCGGGCGAACGGTTCACCGACGACCCGAGCGTGTCCGGCATCATCGGTGCCTACTCGGCGGCGATCAACCACTACGTGCGCGAAGAGCTGGAGTACGTCAACGACCTGCCGTACGAGCTGCTCACCAGCCGCGTGCAGCCGTGGTCGTACAAGGAGTTCGAGGGCGCCGCAGTATCGGTCGTGGACAGGCTGGGTTCGGCGATGCGCGCCAACCCGCACCTGCGGGTGCACGTCGGTGCCGGCTACACCGATGGCGCCACGCCGTACTTCGCGGCCGAGCACGTGCTCGCGCGGCTGCCGATTCCGGAAGAGCTGCGGGAGAACATCGAGGTCCGCTACTACGACGCGGGCCACATGATGTACGTGCACGAGCCGTCGCGGGTGCAGCAATCCGCCGACCTCGCCGAATTCGTCCGCAACGACCGTCCCTAGTGGACGCGGGACCGCAGTTCGACCAGGGGTGAACGGGCCGTTCGGCCAACCGGAGTGGAACCGGCGGTCCGTTCACCAGCGCACGGCGGGCGGGCGGCGGGCGCGAATACCCATGGTCATCGACCGCCCGTTGTTGCACCATCAACAGCATGGTCGAGAGTGATCGAGAGCGGTTCACCACGCTGCCGGAGGTGCCGGACACCGACCGGCCCAACTCCGCGCGGATGTACGACTACTACCTGGGCGGTTCGGCGCACTTCGCGGTCGATCGGGATGCCGCCGACGACGCGCTGCGCGTGCTGCCGCAGTCGGCGACCTACGCGCAGGCGAACCGGGCCTTCCTGGGGCGGGCGGTGCGGTTCCTGCTCGCGCAGGGCATCGACCAGTTCCTCGACCTCGGTTCGGGCATCCCCACCGTCGGCAACGTGCACGAGATCGCGCACTGGTCGAACCCGCGCGCTCGCGTCGCCTACGTCGACCACGAACCGGTCGCGGTGGCGCACGCCAGGCGGATGCTCGAAGGCAAGCCGAACGTGACGATCACGCAGGCCGACGTGCGCGACGTGGACAGCGTGCTGGCCGCGCCCGGCGTCGCGGACATGCTGGACTTCGGCCGCCCGCTGGCGGTGCTGGCGATCGCCATCCTGCCGTTCGTGCCGGACGACGCCGAGGCCAGGCAGCTGGTGGCCCGCTACCGGGCCGCGAGCCCAGCGGGCAGCTGGCTGGCGATCTCGCACATCTCGCAGGTCTCGGCCACCGACGAGCAGGTGCGGGTCGCGCACGAGGTGATGGCCCGGACCCCGACCCCGGTGGCGTGGCGCAACCGCGTGGACATCGAGTCGCTGTTCGACGGGTACCGGCTGGCCGATCCGGGCCTGACGTTGTCGCCGCTGTGGCGGCCGGACCGGACGATCGACGAGGACGAGGCGGCGCTGGCCAACGCCTACGGCGGCGTCGGCTACCTGGTCTGACCGTGGGCGGGCCGCGCGGCCCGCCCACGCCCGGCTCACGCGAGCACCTGCGGCCGCTCCTCCGCGAAGTGGCAGGCCGCGGGGTGCTCGCCCAGCCGGACCTTCAGTTCCGGCGCCTGTTCGGCGCAGATGTCCTGCGCCTTCCAGCACCGGGTGCGGAACCGGCAGCCCGACGGCGGATCGGCCGGGCTCGGCACGTCCCCGCTGAGCCGGATGACCTCCCGCTTGCCCCGCAGCTGCGGATCCGGGACCGGCACCGACGAAAGCAGCGCCTGGGTGTACGGGTGCTGCGGGTGCTCGTAGATCTGCTCCTCGGTGCCGACCTCGACCATCTGCCCCAGGTACATCACCCCGACCCGGTCCGACAGGTGCCGCACCACGCCCAGGTCGTGCGCGATGAAGATGTAGGACAGCCCGAACTCCTGCTGCAGCTCGCCGAGCAGGTTCATCACCTGCGCCTGGATCGAGACGTCCAGCGCGGAGACCGGCTCGTCGCACACGATCACCTTCGGCCGCAGGGCCAGCGCCCGCGCGATGCCGATGCGCTGGCGCTGACCGCCGGAGAACTGGTGCGGGTAGCGGTTGATGTGCTCGGGGTTGAGCCCCACCACGTCCAGCAGCTCCTGCACCTTGCGGTTGCGCTCGCCTTTCGGCGCGACCTCCGGGTGGATCTCGAACGGTTCGCCGACGATGTCGCCGACGGTGCGCCGCGGGTTCAGCGAGGTGTACGGGTCCTGCAGCACGATCTGCATGTCCCGGCGCAGTTTGCGCAGTTGCGCCCCGCTCATCCCGAACATGTCCCGGCCTTCGAAGGTGGCCGTGCCGCTGGTCGGCTTCTCCAGCCGCATCAGCACCTGGGCGAGGGTGGACTTGCCGCAGCCGGACTCGCCGACGATGCCCAGCGTCTCGCCCTTGTACAGGTCGAACGACACCCCGTCGACGGCCCGCACGTGGCCGACGGTGCGTTGGAACACCACTCCCCGGTTGATCGGGAAGTGCTTGACCAGGTCGCGGACCTGCAGGATCGGCTCAGTCACTCTTGATCAACTCCTCCGCGAAGTGGCAAGCGCTGGTGCGGCCGAGCCCCAGGTCGTGGTGCTCGGGCAACTCCTGACGGCACAGGT
This sequence comes from Saccharopolyspora sp. SCSIO 74807, assembly GCF_037023755.1. NCBI lineage: Bacteria > Bacillati > Actinomycetota > Actinomycetes > Pseudonocardiales > Pseudonocardiaceae > Saccharopolyspora > Saccharopolyspora sp. SCSIO 74807. Next base: position 2,522,743 of record NZ_CP146100.1, on the reverse strand, counting down.
CCTCGGCCCGCGTGCAGCGGGGGTGGAACGGGCAGCCCGCCGGGATGTCCATCAGGTTCGGCGGCAAGCCGCGGATCGTCTCCAGGTCTTGGCCTTTGAGGTCCAGCCGCGGGATGGACCGCATCAGGCCCTCGGTGTAGGGGTGGCCCGGCTGCCGGTAGAGGCCGAGGGCGTCCGAGGACTCCACGATCCGGCCCGCGTACATCACCACGATCCGGTCGGCGACCTCGGCGACCACGCCGAGGTCGTGGGTGATCAGGATCAGCCCCATGCCGCGCTCCCTGCGCAGCTCGTCGAGCAGGTCCATGATCTGCGCCTGCACCGTCACGTCCAGCGCCGTCGTCGGCTCGTCCGCGATGAGCAGGTCCGGGTCCAGCGCCAGCGACATCGCGATCATCGCCCGCTGCCGCATGCCGCCGGAGAACTGGTGCGGGAACTCCTTCACGCGCTGCGCGGCGTTCGGGATCTTGACCATGTCCAGCAACTCCACCGCGCGGGCGGTGGCGTCCTTGCGGGACATGCCGCGGCGCGTGCGCAGCTGCTCGGAGATCTGAAAACCCACGGTGTAAACGGGATTCAACGCGGAAAGCGCGTCTTGGAAGATCATCGCCATCGAGTCGCCGCGCAGTTGACGCCGCCGATCTTCGCTGGCGGTGAGCATCTCCTCACCGGCGTAGCGGATCGCCCCGCCGGTGACGAACCCGGGCGGGGTGTCCAGGATGCCCATCACGGTCTGCGCCGTGACGCTCTTGCCGGAGCCGGATTCGCCCAGCACCGCCAGGGTCTCCCCCGGATCGACGTGGTAGCTCACGCCGTTGAGCACCTTCGCCACGCCGTCGCGGGTGCGGAACTCCACGTGCAGGTCCTCGACGTCGAGCAGCCGCCCGCCCGCCTTTTCGTCCACTTCGGACACAGCGGTCCTCCTACTTCTGCTTCGGGTCGAGGGCGTCGCGGACCGCATCGCCGAGCATCACGAACGCCAGCACGGTCATCACCAGGAATCCTGCCGGGAACAGCAGCAGGTGCGGCGATGCCTGGATGAATTCGCGCGAGTCGGAGATCATCACGCCCCAGGACACGACCGGGAACTTCAGCCCGAGCCCCAGGTAGGACAGCGTGGCCTCGGCTCCGATGAACCCGCCCAGCGCGATCGTGGCGTACACCAGCACCGGCGCCAGGCAGTTCGGCAGCATGTGCCGCAGGATGACCCGCGACGGCTTCGCTCCGAGCGCCCGCGCGGCCTTGACGTAGTCCTGCTGCTTGGCCGAGATCGCCGCCGACCGCATGATGCGCATCGCGATCGGCCAGGACAGCACCGCGATCGAGATGACCACCTGCATGATCACCCGGGTACCGCTGGGAATCTCGTCCGGCGAGTTGAAGGTGGTCAGGATGACGATCGCGCCGAGCACGAACGGCAGTCCCAGGAAGATCTCCGAGAGCCGGGACAGCAGGTTGTCCACCCAGCCGCCGTAGTACCCGGACAGGATTCCGACCACCGAGCCGATCAGCACCGTGCCCAAGGTCGCCAGCAGACCGACCGTGATCGAGGCCCGGGCTCCGTGCACGGCGCGGGCGAAGATGTCCCGGCCCTGCAGGTCGTAGCCGAACCAGGCTTCCGCGGACGGTCCCTCGCGGGATTTCAGCAGGTCCGAGTGGTTCGGATCGACCGAGGTGAACAGTTGCGGGAAGGCCACCATGGCCAGCAGCACCAGGATGATCGCCGAGGCGATCAGGAACATCGGCCGCCGCAGCAGGTCGTGCCAGGCATCGCCCCACAGCCCGCGTGGCTTCTCCTGCTTCGCCGCGGCGTGCGATGCCTGCGCCGCGAGCAGACCTGCGCTGTTCTGCCCGGTGGCCACGGCGTGCTTGGTCGCGGCCGAATCCTGGGTGTCCTCGGGAGTGGTGGGAGAGGAGGCAGTCGGTTCAGTCATATCGAATCCTCGGGTCCAGGACCGCGTAGAGAACATCCACGAGGAGGTTCATCAGCAGGTACACCAGCACCAGCAGGGTGACGATCCCGGTGACCGTCATGCCTTCCTTGGTCAGGATGGCCTTGTAGACCAGCCCGCCGATGCCGCGGATGTTGAACACGCCCTCGGTGACGATGGCACCGCCCATCAGCGCGCCCAGGTCGGTGCCCAGGAACGTGATGACCGGAATCAGCGAGTTGCGCAGCAGGTGCACTCCCACGACCCGGTTCGGCTTGAGCCCCTTCGCCGTGGCGGTGCGCACGTAGTCGGCGCGCTTGTTCTCCATCATGCTCGTGCGGGTCAGCCTGGCCACGTAGGCCATCGACAGGCTGCCCAGCACGAAACCGGGCACCAGCAGCTCGCCGATGCTCGGATCGCTGCCGACCGAGGTCTTGATCAGACCGAGCTCGGTGCCCAGCCAGACCTTGAGCAGGAAACCGGTCACGAACACCGGCAGCGAGATCAGGAACAGCGTGGAGATCAGCACCAGGCTGTCCAGGAATCCCTTGCCGCGCAGGCCGGTGAGGATGCCTGCCAGCACGCCGATCACGGCCTCGATCAGCAGCGCCACGATGGCGAGCCGGACCGTGGTCGGGTAGGCGTTGGCGATCAGGTCGCTGATCTGCACACCGGCGTAGGTCTCGCCGAAGTTCCCGGTGAACAGCTGTCCCAGGTACTTGAAGTACTGCACGATCAGCGGATCGTCGAGGTTGTACCTGGCCGTCATCTCGGCGACGTACGACGGCGGGCAGGCCCGCTCACCGCACTTGCCCGCGAACGGGTCGCCCGGCACCGCCCACACCAACGCATAAATGATGAACGTGGTGCCGATGAACACCGGGATCAACTGCAACAGGCGTCGCAGCACATAACGTCCCACCGGTCCTCCTGATTCACACCGAGCGCCGCCCGGTCCGCGCAGTTGCGCAGCGGCCCGGGTGCGGTGCGCTGCTTCATGGCTGCTGGGGTTTGAGCGTCACCGACGTGAGGTCGAGCTTGCGGAACGGCGTCGCCTTCGCGTCGGCCAGCCGGTCGGACAGGCCCGCCTGCACCGGCTGGCTCCACAGCGGGATCACCGGCATGTCCTGGGCCAGGATCCGCTCGGCGGCCGCGTAGCGCCGCTCCGCTTCGGGAATGGTCGGTGCCGCGTTCGCCCGGTCCAGTGCGGCGTCGAACTCCGGGTTGGAGTACTCGTAATCGTTCGAGGACGCGCCGGTGCGGTAGAGCTGCGTCAGGAAGGACTCGATGCTCGGGTAGTCGGCGATCCAGCCGGTGCGGAACATCCCGGAGAACTCCCGGGCGCTCGCCTGCCTGCGAAACTCGCTGAACGTCGGGGTCGGGGTGAACCGCACGTCGATCCCGAGGGTCTGGCGGATGCTGGAGGCCACCGCCTCGGACCATTCGGAGTGCCCGCCGTCGCCGTTGCTGATGATCTGCAGCGTGCCCTGGAATCCACCGGCCTTGGCCAGCAGCTCCTTCGCCTTCTGCGGGTCGTAGGTGCAGTATTCGCCGCACTGGTTCGGCACGTAGCCCTGGACCGACGGGGCGACCCAGCCGTCCGCGGGCGTTCGGCTACCGGCGAAGATCTGCCGGGTGATCGTCTCGCGGTCGATGGCCATCGAGATCGCTTTGCGCAGATCCGGGTTCTGGAACCGCTGGTCGTAGAGCGGGAAGGCGATGTTCTGCGTGAGCAGACCCGGCTTCTCCTGCGCCCCGTCGCCGAGGTCGGTGCGCCAGATGTCCCCGGCCAGCGCCGAGACCGGCACCTGCCGGACGAAGTCGAGGTTGCCCGAGACCAGGTCCTCGTAGGCGGTGTCCAGCTCGTCGTAGACCTTGAACTGCACCTTCGGGACCTTCGCCTTTTCCGCTCCCTGGAACCCGTCGTAGCGGGAGACGGTCAGGCTCTCGTTCGGCACCCGCGACTCGAACTTGAACGGCCCGTTGCCGATCGGGTGCTGCTCGAATCCCTCCGGATCGGCGAAGAACCGCTCCGGCAGCGGGTAGAACGGCCCGTAGCCCAGCATCGTCGGGAAGATCGTCAGCGGTGCTTTGAGCTCCACGGTGAACGTGGTCGGATCGACGACCTTGAGCCCGGACAGCTCGTCGGTCGGCGGCGTCGCGCCCTCCTCCTCCGGGTTGAGCTCGTCGTAGCCCTTGACCTGCTCGAAGAAGCTTCCGCCCTGCTGCCCGTTCGGCCCGTAGGCGGTGTAGTTCCACGCCTTGACGAAGCTCTCGGCGGTGACCGGGCTCCCGTCGTGGAAGGTCCAGCCCGGTTTGATCTTGATGGTGTAGAACCGGTGGTCCGGCGAGGGCTGGATGGACTCGGCCATCTCGTTGTGCACCGAGGAGTCGTCCGGCGAGTACTTCACCAGCCCGGCGAACAGCGCGTCCATCACGTTGCTGCCGTTGGCCTCGGTGGTGTTGCCCGGGACCAGCGGGTTCTCCGGCTCGCCCCATTCGACGGTCACCGTGTCCCTGGGCGCCCCGCTGTCCCCGCCGCCGCAGGCCGTGGCGAGCATGGCCACCGCCAGCGGGACCGCCAAGCAGGCGGCCAGACGTCGCTTGCGCATGTTGCGTCCTCCCACTTCCACGCGCCCCCTCAGCGGAATTCCGGGGCACCAAGCACAGTGGTGATGAGCACCACCGCGACAGCGTAAACATAATTGAGGGCGGGCCACCCCCAGAACGCTGTCACGAATTCGAAACTTTCTGGTTCGATGCAGAAACCGGCCACCCACCACCCGGATAGTCCGGCCCACATCGTGGGAACTAGCTGATGGAAAGCGCTATGCCGTCCAGGATGTCGTGCTCGGACACCGAGATCGCCTCGATGCCGGCGCGTTCCCTCAGCTCGTCGGCGAGAACCTGCACGACGAGCGCGCCGCCGCCGATCACATCGACCCGTCCGGGATGCATTGAACCGATCGCGGCTCGTTCTTCGTGAGTCATCGTCAACAGCTCCGACGTCGTTTCTCGAAGCTGTTTCTGGGATAAACGGGAAAGGTGAATTGCGGCCGGATCGTAATCCGGCAGGTTCTGCGCGACCGCGGACAACGTGGTGACGGTGCCCGCGACGCCGACCCAGGTCCGCGCGCCGGAGGCGTCCACCGCGGCGAAAGCGTCGTCGAGCACGCCACGGGCGACCTGCTCGGCATCCCGGACCTCCTGCTCGGACGGCGGGTCGTCGTGCAGGCAGCGCTCGGTCAGTCGCACGCACCCGATGTCGGCGGAGTAGGCGGCCGTGATCTCGGCGCGTGCACCGTCCCAGCGACCGACGACGACTTCCGTGGAACCACCGCCGACGTCGGTGACCACGAACGGGCCGGCCGCCGGGTCGAAGTCGCCCACCGCGCCGATGAACGAAAGGCGGGCCTCCTCCGCACCGGTGATCACCTCGGCGTCCACGCCGAGCGTTTCCCGCACCATGGCGAAGAAGTCCTCGCGGTTGGCCGCGTCGCGGGTCGCCGAGGTCGCCACCATGCGGACCGCCTCGGCACCGTTCTCGCGCGCCACCGCCGCGTAATCGACCAGCGCATCGCGGGTGCGCCGCAACGCCTCGTCGGCGAGTCTGCCGGTGGCGTCCACGCCCTGCCCGAGCCGCACCACCCGCATCTCGCGGTGCACGTCGCGCAGCTCCGGCGAACCATCCGGCCGGGCGGTCACGTCGGCCACCAGGAGCCGGATCGAGTTGGTCCCGCAGTCGATCGCCGCCACCCGTGACATCGCTGGTCTCCTCGTGCTCGTATGCATCGCCAACGCTCGGCGCGTTCCTCGGTCGGCAACGCTATCGGCCGGGTGGAAAAGGCGAATGTGGACACACCGTCGGCGTGTCGGCGTGGACATCGACAGGGCCCGCGGGTAGAGCCGCTGCGGCCCCGCGCGCTGGGCGAACGTCGTGATGACGCCGTTGGAGGCTCTCCTCGGCTCCGCCTGATCGAGTGATCATGGGGCGAAGTCGGCGGGCACCTCGCACGGGTCGAGCGGACCCGAGCCGCCCGACTGCACGTAGACGATGTCGCCGGGCGATGCTTCGCCCGCGTCGGTCGTGCCCGCGGGCAACGCGCGGCCCGTCGCGGAGAGCTGCTCGGCCGGGACGAACCGGCCTTCGCGCAGCGTGGCCGCATCGCACTCGCGATCGGCGGGGTCAGCTGACGTGGACGGTGCGCTCGTCTCGGAACCACCGGTCGGTTCGGAGGTTTCCGGCCGCTGCGAGCCGGCGGTCGAACTCGGTGCGACCGGTCCGTCCGTGGTGGGCGTGGTCGACGGAGTCGGGGGCTGCGAACCCTGCGAAGACGGGAGCTGCGCAGACGGGCGCTGCGGGACCGTCGAGGTCTCCGATGGCGCAGCCGGATCCGAAGACAGGTCGGGAGCCGGGCCGACCGAACTCGGCGGCACGGGACCCGTCGAGCTCGGGGCGGGCGGGACGGTTTCGGAGTCCGTCACGGACGGCTCACCGCTCGGCGCCGGCGTCGCCGGTTCGCTCGGGACCGACGGGTCGCTCGGCGTCTCCGGATCGCCGGTGAGAGCAGGCATCGACGGCTCGCTCGGGAATCCCGGAAACGGTTGCTCGCTCGAAATGCCCGGTGCTGCGGGCTCTTCCGGCCAACCCGGCACCGACGAGCCGGTGCCCGGTACCGGCTCACCCGATGGCTCGGGCGCCGGTGGCGTGTTCGCGGACGGCGGCACCGCGGGATTCGACGCGTGCGGGGCGCTCGGCTGCACCGGTTCACCAGCCGCAGAACCCGGCCGCGGCCCAGGAATCGGTTCACCGGAAAGCCCGCCGGGCGAGCCGGGCGGCGGAGTCACCGCCGACCAACCGGGCCGCGCCGGCGCCACCGGCTCACTCGCGGATTGCGGCAGCGCCACCGCGTGCGGCCGCTCGTTCGGCAGCCGGCTGCCCGCCAGCACGTCCTGGTCCCCGACGTCGGGCAACGGCTCCAGCGGCGACGGGGTCACGCCGCTGTCGTAGGCATCGGCCCACCGCAGCACGGTGCGCACGTATTCGTCGGAGTGGTTGTAGCGGAACACCGCTTCGGCCAGCTGCCGCGGATCGCGCAGATCGGCATCGCCATCGCAGAGGTAAGCACCGGCGCTGGCCACCGCGTCGTGCACGTTGTGCGGGCTGAGCACGCCGTCGTCGTTGCCGTCCATCGCGTGCTTGTTCCAGGTCGACGGGATCAGCTGCATGGACCCGACCGCGCGGTCCCACACCGGATCACCGTCCAGGCTGCCTTGGTCGGTGTCCGGGATCGCGGCCACACCGGGACCGCCGCTGAGCCGCGGCCCGAGGATGGCGGGCACCGTGGTGCCGTTGACGTCGATCCGCCCGTCCCGCGCGTGCCCGGACTCGATCCGGCCGATGGCGGCGAGCACCGACCAGCGCACTCCGCAGGCCGGGTAGCTCTGCCCGAGCCGGTCGGCCGCGCCGACGTAGGCGGCGAGCATCGGTTCCGGGATGTCCAGCGAACCGCGCGGCAGGTCCGCGGCCGGACCGGGCAACTTGCGGGGTTCGCCCGCGAGGTCGAGCAGGTTCTCGCTGGGTTCGAGGTTGCGCGGCAGATGCCCGGTGGCTCCGTAGCGGCTACCGCCGGGCGCCCCGTCGGCGCGACCGTCGCGCAGGGTCGGTGGCGGCATCGACAGCAGGGCGCTGGACGCCGCCACCATCAGGACGGTCGGAGTGAGGAACGTGGCGGCGCGCCACCTGCGCCGGTTGCGGCGACGAGCGGTTTGCCGGGTGGTGCGAGCTGCCACGGCGCCTCCAGCCCCAAAGTGTTCTCGCCTGCGGCGAACTCCACCGTGGCACGTACTCGCTGGTCACGAAGTTCGTCGACACCATCGAGTGAAACGGTGCAGCCGACGTCGAGGGCTACTGCGCGGTAGCCGCTTTGGCCTACCCTGCTGCGCATGACGCTCACCGGCGAGCCGCACGTGCACGGCAGGACGGAACCCTGGTCGACCCACGACGTGACCAACCAGCCTCCGCCGCTGGACGGCTTCGACCCGTTGTCCTGCGATCCCGCGCTGCGCGAAGCCGTCAGACGCTACGCGCCGACCGCACTGCCCGACCTGCGCGAACTAGCGCTCGAGTCGGGTTCGGCCGAAGCGCGCGAGCACGGCAGGCTCGCCAATGACAATCCGCCCGAGCTGCGCACCCACGACCGCTACGGCAACCGCGTCGACGAGATCGAGTTCCACCCCTCCTGGCACTGGCTGATGAACCGCGCGGTCCGGCACGGCCTGCACGCCGCGCCGTGGCGGCCGGACGCGGAACCCGGTGCGCACGCGCGCCGCGCCGCCGGTTTCTACCTGTGGTCGCAGGCCGAGGCAGGACACGGTTGCCCGATCTCGATGACCTTCGCCGCCGTGCCCGCGCTGCGGCACTCCCCCGAGCTGGCCAGCCAGTACGAGCCGGGGCTGTCCTCGCCCGACTACGACTTCGGCCTGCGTCCCGCCGCCGCGAAGACCGGGCTGCTGGCCGGGATGTCGATGACCGAGAAGCAGGGCGGTTCGGACGTGCGGGCGAACACCAGCACCGCCGAGCCGCTGGCCGACGGGACCTACCGGATCACCGGGCACAAGTGGTTCACCTCGGCGCCGATGAACGACCTGTTCCTCACGCTGGCGCAGACACCGGACGGGTTGAGCTGCTTCCTCGTGCCGCGAGTGCTGCCGGACGGCAGCCGCAACGAGATCCGGCTGCAGCGGCTCAAGGACAAGCTCGGCAACAAGTCCAACGCTTCCGCGGAGCTGGAGTACACCGGCGCGCTCGGGCACCTGGTCGGCGAAGCGGGCCGCGGAGTGCGCTGCATCATCGAGATGGTGTCGATGACCAGGCTGGACTGCGTCCTCGGTGCGGCGGCGAACATGCGGGTCGCACTGTCCGAGGCGGCGCACCACGTGCAGCACCGCAGCGCGTTCGGCGAGCGGCTGGCCGATGCGCCGCTGATGCGGACCGTGCTGGCGGATCTCGCGTTGGAGACCGAGGCGGCGACCGCGTTGGCGATGCGGCTCGCGTCGGCCGTGGACGGGCAGGGCAGCGACACCGAGCGGGGATTGCTGCGGCTCGCGCTGCCTGCGGCGAAGTTCCACGTGTGCAAGCGGGCCGCCACGGCGGTGGCCGAAGCGCTCGAATGCCTCGGCGGCAACGGCTACGTCGAGGAGTCCGGGCTGCCGCGGCTGTACCGGGAGGCGCCGCTGATGTCGATCTGGGAAGGCTCCGGCAACGTGACCTCGCTCGACGTGCTGCGTGCGCTGCACAAGCAGCCCGCGTCGGCGGAAGCGCTACTGGGCGAGCTGGACGCCGCGGCAGGCGCGGACCGCCGCTACGACGACAGCGTCCGACAGCTGCGCGAGGAGATCGCAGCGCCCCGCCCGGAACGGGCGCGCAAGCTGGCCGAACTGCTGGCGTTGACCTTGCAGGCTTCGCTGCTGATCCGGCACGCGCCGACCGCGGTCTCGGAGGCTTTCGTGGCGACCCGGCTGGTACCGGACACCGGCCGGTCGTTCGGCACGATCCCGGACGGGCTCGCCGCCACCGCACTGCTCGAGCGGGTCACGCCGGGACGCTGAACGATCAGGAAGGCGCGTTCTCCGGCCAGCGGCGAGTGATCTCGTCCAGCACCTCGTCGCCGAACGGATTCACCCCCGGGCCCTTCGCGAGCGCGTGCGCGAGGTGCACGTGCAGGCACTTCACGCGGTCCGGCATACCGCCCGCGGTGACCTGAGTGCCCAGCGGTTCGATCGCGTCCCGCTCGGCCAGGTAGGACTCGTGCGCGCGGCGGTAGGCGGCCGCCAGCTCCGGATCCTCGGCGAGCCGGTCCTGCATCTGCCGCATCCGGCCCTCCGCCTCCAGCGTGGAGCACAGCGCGCTCAGCCGGGGCGAGGTCAAGTAGTACAACGTCGGGAACGGCGTGCCGTCCTCGAGCCGCGGATTCGTCCGCACCACGCTCGGCTCGCCCGCCGCGTCCCGCGCCGCCACCGCCCGCAGCCCGCGCGGCGGCCTGCCGAGCTGGTCGGCGATGCTTTCCCGATCGTGCTCGGTGACCGTCGAAATGTCGTTCACTGCTCGTTCCCCGTCAGCGACTTCCACAGGTTCTCGTACCACGGCCCGTCATCCGCGGGCGTCGGCGCCGGCGGCGGCTGGGCCTGCTGGTGCGGGAGTTCCACGATGTACGGCGTCTCCCCGGGGCGCACGTAGCCGAGCCTGGCGCGCGCCTCGGTCTCGACGTGCTGCGGATCGGAAAGCTGCGCCTTGCGCTCCTGCAATTCCTGGACCTGCTGGGAGAGTTCGACCCGCTTGTCGTCCTGCGCGGCCAGCTCGCCGCGCTGGCTCAAGTAGGTGCGCAGCGGCACGGACACGCTCAGCGCCATCGTGCACAGCAGCAGCGCCAGCAACGCCGCCCGGCGCGTCGACGAGAGCTTGAACGCGCCACCGGTCGGCGACTTGCGCTGCGATTTGGACCGCGGCGCCGCCGCGCGCGGCCGGGAACCGCTCTTGGTTCCCGACCGCTTCACCGGCTCCCGCGAACGACCGGTACGGCGCGCCGCGGGGGTCTCGCCCCCGCGGCGGCGTTGCTGTCGATCAGAGGACCGCCCGCTCGGCATCGCCCGCACCCGTCGTCGTCGAAGTCACCCCGGCCGTGTTCAGACCGCTGGTGACCAGGATGTCACGCCTCCGGATTGAGCCGCGGGAACGCCAGCTCACCCGCGTAGCGCGCCGCGTCGCCCAGCGCTTCCTCGATGCGCAGCAGCTGGTTGTACTTGGCGATCCGCTCGCTGCGCGCCGGGGCACCGGTCTTGATCTGGCCGCAGCCGGTGGCCACCGCGAGGTCGGCGATCGTGGTGTCCTCGGTCTCGCCGGAGCGGTGGCTCATCATGCTCTTGTAGCCGCAGGAGTTGGCCAGGTTCACCGCGTCCAGCGTTTCCGAGAGCGTGCCGATCTGGTTGACCTTGACCAGCAGCGCGTTGCCCGCGCGGCGGTTGATGCCCTCCTCCAGCCGCTCCGGGTTGGTCACGAACAGGTCGTCGCCGACCAGCTGCACGCGGTGGCCGATCTCCTTGGTCAGCTGCACCCAGCCGTCCCAGTCGTCCTCGGACAGCGGGTCCTCAATGGACACCAGCGGGTAGGAGTCGAGCAGCTCGTTGTAGTAACCGGCCATCTGCTCGGGGCTGCGCTTGGCCTTCTCGAAGGTGTAGACGCCGTCCGAGTAGAACTCGGTGGCGGCCACGTCCAGCGCCAGCACGATGTCGGTGCCCAGCTTGTAGCCGGCCTTCTCGACGGCGGTGGCGATCAGGTCCAGCGCCTCGCGGTTGTTCGGCAGGTCGGGGGCGAAGCCGCCCTCGTCGCCGAGGCCGGTGGGCAGGCCCTTGGACTTCAGCACCGACTTCAGCGCGTGGTAGGTCTCCGCGCCCCAGCGCAGCGCGTCCGAGAAGGAGTCGGCACCGACCGGGGCGATCATGAACTCCTGCACGTCCACACCGGTGTCGGCGTGCGCACCGCCGTTGAGGATGTTCATCATCGGCACCGGCAGCACGTGCGCGTTCGGCCCGCCGACGTAGCGGAACAGCTCCAGCCCGGCCGAGTCCGCGGCGGACTTCGCCACCGCCAGCGAGACGCCGAGGATCGCGTTCGCGCCCAGCCGGGACTTGCCGGGCGTGCCGTCGAGGTCCACCAGCTTCTGGTCGACCACGCGCTGCTCGGTGGCGTCCAGCCCGGCCAGTTCCGGGCCGATCTCGTCCAGCACGCCCTCGACGGCCTTCTCCACGCCCTTGCCGCCGTAGCGCTCGGCGTCGCCGTCGCGCAGCTCGACCGCCTCGTGCTCACCGGTGGAAGCGCCCGAGGGGACCGCGGCGCGGCCCAGCGTGCCGTCCTCCAGTGCCACCTCGACCTCGACGGTGGGGTTCCCGCGCGAGTCCAGGATCTCGCGGGCGCCGACCTGCTCGATGATCGCCACGTGTGCTCCTAACCAGGGTTTGAGGTATGGGCGGCCCCGGCTCGCCGCACCGCTGGACGCGCGCGGCGGGCCGAACCCCCGAGGACCGCCCCTGAGCCTATCGGGGCCCGGTGCGGCGACGTCGCCGACTTGAGCGGGAGCACATCGTCCCGCGATCAGGATCGATCACGTTGCACGGCGCGTGATCGAACGGCGGCCGCGGACGTGCCGATTACCATCCGCTCGGCAGTCGAGGAACAGCGGGGTCGGCACGTAGTGTTGTCCGCGTCATGAGGGACGAAGAGACCGTGGAAGCGTTCCGCCGGGCGGAGAACCTGGTCTCCCAGCGACGGCCGTGGGAGGCCCTCCGCGCGCTGCAACCCGTGCTCGCCATCGCCGAGGACAAGCCCAGCGTGCAACTGGTTCTCGGCCGGGCGTACCTGTTCTCGGCCCAGTTCCGCCGGGCGGAGCTGGCGTTCCTGCGGGTGCTGGAGCTCGACCCGTCCGACCATTACGCGCGGCTGGTGCTGGGACGCACCCTGCAGCGGCAGGGACGGTTGCTGGAGGCCCGCAGCCAAGTGCAGATGGCCGCGACGATGAATCCCGATCCCGCTTACCAGGAAGCGCTGGGCGAGATCAACGCCCGGCTGGCCATGCAGAACGACTGAGCCGCTGCGGCGTTGCGTCGCGGCCGTTCCGGTCACGGGTCGGTCGCGTGCGGTTCAGTCGCGGCGGTTCGCCGCGCCGGCGTAGGTCTCGGCGATCGCGAAGACCTTCTGCCCGTACTCCACCGAGTTGTTGTACGACATCACCGATCCCCACCAGCCCTGGCCGGTGGTGAGATCGCGGCCGCTGGAGCAGAGGTACCGGGCGGCGGCCATCGAGGCGTCGTCCAGGTTCTGCGGATCGCCGACCCCGTCGCCGCTGCCGTCGGTGGCCCACTTGCGCCAGGTCGACGGGATGAACTGCATCGGGCCGACCGCGCGGTCGTGCATCGCGTCGCCGTCCAGCACACCGCCGTCGGTGTCTCCGATCGCGCGCACGCCTGGAGTCCCGTCCAGCGGGACACCGATGATCGGCTTCGACGGGCGGGCGTCGTCGCCGAGCAGCCGGTTGCCGTACCGGCCGTGGTTCGACTCGATCCGGGCGATCCCGGCGATCGTGGACCACGAGATCCGGCACTCGGGCTGGTACTCGCGCATCGCGAGATCGGCGTTGACGTAGGACAGCAGCGCCCTGGAAGGCACGTCGACCACCGAGGCGATCCCGTCGGCCCACTCGCGCACCGGATCGCCGCCTTCCGGTGCAGGTTGTTGCACCGGCTCCTGCACCGGCGGCGCGGCGGAACCCGGCAGCACCGGGGCGGGTTCGACGGTCTGCTCCGGTGGCGGCCCGGCTTCCGGGGCGGCGGCCGGACGGCCGAGCACCGCGGTCAGGCCGACGCCGACCCCGGCGGACGCCACCAAGGTGAGCGCGACGGCGAGTCGTCCGAGGACGGCGAACACGGCGCGCAGCCGCGAAGGAGTGGGGTCGGTCACGCGAACAGGTTACTTGGCGGTATCAAGCAGAACCAGGGAGCGTTTAGGGAGCGGTGCGCACAGCGGGGTCGTTCAGCGGAACATCAGGCGCCTGCTCGCTGCGGAATCTCAGCGGAGAAGTCGCCGCACGGCTCGGTTTCCCGCCGCACCGGAGCGTTCGCCGATCGACCGGCCACCCGTGCGGACCCGTACCTGCGCTCAGTTCTCCGTCGCCAGGGTGCGGCTGATCCTGCCGTACTGATCGGCGTGGTCGATCACGTCCTGGCCGTAGTCGTGGCTCTCGTTGTAGTCCAGCAGAGCCCTCCAGAACCCGTCCGGATTGCGCAGATCGCCGCCGACCGTGCACAGGTATCCGGCCGCGGCCAACGCCGCATCATCGATGTCGTTCGGGTCGGCTACCCCGTCGCCGTCGGCATCCGCCGCCCAGCGGTTCCAGGTGATCGGGATGAACTGGAGCGGGCCGATCGCCCGGTCGAACACCAAGTCTCCGTCCATGGCACCGCGGTCGGTGTCCTCGATCCGCTTGACCCCGTTGCTGCCGTCCAGCGGCAGACCGCGGATCGCCACGCTGGGCCGTCCGGTCTCGTCCAGCTTGGCGCCGCCGTAGCGGCCGTGGCTGGATTCGATGGCGCCGATCCCGGCCAGGGTGGACCAGCCGATGCCGCAACCGGGGTGCTCCTGCTCGGCCGCGCGTGCCGCGTAGCCGTACGCCTGCAGCGCGGCGAGGGGAATGTTCAGCTCGTCGGACATCGACTCCGCCCAGCCGGTGAGTTGCTGCTGCGGCCGGTCCTGCACGGACATCGGAGGATTGCCGGAGTGCGCCAGCTGCACCCGCGGCGGTTCCACTCCCGGGTCCGGTGGCGCCACGGCAGGCGGCGGGTCGGCGGCGACCCTGGGCTCGTTCTCCGCGCGGTCTTCCTCGGGCGGAGCGCACGACACGAGCACGGCGAGCACCGGTACCACTCCGGTGAACAACCACGGTCTGCGCGCACCCTGTTGCTGCGACACCAAATGCCTCCCTCTCCCACCTCAGTGTGCACGTGCCCGTCGTGCGCCCGGAGACGAACCGGACAAGTCACGCGCTCCCGGAGCACTTGTCGTCGGCAACGCGAGTTCTGTGACGGTGCCGGTCGGATTCGCCGGGCAGCGCGAGCGGACCGGGACCTCCGGGGGTTCGTGGCCGACCGCCGTTCCGCGTGGCGTTCCCACTTTCGCGGATGCGGACCTGCTCGCCGCGAGCGGGTCCGCGAGCGGCGAACCGGATTCGCACCGGCGGCGGGAATCCACTCCGGTGCCCGCTCATTCCCCGCTCGCCGCCCAGTACCGCCGCCAGTCCGCAGCGTTGCAGGTGGCCGGGTCCTGACCGGCCGCACGTGCCGCGGCTTCGGCCGCGCGGACGCGCGAGGCGAACGCCAGCGCGCTGGCGCGCAGCTCGTCCTCCGGATCCGCGCCTTCCAGGCGGGCACGCGCCACCAGCCCGAACAACCTGTCGCCCACCGACGTGCCGGTGGGCAGCAGGTCTTCCGGCAGGTCCGCGCGCCCGGCGCGCTGCGCGAGCTTGGCCGCCAGCGCCGCGGCCGGCTGCCCGGTCGCCACTCCGTCCACGATGGACTCGCGCTGCTTCTCCCGTTGCTTGAGCTCGTCCCAGCGCAGGTGCTGCGACTCCGCGTCGTGCACGGTGTCGTCCTCGGCGAACACGTGCGGATGCCGGGAGACCATCTTGCTCACCAGCTCGGCGGCCACCTCGTCCACCCCGAACGGGTCCGCGGCGTGCTCGGCCGCCACCCGCGAGTGGAACAGCACCTGCAACAGCACGTCGCCCAGCTCCTCGCGCAACGACGCCCGGTCCCGCTGCTGGATCGCGTCCAGCAGCTCGTAGGTCTCCTCCACCAGGTAGCGCCGCAGCGAGTCGTGGTCCTGCTCCGCGTCCCACGGGCAACCACCCGGAGAACGCAACCGGTCCATGACGGTGACGGCGTCCAGCAACTCCACGCCGACCGGGGCCGCGGCGCCGATCAGCGACGCACCGGCCGCGCGCAATTCCCGCGCCTGCGCGGAAAGCAGGTCGGGCACGATCAGCACGACGGGCTCCCGGCGGGCCTGCGCGAGCAGCGCCTCGGCCGCCGGTGCCGCCGGGAACTGCAACGCCGAACGGGTCGCCGCGGACAGCCCGTCGGCGGCATAAACCGCCGAGGCCCGGCGCACCGCGGGCATCGCCGCAGCCGGGAGCACGTCGCCGAGCCGGTCGTCGACGAGCACGACCGCCGAGCCGGTCGCGGTCCCATCCGACGTGCTGCTCGGTCCCTCGGAATGTTCGCCGGTCACCGGGTGCGCGGAAGACATGCGGCGATTGTCGCAAGCACGGGTTCGTGCCTTGCCGGAGCGCTTGATCCATGCCGTCGAGATTGCCCGCGGCGGCGGCCGGACCCCCGCCCGACACACCGGCGCGTCACCTCGTCCGGGTGATCTCGAAACCGGCGAATCCCGAGGGCGCGGCCTCGCACCATCAGGCCCGCCGCGGCTGGAAGGCGATACCGATCGTCTCCCCCGCGCTCGGCGCGGCCGAAAGCGCGATCTCGTCCCACACGCCGTATCGCGGGCTGAGCTGCACACCGATCCGCTGCGCGGTGACCCGCAGCAGTTGCGCGCCCACCGCCTGCATCTTCGCCTCGTCCGCACCGGCCCCGCTCGGCGCCGCCCGCTCCTCGGTGCTGCGCTGCTTGATCCGCACCACGGTCCACTGCCCGGACTGCGGCTGGAGCTCGAACGCCATCGTCGTACCCGGCAGCGCGCCGAACAGCGGCGTCGCGGCCGCCAACTCCGGCACCTCGGCCGAACGCAGGTGCTCACCGGTGGCCGCGCCAACGCCCGCTTGCCGGTCGGCGGCCACCACTGCCGCGGATTCCTGCTCGCCGCGGGACATCCGGCGCGCCTTGTCCTCGGCCTCGCGCCGATTGGTGGCGGAGGTGACGTCGTAGGTCACCCCGAGCCGATCGATGTACTTGCGGCCGAGCTCGCCGGTCAGCAGCCGCGAACGCATCGCGTCCCGGAAGTCGGCCGGGGTGTAGATCTGGCCCGCGCTGGCCTTCTCCGGACCACCCGCCGCGTTGATCAGCTCGGTGAGCTGCCGCTCGTCCACCCGCAATCCCTCGTCGCGGGTCGCCTGCTCCACCAGGCGCCTGCGGACCAGGTCGGTGGCCAGCCGCCGCCCGAACTCGCCGAGCTGGCCCTGCTGGTCCAGCTGCTGCTTGGCCGCGGGTTCCTTGTCCAGCACGGTGCGGAAGCGGCCCTGCACCTCGTTGACCGGTATCCGCGAGTCGCCGACGAAGGCCGCGGCACCGACGGACGCGGGTCCGTTTCCGCAGCCCGCGAGCAGGATCGCGGCCAGCACCAAGGAACCGAGCAGGCGGGAGCGGATGATCGCGGAACGCACGGCGGCCACCTTCTCACGAGATCATCCCGGGGTGAAGGCGCACCACCTGGCAGGACCCTCGATCGTCCACTGTGTACGGTCAATGCACGCAGGGCACGCCGTCGGCGGTGATCGGTTTTTCCGGAGCGGGAGACTGCGCCGGACGCGGCGCGGCCCGCTGCAACCCGTCGAGCCGCAGACTCGGCGCACCGGCGAAGTTCTGCGCACCCGGCCCGTCGTAGTCGCTGCCCAGGTACACCTGCACCGAACCGGCGGAAACGGACCCGCTCTCGGCCACCGGCAGCCCCCCGAGCGCCGCCGCGACCTGCTCGCCCGAAGCGCTCTCACCGGGCGCGACCCGCACCACCGACGAGCTCATCGACTTCGCGTTGCCCGTCTCGCCCGAGACGAACCCTTGTCCCGCAAGGTTTTCCTGCACCGAGGCCGCGAGGCCGGTGACGCCCGTCGTGTTGTAGACGTGCGCGGTGATCTCCGGCCGTGCGGTGCTCTCCGATGGTTGCGCGGCCTCGGACCGCTCGGCTTCGGCCCGCTCGGCCTGCTGCCGGACGAGTCGTTCCTGCGGAGGCAGCAGCAGGTCCGCGACGAACTGCCGCACCTCGGACTCGTCGATGGTCACGTCCTCCTTCCCGGATTCACCGACGAGTTCCACCGGGATGGTCTGGAAATCGATGTCGCCACCGGCGATGCCGCGCATCTGCTGGGCGAAGCTGAGCACGTCCCAGCCCTTGTCCAGCACCACGGACTGCCGCACCGCCGAGACCAGCTCGGACAGCTTCGCCGGATTCGCCAGCGTCCCCGCGGACAGCACCTCCTGCGCCAGCCCGGACATGAACACCTGCTGCCTGCGCACCCGATCCAGGTCGTAGCGCGGAAGTCCGTACCGCTGCCGCACGAACGCGAGCGCGTCACCGCCGGAGATCCGCTGCGGACCCGCGTCGAAGTCCGCACCGGAATCGGGCTCATCGACCGGTTCCAGCAGGCACACCGGAACCCCGCCGACGGCCTTGGTGATGTCGTAGAACCCGAGCAGGTTCACCTCGGCGTAGTGGTCGATGCTCACCCCGGAGAGGTCTTCCAGGGTCTTGATCAGGAACTTCTGGCCTTCGGCCTTGGACTGCAGTTCGAGCTGCTTCGGGTCGGTGACCCCGCTGGACTGCAGCCGCTGCTCGGCGGCGCTCTTGGCGCGGGCCATCGCGGAGTTGAGCTTGTTCTTCCCGAACCCGTTGCCCATCCGGACCATCGTGTCGCGCGGGAACGACACGGCGCTGGCGCGCCCGCCACCGTTCGGGATCCGGATCAGGATCATCGTGTCGGTGAGGTCGCCGCCCCCGTCATCGGTGGTCCGCAGCGTTTTCAGGACTTCGTCCGGCAGCGGGTTGCCGTCGAAGTCGGTGCGGCTGTCGTTGCCGACCAGCAGGATGTCGGTGGCACCGTCCGGCTCGCTGAAGCCGCCGATCACATCGCTACCCGCCAGCCCGCCGTTGAGGCCGCGCAGCGTCGCCCACGCGTAGCCGGTAGTGGCCAGTACCGCGACCGACAGCAGCGCGACCATCGTCCGCGCGAACATCCGGGCAGGTCTGCGCCGCTTCGGCGGCTCGGCCCAGGTGTCGCTGCGCGGCACTGGGCGGCGCACCGTGGTGGCTTCACCGGGCCGCGAAGGTCCCGGGCGCGGGCTGGGACCCGGACGGGATCCGGGGTGCTGCGGTCCTCGCGAGCGACCTTCCACCGCTGGTCCTTTCGTCCACCGCACGGCGCGCGTCGGTCAGGATGTTCCTGCACATTGACAGACGCCGGACAGCGCACGAGGTTGCCTCGCGGCGATTTTCCCGTTCTCCGCGGGAAAAAATACGGCAGAGTGAACGCGGGCGTCGCAACGAGCTCGGCGGAACGGTCGATCGCCAAGCAGCGCGAACGGCGGATCAGCCCACCGCGGCGGGCTTTCCGGCCAGCGACGCGAGCAGCTGCGTGCACCACTCCAGCAGCGCAACGTCGCGCAACGGCGGTGCGCCGATCCGCCCGCCCGCGGCACCCTCGGTCGGACGCGGCACCGACACCGTGCGCACCGCCGCCTTGTACACCGCCTTCGGGTACAGCCGCTTGAGCCGCATCTGCTGCGAGTCCGCCAGCTCCATCGGCGCCACCCGCAGCGACGAGCCCTGCAAGGTCACCTCGGTGACCCCGTACTCGCGGCAGACCTGGCGGAACCGCGCGACCTTCAGCAACCGTTCCACCGGCTCCGGCAGCTGCCCGTAGCGGTCGCCGAGCTCGGCGCGCACCGCGTCCAGCGACTCCTGATCCACGGCCGCGGCGATCTTGCGGTACGCCTCCAGCCGCAACCGCTCCCCCGGCACGTAGTCGTGCGGGATGTGCGCGTCCACCGGCAGGTCCACCCGGACCTCGGACAGCTCCTCGTCGGCCGAACCGGGTTCCGCGCCCGCGTGCTGCTTGAACGCCTCCACGGCCTCCCCGACCAGCCGCACGTACAGGTCGAACCCGACGCCCGCGATGTGCCCGGACTGCTCGGCGCCGAGGATGTTGCCCGCGCCGCGGATCTCCAGGTCCTTCATCGCCACCGCCATGCCCGCGCCCAGCTCGGAGTTCTGCGCGATCGTGGCGAGCCGGTCGTGCGCGGTGTCGGTGAGCGGCTTCTCGCCCGGGTACAGGAAGTACGCGTACCCGCGCTCGCGCGCCCGCCCGACGCGCCCGCGCAGCTGGTGCAGCTGGGACAGCCCGAGCATGTCCGAGCGCTCCACGATCAGCGTGTTCGCGTTCGAGATGTCCAGCCCGGTCTCGACGATCGTGGTGCACACCAGCACGTCGTGCTCGCGCTCCCAGAACCCCTGGATGATCTTCTCCAGCCGGTCCTCGTTCATCTGCCCGTGCGCGGTGACGATCCGCGCCTCCGGCACGAGCTCGCGCAGGTGCCGGGCCGCCTTCTCGATCGTCGACACCCGGTTGTGCACGAAGAACACCTGGCCGTCGCGCAGCAGCTCGCGGCGGATCGCGGCGGCGACCTGCTTCTCGTCGTAGGCGCCGACGTAGGTCAGCACCGGGTGCCGCTCCTCCGGCGGGGTCAGGATCGTGGACATCTCGCGGATCCCGGCCATGCTCATCTCCAGCGTCCGCGGGATCGGCGTCGCCGACATCGTCAGCACGTCCACGTGCGTGCGCAGCGCCTTGATGTGCTCCTTGTGCTCGACGCCGAAGCGCTGCTCCTCGTCCACGATCACCAGGCCGAGGTCCTTGTAGCGCACGCCGGTCTGCAGCAGCCGGTGCGTGCCGATCACGATGTCCACCGAGCCGTCCGCGAGGCCCGCAGTGGTCTGCTCCGACTCCCGCGCGTCGGTGAACCTGGACATCCCCTTGATGGTCACCGGGAAGGAGCGCATCCGGTCGGTGAAGGTGTTCAGGTGCTGCTGGGCCAGCAGCGTCGTCGGCACCAGCACCGCGACCTGCTTGCCGTCCTGCACCGCCTTGAACGCCGCGCGCACCGCGATCTCGGTCTTGCCGTAGCCGACGTCGCCGCAGACCACCCGGTCCATCGGCACCGCGCGTTCCATGTCGGACTTGGCCTCGTCGATCGCGGCGAGCTGGTCGCCGGTCTCGGTGTAGGGGAAGGCGTCCTCCAGCTCGCGCTGCCACGGGGAGTCCGCGCCGAAGGCGTGCCCGGTCGAGGACTGGCGGGCGGCGTAGAGCTGCACCAGCTCCGCGGCGATCTCCTTGACCGCCTTGCGCGCCTTGGCCTTGGTGTTCTTCCAGTCCGAGCCGCCGAGCTTGTTCAGCGTCGGCAGCTCACCGCCCACGTAGCGGGAGACCTCGTCGAGCTGGTCGGTGGGCACGAACAGCTTGTCACCCGGCTGGCCGCGCTTGCTGGAGGCGTACTCCAGCACCAGGTACTCGCGGGTCGCACCGCCGACAGTTCGCTGCACCATCTCGACGTACTTGCCGATGCCGTGCTGCTCGTGCACCACGAAATCGCCCTGCTTGAGCGCCAGCGGATCCACGGCGTTGCGCCGCTTGGACGGCATCCGCCGCATGTCCTTGGTCGAGGTGCCGCCGCGGCCGCCGGTCAGGTCGGCTTCGGTGAGCACCACCAGGCCCGCGTCCGGAGCCGCGAAACCGTCCTCCAGGCCGCCGCGGACCACGGTGATCACACCGGGCTGCGGCGCCTCGACCAGGCCCTCCTTGGCGGGCTGCACCGGCAGTTCGGCCTCGCGGAACTGCTGCACCGCCCGCTGCGCCGTGCCCTGCCCGGGGACGACCAGCACGGCCGCGCCTCCGGAAGCGGTGTGCGCGCGCAGGTCCGCGTACGCGCGCTCGACCTCGCCGCGGTACGCCTCGACCTGCTTCAGCGGCAGCTGCAGCGCGCCTTGCTCGCCGTCGCCGGACAGCTGCGTCAACGTCCACCACGGCAGTCCGAGCTCGCGGGTGTGCTCGGCGACGTCGCTCAACCCGCGGTAGGCCGAGGCCCCCAGGTCGATCGGGGCGCGGCCGCCGTCGGCGGCGACCATCCAGGACGCCTCCAGGAACTCCTGGCCGGTGCGCACCAGGTCCGCCGCGCGCGCCCGCACCTTCTCCGGATCGGCCAGCACCACGTGCGTACCCGCCGGGACGAGGTCGGTCAGCAGCCGCATCTCCCCTTCGCACAGCGCGGGGATCAACGCCTCCATGCCCTCCACCGCGGCGCCGCCGGCGATCTTGCCGAGCATCTCGGAGAGGTGCCCGTCGGCGGAGTGCTGCTCGGCGAGCTTCCCGGCGCGCTCGGCGACCTGATCGGTGATCAACAGCTCGCGGCAGGCGGGCGCGTACAGGTCGGTGTCGGTGGCTTCCGGCAGCGAGCGCTGGTCGGCGACGGAGAACGGGCGGATCTCGGTGACCTCGTCGCCCCAGAACTCCACGCGCAGCGGGTGTTCCTCGGTGGGCGGGAACACGTCGACGATGCCGCCGCGCACGGCGAACTCGCCGCGCTTCTCCACCATGTCGACCCGGGTGTAGGCCAGGCCGGTCAGCCGCTGCACCAGCTCCTCGAAGTCGTGCTCCTGCTCCAGTTCGAGCCGCACCGGGGGCAGCTCGCCGAGGCCGGGTGCGATCGGCTGGATCAGGCTGCGCACCGTCGAGACCAGCACCCGGACCGGGCCTTCGGCGTGCTCCTCGGGATGCGCGAGCCTGCGCAGCACCGCCAGCCTGCGGCCCACGGTGTCCGCACGCGGGGAGAGCCGCTCGTGCGGCAGCGTCTCCCACGACGGGAAGACCGCGACGCCGTCGGCGCCGATCAGGTCACCGACCGCTGTCGCGGTCTCCTCGGCTTCCCGGCCGGTCGCGGTGACCAGCAGCACCGGCGCCGAGGCTCCTTCGGCCAGCGCGGCGGCGGTGAGCGGACGGGCCGCCACGGGACCTTCCAGCACCACGTGCGGACTGCCCGCGGACTCGATCAGCCGCTGGAAAGCGGCATCGTCCAGCAGCGGGCCGAGCAGCCCGCGCAGCGCGGCGGCCGGCGCCGCTTCCGTAGCCGTGGCAGGACCAGCCTGGGTCATGGAGCATCCCTCGCACCGAGAATCACCGGAAACGCGCACAGACCCGTCCCCGGGAACGACTTTGCCTCCGGCCCATCGGCGTACCCGGTTGCTGGCCGAGTCGTGCGGCCGCACCCGGCGTGGATCGGTGATCCGGGGCGGCACCACCGGGGGCCGGTAGCTCCGGGAACCGTGCTGATCTCGTCCGGGAATCGGGCACGTCCCGGGAGGTCCGGGCGGCGGGAGTCACCGTCCAGCCTACGACTCCGCACCGACGCTTCTGGGCCGCCCCGGATCGATGGCTCCCGTTCGCTGGACCGGCGGCTATGCCTTGCTGACATACTGTGACCATGCGCACAGTCCGGTTCGCCGCTTTCGCCGTGACCCTGCTGCTCGCTGCGTGCAGCGCTCCGGACGGCACGCCATCGGAGGCCGCCGCGAGGGCGCCGGAACCGGCCGCGCTCGGCGTCGAAGTGGTCGCGGGCGGGCTGACGCACCCTTGGGACATCGGCTTCCTGCCGGATGGCACCGCACTGATCCCGCAGCGCTCCGGCAAGCTCGGACTGCTCACCGGCAACCGCCCGGGAGCGCAGGTCCGGCCGGTGCGGGCCGACTTCTCCGACGTGTTCGCGCGCGGCGAGGGCGGGCTGATGGGCCTGCTGGTGCATCCGGATTTCGCCAGCACGCGGCAGTTCCTGACGTGCCAGACGTACCAGGAGAACGGGCGGCCGGTGGACGTCCGGCTGATCAACTGGCGGCTCTCCGAAGACGGCAGCAGCGCGCAGCGGGTCGGGCCGCCGCTGCTCACCGGGCTGCCGGTGAACCAGGGCGGCAGGCACTCCGGTTGCCGCCCCGCGCTGGCCGAGGACGGTTCGCTGCTGGTGACCACCGGTGATGCCGCGGACCCCGGAGCCGCGCAGGACCGCAGCGGCCTGGGCGGGAAGGTGCTGCGAATGGACTTGCGCACCGGAGAACCGCTGCCGGACAACCCGTTCGCGAACTCGCCGGACCCGGCCGAGCGGCTGATCTACACCTACGGGCACCGGAACGCGCAAGGCATCGCGCCGCGCCCTGGTGGTCAGGTGGTCGTCGCCGAGCACGGTCCGGATCGCGACGACGAGCTCAACGTGCTGGTCCCGGGCCGAAACTACGGCTGGGACCCGTCGCGCGGCGGCAGCTCGGACTCCTACGACGAGTCGGTGCCGATGACCGACCTGCGGCGGTTCCCGGACGCGGTACCCGCGGTGTGGTCGTCCGGCGACGCGACCGAGGCGGTATCCGGAGCCACGTTCCTCACCGGCCCGCAGTGGGGCGAGCTCGACGGGATGCTCGCAGTGCCCGCGCTCAAGGGCTCGAAGCTGCTGCTGTACCGGCTGGAACCCAACGGCGCAGTGCAGGAAGTCCTGATCCCATCGGAGCTCGACGGCACGCACGGCCGTCTCCGCGCCGCACGCCAAGGCCCTGACGGTGCCCTCTATGTCACGACGTCCAACGGCGAGAACGACCAGGTGCTGCGCATCTCGTCAACGTGACCAGGCACCGAAGATCTGCTCGTACAGCACGTCGACGTCGAGATCGACGTCCACCGGAGCGGCCTTGACCGTGGCGGGCCGACCGGACTCCACCACTGCGGACTCGGCGTACTCTCCCTTGTCGAGCTGAAAACAGAAGATCGCGGGCGGCGCCCCGGGCATCGGCTCGACCCGCCAGTAGAACGGAACTCCGGCCTGCGCGTACGCCTCGGGCTTGACCATGCGGTCGTCCTTGCGCGTCCGCGGCGAGACGACTTCCACCGCGAGCAGCACTTCGGACGCCGCCACCTTGATCGTGCCGTCGCTCTGCGCGGGAACAACGCTGATGTCCGGAACGAACCCCATGCCCTCGACGACGCTGATTCCCAACGCGCTCACCGCCACGAGGTCCGAACGTTCCTCGCGGCGCAACGCCTGCCGCAGGAGCAGCCGGAGTTCGTCACTGATCGCCTGATGGGCGTAGCTGGGCGCAGGAGTCACCTTGAAATGTCCGCCAATCAGCTCCACCCGGTTGCCGCCCGGGTCCTCGTCGAGCGACTCCCAATCGGCCAGCGCGTAAGGCGGACCGCCGGTGTACGCGAGTGCACTACTCATAGTGTTCAGATCATCGCACACCGTGATCACCTCAGTTTCAGCGGACCTCTCGTCCCATTATTGCCCAGTCGTAAAGCGAAGTTCCGGAAGTGAACGGACCGTGCGCCCGGTCGGTCCAGCGGACCGTTCACTCGGGGAGGATTCACCGCCAGTTGCCCAGCTTGGGCTTGTGCTCCAGGTGGGACAGCCCGTTCCAGGCCATGTTGACCAGGTGCGCGGCGACCTCTTCCTTCTTCGGCTTGCGCACCTCCAGCCACCACTGGCCGGTCAGCGCGACCATGCCCACCAGCGCCTGGCTGTAGAGCGGCGCCAGCTTCGCGTCGTAGCCCTTCGCGCTGAACTGCAGCCCGAGGATGTGCTCGACCTGGCTGGCGATGTCGTTGAGCAGCGACGAGAAGGTGCCCGTCGTGCTGGCCACCGGCGAGTCGCGCACCAGGATGCGGAACCCGTCGGTGGAGTTGTCGATGTACTCCAGCAACGCCGTGGCCGCCTGTTCCAGCAGCGCACGGGGGTGACCGGCGGACAGCGCGGAGACGACCAGGTCCAGCAGGTTGCGCATCTCGCGGTCCACCACGACCGCGTAGACGCCTTCCTTGCCGCCGAAGTGCTCGTAGACGACCGGCTTGGAGACCCCGGCCCGGTGCGCGATCTCCTCGATGGAGGCCGCCTCGAACCCCTTCTCCGCGAACAGGGCCCGCGCCACGTCGAGCAGTTGCTGGCGCCGTTCCTCACCGGTCATCCGGACCCGGGCCGTGCGCGCCGAACGGCGTCTGGTCTCCGAGTCCGGGGAGTTCCGCTTCCGCCGTCCCGCCACGCGGCAACCCTAGCCGCCGCTGCCGGGCACGATGCGGACCTCCCCGGACGCGTGCCGAGTTCGCGCCGCCCGCTGCGTTCCGGTCGTGCCGCCCGGTTCAGCCCTTGTGCTCGGTGACCGCGATCCGGGCCAGCCGCTTCTCGTTCGGCCAGCGCACCTTCCACGCCCAGCCCAGCTTCTCGAACGCCCAGATCGTCCGCGCCGAGATGTCCAACTGCCCGCGCAGCACCCCGTGCCGGGCGCAGGTCGGATCGGCGTGGTGCGAGTTGTGCCAGGACTCACCGAACGACACGATCGCCAGCGGCCAGAAGTTCGCCGCCTTGTCCCGGCTCTTGAACGGCCGCTCGCCGATCATGTGGCAGATCGAGTTCACCGACCACGTGATGTGGTGCAGCAGCGCGACCCGCACCAGACCGGCCCAGAAGAACGCGGTCAGCGCGCCCCACCAGGACCAGGTCAGCAGCCCGCCGAGCACCGCGGGCAGCACCAGGCTCAGCGCCGTCCACAGCACGAACAGGCTGTTGAGCCGCACCAGCGCGGAGTCCTTGCGCAGGTCCGGGGCGAACCGGTCCTCGTTGGTGAACGCGCGCTCGAACAACCAGCCCATGTGCGCGTACCAGAAGCCCTTGGCCAGCGCCGCGGGCGAGCTGCCGAACCGCCACGGCGAATGCGGATCGCCGTCCCGGTCCGAGTAGGCGTGGTGCCTGCGGTGGTCGGCGACCCAGGTGATCACCGGGCCCTGCAGCGAGGTCATGCCCGCGATCGCCAGCGCAGCGCGCAGCCCGCGCTTGGCCTTGAACGAGCCGTGCGTGAAGTGCCGGTGGAAGCCGACGGTGACCCCGAGCCCGCTGATCACGTAGAAGACCGCGGCGAGCCCCACGTCGACCCAGCCCAGCCCCCAGCCCCAGGCGAACGGCACGGCAGCGATCACGGCCAGCGTCGGCACGGTGACGAACAGGTACACGAAGAACTGTGCGACTCTCGGCCGATCGCCCGCGGTCAGCGGTTTCGGTCCGGTGTCGGCGCTGGGCGCCTCGGGCGCAACGCTCGTTGCTGCTGTCATGCTCACTACCTCAACTGGTCAGGTGGTGGGAAGGACGGTCTGCCTGCGCCGGGTGCGCGGCCGTCGACCCCGAATCCTACGGGACCGTAACCTACGGCAGCGTAAGTTCGTGGATGCACGATCGTCACCCCCCGGCGATGATATTGCGGCGTGTCGCACCAGCTCGGGCGTGTCCGGAATTGATCTGCCGGGCAGGCGCGCTGGACGAACGTGCCACCATGTCGACTGGGCTGACACGGCCTGCAGGCGTGCCGGTAAGCTCTGCCGCCGAACCGGTCCGTGCGCAGGCCGGCCGAAGCGGCGGGCTCGCGAGCGGGACCGCCCACCGACCGATCCGCCGTGGTGTAAAGGCAGCACCTCAGATTTTGGTTCTGATGGTCCAGGTTCGAGTCCTGGCGGCGGAGCAGCGGTCGCAGGCGGTGCGGCCGGGCCGGTAAGGCGGTTGCCGGTCCTGCCGGGTGCGCGATGCCCGGCGCAGCCGTGACGATCGCCGACCTCCCGGCCCCGGCCGGGCTGATTCCCAGCAGGGGGTGTGCGCCGCTGCACGAGGACGCGACGGACGTGCGCGACGACGCGACAACCGCGCTGAGCGAAGTCAGCGACGCGTGGTTGGTGGGTCGCGCGCGCGAACTGAGCGCCGTCGGGCAGAACAGCGACGCACTCGGCCAGCGCGGCACCATCCGCGAAGCCGACGGCCTGCTCGCCGAGGCGCAGCGCCGCGGCGAACCGCGCATCGTCGCCCAGCTGCTCCGGCACTGCGCCGCGATGCGGCTGTCCACCCCCGGCCTCGCGCACGGCGCGGACCCGCTGCTGGACGAACTGCTCACGCACAGCCGCAGGCACGGCCTGCTGGTGCTGGAGGCGGACGCGCGGGCGCTGCGCGGCAGGCGGCAGCTGCTGGCCAGCGGTGAGGACAACGCGATCAGCGAGGTCGCGTGGGGCCTGGCGATGCTGGAGGACGAACTCGTACCGGACACCGCGCTGGGGCGGCGGTCCTGGGACCGGCTGCTGGCGACCGCGCTGATCGACCTCGGTTACGTGCTCACCCAGCTCGGCGTCTACGAGATGGCCGAGGTCGTCATGGGCCGCGCGCACCACCGCATCCGGGAGAGCGGCGGGCCGCACGAGATCGCGGTGCACATGATGAACCGCTGCCGGATGCTGCTGGGCTGGGGACTGCGGCTGGAGCGCATCGGCGAGGACGACGAGGCCGGTGAGCGGTTCGCCACCGCCTCCGCGCTGGCCTACGCGGTCGAAGGCCCGTGGCAGGAGTCGTTGTTCCCGCGGCTGCCGGACCGCACCGCGTGGGACCAGATCCCGCTGCTCGGCGCCGCGCACGCGCTCGCGCAGCCCGGTCCGGAGCACATCGAGCGGTTGCAGCGGTTGCGCTCGCTGGACCGCGCGATCCACCCGCGGGAGAAGATCATCGTGGCGATCGCGCTGTCCCGCTGCCTGATGTCGGCCGATCGGCGCGCGGAGGCCGTGTCGGTGCTCGCCCCGTCCAGGGCGGCGGGGCAGGACTCCCGCTCGCACGTCACGACCGACACCTCCGACCCGACGCTGCGGATCTCGCTGGCCAGGGAGTACGCCCGGCTGGTCGAGATCGACGAGCCGATCAGCGACGCGCTGGGCGAGTACGTGCTCGAGCTGGAGACCGAGCTGTGGACGATGCGGGAGGCGCGGTACTCGACGCTTTCCAGCCGGTTGGAGAACGCGCGGCTGAACCTGCGCCACGACGCGATCACGCAGCAGGCGCTGCAGGACCCGCTGACCGGGTTGTCCAACCGCCGGGCGCTGGACGACCGGCTGGACTCGCTGCTGGGCAGCGCGGAGGCGCAGCCGCTGTCGATCGCGCTGGTCGACCTGGACGGGTTCAAGGAGGTCAACGACCGCTGCTCGCACGCCGAAGGCGACGACGTGCTGCGCGTCGTCGCGACCACGTTGCGGGACACGCTGCGGGTGGACGACTTCGTGTCCCGCTACGGCGGCGACGAGTTCGTCGTGCTGCTGCCCGTCGTGGCGCTCACGGACGCGGAATCCGCGTTGCAGCGCACGGTCGAGGCGATCGCCCGGTTGCCGAAGGCCCTTTCGCGCGGGGTGACGTTGTCGATCGGCGTGGTCGCGATGCGCGCGCAGGAGTCCGGCGCCCAGGTGCTGGCCCGCGCGGACGCGGCGATGTACCAGGCCAAGCGCGGCGGCGGGAACCAGGTCGCGACGTTCGCGGCGGCCGAGGACGCGCAGTACCCGGCGGGGCCGAGCGGCCCGCGCGAGCAGGAGACCTGGATCCCTCCGCAACCGCACTGAGCGCGGGTGCGTCCCCGCCGCCACACGGCGGCTTCGTCGGAAATCACCCCGATCGCGCTATTGCGTCCACGGCTCGCACGCTCGGTGATCAACCTGATGCCTTCTCCGCACATTTGCCGCTATTCCGGCGCCGCCATCCGCCTGCGGTGGCCGCGCGCCGCAGCAGCTACGCGTCCGATCACGAATACCCAGTTGAGACGGGCCATGGCGACGGGGCCGGACCTTGCGGGGGAGGTATCATCGGCTTCCGCCGGAACGAGCGGACGGGGCACCCGGCCCGACCCGGAGTCGATCCGGTTACCCTTCACCCGCTTGGACGCCATCAGCAGTCGGCCAGCGGCGCCATAGCGCACCGTGGCCGCACCGAACAGGGCGACTCCGGCGTATCGGCGTCGAACCCGCTTGAGACCCGAGGGAGTGCGTTGATGCCCCAGGGCGCGAACGCCCGGCCCGCCCCCGACAGCACGTCCGGCGCGGCTGCTTCCGGCTCCCCCGGTGGCGGCTCCCCCGGTGGCGGTTCCCCCGGTGGCTGGTCCCCGGACGACGCCCGGGTGCACGCGATCGTGCTGGCCGCGGGCGAAGGCACCCGGATGCGTTCGGCCACGCCGAAGGTCCTGCACCGGCTCGCCGGCCGCCCGCTGGTGGAACACGCGGTGCGCGCCGCGGCGGGCACCGATCCCGAGGACCTCGTCGTCGTGATCGGGCACGGCAAGGACGCGGTCGGCGAGCACCTCGCCGACGTCGCGGGCGAGCTGGACCGCGACGTCCGCACCGCCGTGCAGGACCAACAGCTCGGGACCGGCCACGCGGTGGCCTGCGGGCTCGACGCGCTCGCGGACCGCACGTCCGGCACGGTCCTGGTCAGCTACGGCGACGTGCCGCTGCTGGACGCGACGACGCTGAGCGCGTTGCTGCGCGAGCACCACGACAACGGCAACGCGGCCACCGTGCTCTCCGCGGTCGTCGCGGACCCCACCGGCTACGGGCGCCTCGTGCGCGACGGGTCCGGGCAGGTCACCGGGATCGTCGAGCAGAAGGACGCGACCGCCGAGCAGGCGGCCATCGACGAGATCAACTCCGGGGTCTACGCCTTCGACGCCGCGGTGCTGTCCGAGGCGCTGGCCCGGCTCTCCACCGACAACGCGCAAGGTGAGCTGTACCTGACCGATGTGCTCTCCATCGCCCGCGGCGACGGGAAGTCCGTGGGCGCGCTGGTGTGCGCGGACACGTGGCTGGTCGAGGGCGTGAACGACCGGGTGCAGCTGGCGCGGCTCGGCGCGGAGTTCAACCGCAGGCTCGTGCTGGACTGGATGCGCGCGGGTGTCACGGTCACCGACCCGGCCTCGGTGTGGCTGGACTGCGACGTGTCCTTGGACCGGGACGTGCTGCTCGAACCGGGCGTGCAGCTGCGCGCGGGCACCAGCGTCGGCGAAGGCGCGGTGATCGGGCCGGACACCACGCTCACCGGCTGCGCGGTGCGGCCCGGCGCGTCCGTGGTGCGCTCGCACGGCGAGGGAGCCGAGGTCGGCCCCGGTGCCTCCGCGGGCCCGTTCGCCTACCTGCGCCCCGGCACCCGGCTCGGCGCCGACGGCAAGATCGGCACCTTCGTGGAGACCAAGAACGCCGAGATCGGCGCGGGCAGCAAGGTGCCGCACCTGACCTACGTCGGCGACGCCGAGGTCGGCGAGAACAGCAACATCGGCGCGGCCACCGTGTTCGTCAACTACGACGGAGTGGCCAAGCACCGCACCGTGATCGGATCGCACGCCCGCACCGGCGCGGACAACATGTTCGTCGCTCCGGTCGAGGTGGGCGACGGCGCCTACACCGCCGCCGGTTCGGTCATCACCCAGAACGTCCCCCCGGGCGCCATGGCGGTCGCCCGCGGGAGGCAGCGCAACATCGAAGGCTGGGTGGCTCGCCGCCGCCCGGACACCGCCGCCGACCAGGCCGCTCAGCGGGCGCTGGAGCGGTCGGGATCTGACCTGACCACCAATCCGATCAGTGACTCCCGATGATGGGCGTCAACGGGGAGGGACGATGACCGTGAGTGCCATGTCTGCGACCCCGAAGAAGAGCTTGAAGCTCTTCTCCGGGAGCAGCCACCCGGAACTTGCCGAGGAGGTGGCCAAGCAGCTCGACGTGACGGTCACGCCCCAGGCGGCCTACAAGTTCGCCAACGGCGAGATCTTCGTCCGCTACGACGAGTCGGTCCGCGGCTGCGACGCCTTCGTAATCCAGTCGCACTGCACGCCGCTGAACGACGCCATCATGGAACAGCTGATCATGGTGGACGCGCTCAAGCGGGCCAGCGCGAAGCGGATCACCGTGGTCATGCCGTTCTACGGCTACGCACGGCAGGACAAGAAGCACAAGGGCCGCGAGCCGATCTCGGCGCGGCTGATGGCGGACCTGTTCAAGACCGCCGGTGCGGACCGGATCATGACGGTGGACCTGCACACCGACCAGATCCAGGGCTACTTCGACGGGCCGGTGGACCACCTGCTGGCGCAGACGGTGCTGTCGGACTACGTGCGCGAGACCTACTCCGAAGAGAAGATCACCGTGGTATCGCCGGACTCCGGCCGGGTGCGCGTGGCCGAGAAGTGGGCGGACAACCTCGGCGGGACTCCGCTGGCGTTCATCCACAAGACCCGGGACCCCACGAAGCCGAACCAGGTGGTCGCCAACCGCGTCGTCGGTGACGTCGAGGGCAGGCTGTGCGTGCTGGTCGACGACATGATCGACACCGGCGGCACGATCACCAAGGCCACCGAGCAGCTGCTGGAGGCGGGCGCCAAGGCCGTGATCATCGCGGCGACGCACGGCGTGCTGTCCGGCCCGGCGGTGGAGCGGCTGTCCTCCTGCGGAGCCAAGGAGGTCGTGCTGACCAACACGCTGCCGATCCCGGAGGACCACCACTTCCCCACGCTGCGGGTGCTGTCCATCGCCCCGCTGGTGGCCGAAGCGATCCACCAGGTCTTCGAGGACGGCTCGGTGACCAGCTTGTTCAACGGCCACGCCTGAGCGTCCCCAGAACGCCGAAAAGCCCGGTCCCCCGCTTCGGGGGCCGGGCTTTTCGGTGTCGTGCCGGGTGTTTCCGGGCCGTCAGAGCGTGGTGACGACCTCGTCGTAGTCGAGCCGGGGCAGGCGGTCGAACCAGGGGTTCTCGCCGGGCTTGCCGATGTTGACCACGACGAGGACCTTCTCGCGGCCGTCCGGGAAGAACTCGGCGTTGATGCCCGCGGCGTCGAAACCGGTCATCGGGCCCGCGGCCAGCCCCGCGGCGCGCACGCCGAGGATGAAGTAGCCGACTTGCAGGGTGCCGTTGAGCTTGGCGTGCTCGGCGCGGAACCCGTCGTCGCCCGCCCACATGTCCTTGGCGTCCGGCTTGTGCGGGAAGACCTTGGGCAGGTTCTCGTGGAAGTCGGTGTCCGCGGACAGGACCGCGACCAGCGGCGCCGACTCGGTCTTGGCCCGGTTGCCTTCGGACAGGTGCGGCAGCAGCCGCTGCTTGCCCTCGTCCGAGCGCACCAGCGCGATCCGCAGCGGCTGCTGGTTCATCGAGGTCGGGCCCCACTTGACCAGGTCGTAGATCGCGCGGATCTGCTCGTCGTCGACCGGTTCGGAGCTGAAGGAGTTCGCGGTGCGGGCGGCGCGGAACAGCAGGTCCTGCGCGTCCTCGGAGAGCTGGAAGGCTGCGGCGCGGTCGGTCGAGGTCATGATCACTTCCTGTCCGGGCGGTGTTTGCCCGCCAGAACATCCGGCGCACCGGCCGGAATTCCAGCCGCGACGGAGATCACATCACCGCGCCGACGAGTTCGTTGACCGCCACCCCGACGAACAGCACCAGGCACAGCCCCAGCAGCACGTTCGAGACCCAGCGGGAGCGGTGCTCGGGCGGCATCATCGAGCGCGAGTTCAGCAGCACCAGCAGCGTGCCCGCCAAGAACGGCATGAACAACGCACCCAGCACGCCGTAGACCAGGGTGAGCTGGAACGGCTTGCCGAACAGCAGCAGGATCATCGGCGGGAACGTCAGCCACAGCAGGTAGAGCCGGTACGGAGTGCTGTGCATCCCCGCCTTGTGGTCGTAGGTCTCGGCGGTCTCGGCCGGGGCTTCCTTGGGCAGCCGCCAGGTCCGCCACCAGTCGGCGAACAGCAGGCTCACCCCGTTCCACACCCCGATCACCGAGCTGAACGCGACCGCGAAGAACCCGACCAGGAACGGGATCCGCGCCCATTGGCCGTAGTCCGCGGCGAGCACGTCGCTGAGGTTGAGCAGCCCCTTGTCGCTGTCGGTGAGGTCCTGGCCGAGCAGGATCTCCGCGCCGACGACCAGCATCGCGACCACGAAGATCCCGGTGGTGACGTAGCCGACCGCGTTGTCGGTGCGCATGATCGGCAGCCACTTCGGCCCGCGCCAGCCCTTCGCGAAGGTCCAGTAGCCGTAGGCGGCCATGGTGATCGTGCCGCCGACGCCGCCCATCAGGCCCAGCACGTAGGCGACCGAGCCGTCCGGCAGCGTCGGCACCAGCCCCTTGCCGAGTTCGAGCAGGTTCGGCCCGACCAGGATCGCGGTGCCCACGACGGTCACGAACATGACGCCGACCAGCACCGTCATGAGCTTTTCCAGCACCGCGTAGCGGCCGAACCACACCAGTCCCAGCCCCAGCAGGCCGCAGACGATCGCCCATCCGCTGACCGGCAGCACCGGGAACAGCGCGTTCAGCGGCAGCGCCGATGCCGACATCGCGGTGGCGCCGTAGACGAAGCCCCACACCACGATGTAGGCGCCGAAGTAGCCGGTGGCCCAGGAGCCGAGCGTGCGCCAGCCGGAGAGCATGGTGCGTTCGGAAGCGAGGTGCCAGCGGCCGACGGCCTCGCCCAGCGCGAGCTTGAACACCGTGCCGAGCACGACCGCCCAGAACAGGGCGTAGCCGTAGCGCGCACCGGCGATCATCGTCGCGACCAGGTCGCCCGCGCCGACTCCGGTGGCGGCGGCCATGATGCCGGGGCCGACTTGCCGGAGCCGGTCGGCCCAGCCGGTGGCCGGTTCGGCCCCGGCTTGCGCGCTCCCGTGGTCCTCGGTGGAACCGGAGCTGGTGTCAGCGGACATGAGCGTCAAACTAACGCCGGGCGGTGCCGCGGTCATCCGCAAGCGACCAAACCGTGACGGTCGCTGAATCGAGGGACGAACGAACACCCACCGCACGCGGACGAGCGGGCGGGCGCGAACTCGGCTGACCCGATCGGGAAGCAGCTGCGCGAACCCGGCGGCACGTCGCCCGCCGCGACCCGCCGGTGAACACGGCACGGGTCGAGTGCACCCGGTTCTCGCAGGCACAGCGGATCATCCGGTTAGACCGGCCGAGGCCGGATCGGTACCCCAGCAAGCAGCTGCCGCGCGGCGGCTCCTAAACTGTTCGGGTTGCCTCGGCGAGGCCGGGTACGCGACCCGGCGTGATCGACGCGGCGGCACGGTGTTCGCCCCTGTGGCCGCGAGAGACGCCGGTGCCGCCCACATCGCGGCCGTTGTCCGGCCGCGAGCGGCACCGACCCCCGCAGGGCCGGTGTTCGCGAGCACGGCGTCGGCCACGTCATCGGTCGCACCCGCCGCCGCAGGCCGCCGACATTTCGATTCCGCCCGACTTCACGAGGAGTGCAGCACCGTGTCCGAGGTACGTCTTTCCGTCGAGCCGCGCACCGAGTTCGGCAAGGGTGCCGCCCGCCGCACCCGCCGCGCGGGCAAGATCCCCGCGGTGCTCTACGGGCACGGCTCCGACCCCAAGCACCTGTCGCTGCCCGCCATCGACTTCGCCCGCGCCGTGCGCGAGAACGGGCAGAACGCGGTGCTGACGCTGGAGGTCGCCGGGTCGGCCAGCGAGCTCGCGCTGACCAAGACCGTGACCGCGCACCCGATCAAGAACTACATCGAGCACGTGGACCTGCTGCTGGTCCGGCGCGGCGAGAAGGTCACCGTGAACGTGCCGGTCGTGCTCTCCGGCGACCCGGCCCCTGGTGTCCTGGTCACCCAGGACGCCAACGAGGTCGAGGTCGAGGCCGAGGCGCTGCACATCCCCGAGCAGATCGAGCTGTCGGTGCAGGACGCCGAGGACGGCACCCAGGTGCACGCCTCCGACCTGCAGCTGCCGCGCGGCGTGACGCTGCAGGCCGACCCGGAGACGCTGATCGTCAGCGTCTCCGAGGCGCCGACCGCCGCCGACATGGAGTCCGAGCTGGACACCGAGGGCGCGGGCGTCGTCGAGGAAGCCTCCGACGAGGAGACCGCGAGCGAGTGAGCTCCGACCCGCCGGTGACCGGGACGCGGCGAGCACCGCGCCCCGGTCCCGGCCGGGCCATCGCATTCATCCGCCGCCGCTTCGGCGGTGCGTCCGAGGGAAACGATCAGGTGAGCACTCCCGAACCGCCCGCGCTGATCGTCGGGCTCGGCAATCCCGGCCCGCGCTACGCGGGCAACCGGCACAACGCCGGTTTCCTGGTCGCCGACGAGCTCGCCGACCGGATCGGCGGGAAGTTCAAGGCGCACAAGGCGAACGCCGAGGTGGTGGAGGGCAGGCTCGGGCAGCGCCGGGTGGTGCTGGCCAAGCCGCGGACGTTGATGAACCTCTCCGGCGGGCCGGTCGCCGGACTGGTGAAGTTCTTCAAGCTCCCGCCCGAATCGCTGATCGTGATCCACGACGAGCTGGACCTGCCGCACGGCGCCGTGCGGCTCAAGCGCGGCGGCGGGGAGAACGGGCACAACGGGCTCCGTTCGATCACCAAGTCGCTGGGCACGAAGGAGTATCTGCGGGTGCGCTTCGGCGTGGACCGGCCGCCGGGGCGGATGGATCCGGCGGACTACGTGCTCAAGGACTTCTCCGGGGCCCAGCGCAAGGAACTGGCGTACTTCGTCGACCTGTGCGCGGACGCCACCGAGGCGCTCGCCGCGCACGGCTTGGAACCGGCGCAGAACCAGTTCCACTGAGCGGCCGCGTCGTCCTCAACAGGCGGGCACGAGCTCGGCGGTGGCGGCGCGGCGGAGCTTGCCGGACGGGGTTTTCGGCAGCGAGCCCGGTGCGAGCACGACCACCGCGGCCGGTCGCACCCCGACTGCGTCCACGACCCGCGCGGCGACCGCCTTGCGCAGGTCCTTCTCCGCTTCGCCGGTTCCGGCGGACTTCGATTCCAGCACCACGGCGAACCGTTCCCGCCGATCGCCCGCGTCCAGCCGGACCGCCGCGGCGTTGCCCGCGCGCACTCCGTCCACTTCGCACGCCGCGCGTTCCACGTCCACCGGGAAGATGTTCCGGCCGCCCATGATGATCACGTCCTTGCGCCGTCCGCAGATCACCACCTGCCCGCCGACCAGGTAGCCCTCGTCACCGGTGTGCAGCCAGCCTGCGGCGTCCTGCGCGGGCAGCGGGCCGTTCGCGGTGAGGTATCCGGGCGTCACCGCGGCGCCGCGGATGCGCAGCTCGCCGACAGCCCGCTCCCCCAGCGCCTCGCCCGCGTCGTCGACCGCCTTCACTTCCAGCCCCGGCAACGGTTCCCCGAGCAGCGCGAACGAGCGGCTGCGGCCGGTGCCCGCGGGCTCCGCGCGCCGCTCGCGCTCCAGCGCATCGACGTCCACCTCGTCGACTTCCACGCCGCGGTCCAGCGGCGCGAAGGACACCGCCAGCGTCGATTCCGCCATCCCGTAGGCGCACACCATGCACGTCCCGGACAGACCGAACCGGGCGCCCGCGCCGGTGAACGCGCGCACCGCCTCCGGGTCCACGGGTTCGGCTCCGTTGAGCGCGAACCGGAGGCTGGAGAGGTCGAATTCGCCGTCCTCGGCCCGCGCCATCCGGCGTCCGGTCACGGCGTAGGCGAAGTTCGGCGCGGCCGTGACGGTGCCGCCGTAGCGGCTGATCAGCTCCGGCCACAGCAGCGGGCGAGCCAGGAAGTCCGCGGGAGTGACCTTGACCGCCTCCATGCCGATCGACATCGGCACCGTCAGGCAGCCGACCATGCCCATGTCGTGGAACAGCGGCAGCCAGGAGACCGCCACGTCGCGTTCGGCGTCCAGCCGGGCGGTGGCCACCATCGCGGCCGCGTTGGCGTCCAGGTTGCCGTGCGTGATCCGCACGGCTTTCGGTTCAGCGGCGGAACCGCTGGTGAGCTGCAGCAGCGCGGTGGCGTCTTCGCCGACCGGCACGGGCTCGTCCAGCCGCCGGTCGTAGGCGGCCCATTGGGTGAGGTCGCGGTGCTCGACGCCGTTCTCGTCCAGCACCCCGGCCAACTGCTCGAACGGCGGGCCGAGCAGCACCAGCCGCGCGTCGATCATGGCCAGCACTCGCAGCGTGTCCTGCGCCCACTCCGCCAGGTCGGTACGAGGGGTCGGTTGGTGCAGCATGGTCACGCTGCAACCGGCCAACCACCCGCCCTGCACCGCCGGGGCGATCAGTCCGGGATCGGCGGCCAGCACGGCCACCGCCGAGCCGGGGGCGAGTTCGGCGCTGAGGGCGGCGGCGACCCGCGTGGCCTCGTCGTGCACCTGGTTCCAGGTGCGCCGCCGCGGGCGGTCCGGCTCGCCGGTGACCAGCCCCCGCGCGCCCGGTCCGGCGTTCTCCCGCGCCGCGGCCACGATCCCGTCCACGAACCGGCTCATGTGACGAAGCCTACGTCGAACGGGCGAACACCGGAACAGCTCGGTTCCGGCCACCGAAGCCACATCGGGACGTCCGAGACAGCACGGCCGCAAACCACTCCTGGAGAAATCGCCCGGCTCGCGAGGCCGCAGCAACGATCCCTAGTTGTTGCGGGCAAAGAGGTTGTTGACGGCGTGGCTGTAATCAAGGGGTTCCGAGCAACGTCGCGACGGCTGCGTGTGCCTGGCGGGCTGGGGCGGGGTCGCCACTGATGCCGGCCGTCACGATGGCTCCTTCAGCGAGCAGGAAAACCGGTTCAACCACCGACAGCCCGGTGGCATGGACCCACACCGCGACCTGGTCGTGGAATGCCCGCTTGTGCGACCGGACTTCGGCTCGCACCGCCTCGGATGCGGGGCCCAGTTCGCCGTAGGCATTGATCCAGGCGCATCCGCGGAAGCCGGGTTCTGCGAACCACTCGGCAAGCCAGTCGAAGATCGCGAGTACGCGCTCGTAGGGATCTACGACCGCCTCCACGCGGGCGGCCAGGTTTGCTCTCCATCGCTGATCGCGACGCCTGAGCACCGCCACCACGAGGTCTTCCTTCGCCGCGAAGGATCGGTAGATCCGCTTCAGAGGCAGACCGGATGCAGCACGGACCTCATCCATGCCGACCGCCTGGATCCCTTGCTCGTAGAACAGCCGTTCTGCTGCGTCAAGCAGGGCGTCGCGGTCCAAACGGTTCTGCTCCTCAGTGATCGGGGCTGGCATCCGAAGCTCCTTGGCGTTGAGAACGTACGTTCCCTATCGTAGACTCCGCCGATAGAGAACGATCGTTCTCAACGATAGGAGACTGCAATGCCGGAAGATCGTCCGCCGTACCCGCCGTTCACGCAGGAGGCGGCCCTGCAGAAGGTCCAGGCAGCTGAAGATGCATGGAACACCCGTGACCCGCACCAGGTGGCCATGGCCTACACGCCGGACTCGACGTGGCGGAACCGTGACATCTTCGTCCGCGGCCGCGAGGAGATCATCGCGTTCCTGACCCGGAAGTGGGAGCGCGAACTGGACTACGCGCTGCGTAAGAGCCTCTGGGGCTTCCGCGAAAATCGAATCGCTGTCCGCTTCCAGTACGAGTGTCACGACGCAGAAGGCCAGCGATGGCGCAGCTACGGCAACGAACTGTGGGAGTTCGACGAGCACGGACTCATGCGGCGCCGCGAGGCGAGCATCAACGACGTCGCTATCACTGAAGCCGATCGGCGCATCCACGGCCCCCGGCCCACGGGCGAGTACGGCGTCGACATCCCACTCCGGTAGTGCCGATACCACGTCCCTTAGTCGGTGGGCTCAGGCAACACGACCGCCTGAGCCCACCGAACTCGTGTCGTCTATAGGAAACGCTGTGCTCCACGCCAACGCGCCCCTGTCCATCGAGGGACGACGTCGCCTCGTCCGCACAGCGGAGCAGGTGAGAGGCCGCCAGCATCTCGCCTCCGAGACGGCGTCACCAACGTCCAGCCCTCACACACCTAGTCGAGCTGATCGGCCAGTTCGAGCCAGCGGGCTTCCACGTCGTCCTTCTCCTGCTGCAGCGCCTGCAGATCGGCGCCCAGCGATTGCAGCTTGTCCGGCTCGGTAGCGGCCTCGGCCAGCCGCGCGTGCAGCTCCTGCTCCCGCTTGCCCAGCTTGTCCAGCTGCCGTTCCAGCTTCGCCAGGTCCTTGCGCGCGGCCCGCTCCTCGGCGCCGGAGAGCTTGTCCGGCTTCGCCTCGACCACGTCCGCGGCCTGCTTGCCGACGTCGCCACCACCCGCGGCCAGCAGCGAATGCCGCCGCTGCAGGTACTCCTCGATGCCGCCGGGCAGGTGGGTGAGCCTGCCGTCGCCGAACAGCGCCAGCACCGTGTCGCACACCCGCTCCACCAGGTAGCGGTCGTGCGAGACCACGACGAGCGTGCCCGGCCAGCCGTCCAGCAGGTCTTCGAGCTGCTGCAGGGTGTCGATGTCGAGGTCGTTGGTGGGCTCGTCGAGCACCAGCACGTTCGGTTCGGACATCAGCAGCCGCGCCAGCTGCAACCGCCGCCGCTCACCGCCGGAGAGGTCGCCGACCGGGGTCCACTGCCTGCCCTTGCCGAACCCGAACCGTTCGCCGAGCTGGGAGGCGGTGAGCTCGTACTTGCCCAGCTGCACCCGTTCGGCGACGTCCTCGATCGCCTCCAGCACCCGCCAGTTGCCCGGCAGGTCGTGCAGCTCCTGGGTCAGGTGCGCCAGCCGCACCGTCTTGCCCTCGATGCGCCTGCCCGCGTCCGGCTCCCGCTCACCTGCGATCAGCCGCAGCAACGTGGTCTTGCCGGAGCCGTTGACGCCGACCAGCCCGATCCGGTCACCCGGCCCGATCCGCCAGGTCACGTCGTCGAGCAGGGTGCGATCGGCGATCCGCAGGTCCACGTCCTCCAGCTCGATCACGGACTTGCCGAGCCGGCGTTTGGCGAAGGTGACCAGCTCAACGGTGTCGCGCGGCGGCGGGACATCCGCGATGAGCGCTTCGGCTGCCTCCACCCGGAACCGCGGTTTCGAGGTGCGGGCCTTCGCGCCGCGCTGCAGCCAGGCGAGTTCCTTGCGCGCCAGGTTCTGCCGCTTCTCCTCGGCCTGCTGGGCCAGCCGCGCGCGTTCCGCGCGGGCGTAGACCCAGTCCGCGTAGCCGCCTTCGTACTGCTCGACCCTGCCCTGGGTGACCTCCCAGGTGCGGTTGCACACGGTGTCCAGGAACCAGCGGTCGTGCGTGACGATCACCAGTGCGCAGCGGCGTTCCATCAGGTGGTCGGCCAGCCAGCGCACGCCCTCCACGTCGAGGTGGTTGGTGGGCTCGTCGAGCACCAGCACGTCCAGGTCGCGCACCAGCGCGGCCGCCAGCGCGACGCGGCGGCGCTCACCACCGGAGAAGTCGGCGACCGGGGTGTCCAGCCCGAGCCGGGTCATGCCGAGCCCGGTCAGCACCGAACGCACCCGGGCGTCGGCGGCCCACTCGTGCTCGGCGGTGAAGCCGTGCGGATCCAGCACCGCGTGGCGCACCGTCGAGCCCGGCGGCAGTTCGGTGCGCTGGGTGACCACCGCCAGCCGCAGGTCGCGCTGGTGGCTGACCCGGCCGGAGTCCGGTTCCTCGCTGCCGGAGACCACTTCCAGCAGCGTC
Organism: Saccharopolyspora sp. SCSIO 74807; assembly: GCF_037023755.1. NCBI lineage: Bacteria > Bacillati > Actinomycetota > Actinomycetes > Pseudonocardiales > Pseudonocardiaceae > Saccharopolyspora > Saccharopolyspora sp. SCSIO 74807. The sequence goes on along the minus strand of NZ_CP146100.1, from coordinate 2,482,225 downwards.
GTCTTGCCGCCGCCGTTGAGGCCGACGACGCCGATCCGCTCCCCGGCGCCGATGCCGATCGAGACGCCGTCCAGCAGCGGGCGCTCTCCGTAGCTCTTGCGCACCGATTCGAGGTTGATCAGATTGGCCATCGGGGTTGCGGTACTCCAGGAAAACGAGGGGTGATCAGGCGTGCACCTGCGGCGGCGTGGGCCGGTCGGCCCGGTCGTCGCCGATGATCCGGGCTCCCGGCACCGGCCCCTGCGCGACCCGGACGGTGCGGCACACGCCCGCGCCGGACAGTTCCGCGGCGACCCGGACCGCGGAGTCGTTGTCGGTGCACAGGAACGCGCAGGTCGGTCCGGAGCCGGACACGATCCCGGCCAGCGCGCCCGCCTCCACGCCGGCGCGCAGCGTGCGGCGCAGGTTCGGGCGCAGCGAGACCGCCGCGGACTGCAGGTCGTTGCCCAGCAGCAGGGCCAGCTGGTTCGGATCGCCGGAGGCCAGCGCCTCCAGCAGCGGCTCGACCTCGCCGACCCGGTTCGGCCCGGTGTCGGCGCGCAACCGGTCCAGCTCGCCGTACACACCGGGGGTTTCCAGGCCGCGGCGGTCCAGCGCGATCACCCAGTGGAAGGTGTGCCTGGCGAGAACCGGCACGAGCCGCTCGCCGCGGCCGGTGCCCAGCGCGGTGCCGCCCTGCAACGCGAACGGCACATCGCTGCCGATCTTGGCGGCGATGTCGCTGAGCTCGTCGCGCCCGATCTCCAGGCGCCACAGCGTGTTCAGCGCCAGCAGCGCGGCCGCGGCGTCGGCGCTGCCGCCCGCCATTCCGCCGGCCACCGGGATGCCCTTGCGGATCGAGACCTGCACGCCCGGCTCTTCCGGGTCGCGGCCGGAGTGCTCGGCCAGCAGCCGCACCGCCGTCCACGCCAGGTTGCTCTGCCCGGTCGGCACCGAGTCGGCGCCGTCGCCGCGGACGTCGATGCCCGGCTCGTCGGCGCTGTGCACGGTGACCTCGTCGGTCAGCGACAAGGCCTGGAAGACGGTGACCAGCTCGTGGTAACCGTCCGGGCGAGCGTCGCCGACCGCCAGGTGCAGGTTCACCTTGGCCGGAACACGCACGGTGATGGGGGTGGGTACCACGGAGAGCACTCCTAGAGCGTACGTGTCCGCGCGATCCGGGTGCCGCCCCAGCACCGACTTCGCAGCACGCGGCCGCCGGTCGAGCCCGGTGCACGGGCTCGGCCGGCGGCCGGTCGGTTCTTGTGCCGCTGCTGCGCGCTTCGGAGGATTCCGAGTGCAGCGGCACCGCAAGGGACGCCGTCTGCTATTTCCGCGATCCCAGTTCGGGGATCAGGCGGCCACGCCTTCGACGCTGACCGGAGTGCGGCGCACCTGCGCGTCCCGGTCGACCATCCACTTCAGCGCGGCCTCGGAGCGCTCACCGGTGAGCCCGATGCGGAACTTCGCCACCGGCGTGTCCCCGAGCCGCGTCATGCCGCCGCCCAGCACGGCCAGGTCCACGCCGAACCGCCCGGCCGCTTCCGGCAGCAGCGCGCCGACGGCGGCGAAACCGACCAGCACCACCTCGGCGACCACGTCGTGCCTGCGGCCGGATCCGGCCTCCGGCAGCAAGCTGGTGCCGAGGCGGCTGCCCGGCTCGGAGACCAGGTCGAGCACCTTGCCCTGCTCGACGACCCGGCCGCCGTCGAGGACCACCGCCTCGTCGGCGATGCGCCGCACCACGGCGGTGTCCCCAGTGGTCAACAGCACCGTGGCACCCAGCTCGGAGCGCGCGCGGTCGAGCACCGTCAGCACCGCCTCCGCGGTCGACGAGTCCAACCCGGCGGTCGGCTCGTCGGCCACCAGGACCGAGGGCTTGGCCGCGAGCGCGCGGGCGACCGCGACCCGCCGCCGCTGGCCGTCGGTCAGCTGTTCCGGGTGCAGCGGCGCCTTGTCGGTCATGCCGACCAGGTCGAGCAGTTCGGCGACGCGGGCGCGGCGTTGCGGCCCGGGCATCTCGGCGGCTTCCAGCGGCAGCGCCACGTTGCCCGCGGCGGTGCGCTGGCGCAGCAGCGAGTCGCCGTCCGGGACCACGCCGATGTGTCTGCGGGCGGCGCGCAGCGCGGCGCCGTCCAGCGCGGAGAGGTTCGTCCCGTCGATCTTCACGGCACCGCGGTCCGGCTTGTCCAGCAACCCGACGCAGCGGGCGAGGGCGGACTTGCCCGCATCGCTGGGACCGACCACGCCGCACACCGACCCGGCGGGGACCTCCAGGGACACGTCGTCGAGCGCGACGGCGCCTGCGCGGGATTCGCCGCGGAAGGATTTGCTCAGGTTCTCGACAGTGATCATGTTCGGCTCCACATCAGCTCACTCCGGGAGCGCAGGCTGCTGCGCATCGACCGGCCGGAAGGAAACGCTGGTTCGCTGGCCCGAACCGGCCCGGCGGACCGGATTCGGTGGCTCGGGCAGCTAGCCGCGACAGGCCGTGGTCGTGCGCCGTCCTTGATCGATGATGCGGCGCTGGGTGAGCGCGAGCCCGTGCGGCGCGGAGCGCGCGCGGGCGCGGCCGCCGCGGGCGGTTCGCCGGAGCTTGTCGTGCTGCGCGCCCGTGCTGCCGGGCAGCGCGATCTTGAGCTGGGCGATCTCGAGCTGGGCGCTCCCGAGCTGGGCGGACCCGGACTGAGCGAACGCGGACTGGGCGAACCCGGGCCGGGCGCCGGTCAGCGGAGTTTCAAACACGTCGACTCCATCGGCCCTGGCGTTAGCACCTGCCCACGGGGTGGTTGCTGCGGCGTCGTCGAGCCAGGTCTCTCGGCCGCTCGGGATGGATTTCCCGGATAGTAGAACCCAGTCGTGTCCGCGAACGCAAGGCGACACTGGTCACTATGTGGAATCGTTCGGCAGATCACACCACCTGGCCGAGTCGCTGACCTTGATCAACAGATCCAGCCCGGACACACTGGGTAGTCAGACTGCGCGCTCGCCACTCGCCTGGAGTGATCGGCGGAAGCGCCCTGCCGCGTCGCCGGGAACTCAGCGCACGGATTCGGCGCCCGCTGCGGCCACCCGGGCGAAATCTTCGACCGTGAGCTGCTCGCCGCGAGCCGTCGGATCGACCCCGGCCGCGCGCAACAACTCCTCGGCACGCGCCGCCGAACCGGCCCATCCGGACAGCGCCGCCCGCAACGTCTTGCGCCGCTGCGCGAACGCGGCGTCCAGCACGCGGAACACCTCGGCGCGGTCCGCGCTCGACGGCGGATCGGTGCGGGAGAACGAAACCAGGCCCGAATCCACGTTCGGCACCGGCCAGAACACGGTCCGCGGCACCGGGCCCGCGCGGCGCACCTCGGCGAACCACGCCGCTTTCGCGCTCGGGAGCCCGTAAGTGCGGCCGCCGGGTTTCGCCGCGAGCCGGTCGGCGACCTCGGACTGCACCATCACCAGGCCCTTGCGCAGCGACGGCAGCTCCGCCAGCAGGTGCAGCACCACCGGCACGGCGACGTTGTACGGCAGGTTCGCCACCAGCGCGGTCGGCGGGTCTGCTGCGAAGTCGTCGGCGTGCACCCGCAACGCGTCGGCGCTGAGCACTCGGAGGCGGTCCGCGAGGCCCGGGGCGAACTCGGCCGCCGTGCGCGGCAGCCGCTCCGCGAGCGCGGGATCGACCTCCACCGCGACGACCCCGCGCGCCGCCGACAGCAGCGCCAGCGTGAGCGAGCCCAATCCGGGGCCGATCTCCAGGACCACGTCGTCGGCCGTGAGCCCGGCGGCGCCGACGATGCGGCGCACGGTGTTCGGGTCGTGCACGAAGTTCTGGCCGAGCTTCTTGGTGGGGCGGATCCCCAGGTCCTCCGCCAGCCGGCGAACATCGGCGGGCCCCAGCAACCGCGCCCTGTCCGCGTCACTTTCCACGCACCAGAACCTACCCGCGCCCGCACCCGGCCCTGCGCGCGGCCCGCCGCACTACCCGCCGACTCCGAGCGAACGGACCGTTCTTCCGATCGGGAGTGGTTAGTGCCGGGAGAACGAAGTGAGCGGACCGCTCGGCCGGGCATGCCGGGCGAACGGTCCGCTCACTTGGTGATCGTGCGGGTCAGCTCAGACCGAGCTTGGAGGAGCAGCCCGGCCAAGCGCCGTAGCCGCCGCCGCGCGAGTCGCGAACCTTGGTCGCGACCTGGATCTGCTGCTCCCGGCTGGCCTGGTGCGGATAGGCCGCGAACTGGTCGCCGCCGAAGGCGCTCCAGGTCTGCTTGTCGAACTGCAGGCCGCCGTAGTAGCCGTTGCCGCTGTTGATGGCCCAGTTCCCGCCGGCCTCGCACTGCACCAGCTTGTCCCAGATGGCGCTGTTCGGCGGTTCCTTGCCACCGACGCGCTTGACCGTCGGCGTGGCTTCCTTCGTGATCTTCTCGCCGACCGCCTCGCGCCCGGTCTCCTCACCGTTCTTGGTGGTGATGCGGGTGAAGACGATCTTCTCGCCGGGCGTGCCCTGCTTCTCGACCTTCTCCTCGCCCTGGAACATCGAGTCGTCGACGATCTCCTGCACGGGCGGCTGCACCGGCTGCGTCAGGTTGACCACCTTGCTGCCGGTGCGGTTGATCTGCACCTGCGCGCCGTCGGTGATCTTCTGGTCGCCGCCGGGGGTGATGTGGTCCTCCGGCCCGAGCTGGAGCTTCTGCTCCTTGACCAGGTCGTCGACGGTGACCGCGGTGGTGGTCAGCTGCCGCGGCGCCTCGCCGCCGTCGGTGACGGTGATGTCCTTGGCGGTGTTGACCGTGAGGTCCATGCCCTGCTCGGGCACTTCCATGTTCCGGTCGGCCGAGACGAACGCGCCGTCGGCGGGCACGCCGAGCTGGCGCAGCGCCTGGTCGACGGTCACCGACCGCACCCACTCCTCGCGGGGCTGGCCGTCCACGGTCATCTTCACCAGCCGGCCGCGGTCCAGCGTGATCGTGTCGTTGTGCCCGACCTGGGCCTGCGGGGACGGGCTCAGCGCGTCGTGCGGGCCGACGTTGATGCCCTCTTCCTGCAGGACTTCACCCACGGTGGAGTCGTAGGTGTTGACCTGGCGCTCCTGGCCGTCCACCTCGACGGTCACGGACTTGTCCATGGCCGCGGCGGCACCGCCGGAGCCGGCCAGGGTGACGATCACCGCGGCGACCGCGCCCTTGAGGAAGCGCTGCTTCCAGTCGGTGACGGCTTCGACGAACTCCGGTGCCGGGTTGCCCTCGGCGTCGGTCTCCGGCACGTCGTCCGGCAGCACCAGCGGCGGCAGCACGACGGTTTCGGCGTTGACCAGCCGGATCAGCTCGTCCACGTCGATGTCGGCGGTGGCGAGCATCTCGTCGGCCTGCGGCCCGAGCGCCTCGAAGACGTCGTCCGGGGTGATGTCCAGTGTTCCCGGCGGGAAGCTGGGGTGGTCGGCGGCGGGGTAGTTCCCGCCGCTGATGGGGGCGAAGCCGTGGTCGGCGGTGATCTCCAGATCGCTCTCGCGATCGAGTTCGACCGGCCGGTCCAGCACGCCGACCGCGGTGGGCTGCTCCTTGCTCACCGGGGTGAACCAGTCCGTAACCGGTTCAAGCGAATCGGCCCAGTAGCCGTGGTCCCGGCCGGTATTGCCGCGGGAATTGCTGGCATGGGCACCGGGAATGCCGCGTCCGTTCACAGGGTCGCTACCTCTCGAAAGCGGAAGCTCTCCGCAGCGTCGATGATCCCGTGGAGTTCGCCGGCCATGCTTGGTGAACTCCTTCATCCGCCGCTGCGCGACTTCGTGCTTCGTCTCCGTATCCGACTCCCGTAGCCAAGCGCCGTCATAGCCGTTGCCACGTGCGGAACCGGTCCTGTCCCGGTCCGCCCGCTCGGCACCGACTTCCCCGACGAAACCCGGCGGCGACTAGCGGGTGTTCCCCATGACTTCGTTGTCATCGGTTACGAGGCCGAGACTCTAGCGTGATGCGACCAGTGCGCCAAGAGCCCGATCGAGCACTGTGACTTGGGTTACGCCGTTTTGCCGGGCAACCCAGCACCCTGGGTGATCATCTAGTTGTTCGGCCCGGAGGATTTTCCCATCCCCGCAAGGAGTTCCCGCACCCCGCCCGTAGGTCCAATAAGGACGGACGTCGCTGCTGGTGAGGAGATCGAAAGGGCCGTCGGAGCCGGTGCGCGCGGGCGCTCGGCGACGGCCTCCAGGCCAAGCGGCGGGAGAGCGGACACATCTCCCGCCGCCGGCGTTCTGCGGCCCCGCGGATGCGTTGGGTGATCGCGATGGGTGTTCGCTCACACGCTCGGGGGCACTTTTGGGATCAAGATCTGCTGCTGAGATGCGGCGAAGCCGCACCGCTCAGCGCGGCAGGCCGAGCTGGCGGGCGCAGGCGGGCCAAGCGCCGTATCCACCGCGGGCGTCGCGCAGCGAGGTGGCGACGGAGATCTGCTCTTCGCGGGAGGCGCGGTGCGGGTAGGCGGCGAAGTCCCTGCCGCCGTGCGAAACCCAGGTGCCGCGGTTGAACTGCAAACCGCCGTAGTAGCCGTTGCCGCTGTTGATGGCCCAGTTCCCACCGGATTCACATTGGGCCAGCCGGTCCCAGACGGAGCCGGCGCGGGTGTCCGGCGCGGGCTGGGCCTGGGCGGTGGGGGCGCCGCAGAGCATGATCGCTGCGGCGATGCCGATCCGGGATAGACCGCTGGTGCGCATACGAGTCCTGACTGCCGTTCCTCCGGGCAGCGGGCCCGCAGTCCACTGTGGTCGATCGTCGCGGGCGGGCCCCTCCCGGCTTCCACAGTGGACGCTAGGAGTCCGGGCGGCGGTCGCAACTCCAGCGCGGCGCAGCGCGCAATACCACAGAACGCGGAGTAAGCGCTGGTCAGGCGGCGATCACCGGATCGAGAGCGAAGACCCGCTCGGCGGTGGCAGTCGTAGCCACGATCAGTTCCGCCAGATCGACTCCGCGTAGCTCGGCAAGATCCCGAAGGGTGTAATTGACGCAGTAAGGCTCGTTCGGCCGCCCGCGGAACGGGTGCGGGGTGAGGAACGGCGCGTCGGTCTCCACCAGCAGCTGCTCGACCGGCACCAGGGCGGCGGCCTCGCGCAGGTCCTTCGCGTTGCGGAACGTCGCGGTGCCCGCGAACGAGAGCACGAACCCGCGGTCGACGCAGGCGCGGGCGAACTCGGCGTCGCCGGAGAAGCAGTGGAAGATCACCGTCTCCGGGGCGCCTTCCTCGGTGAGGATGCGCAGGATGTCCTGATGCGCTTCCCGGTCGTGGATCATCAGCGGCTTCCCGCAGCGCTTGGCCAGGTCGATGTGCCAGCGGAAGGCTTCCTGCTGCGGCTGCGGCGGGGAGAAGTCCCAGTAGTAGTCCAGGCCGGTCTCGCCGACCGCGACGACGCGGTCGCGGGTGACCAGGTCCTCCAGCACCCGCTGGTCGGCTTCGGTGAAGTCCTTCGCGCGGGTGGGGTGCAGCGCGGCCGCGGCGAACACCCGGCTGTCCCAAGTGGACGCTTCGACGGCCCAGCGGGCGGCGTCGATGTCGTCGGCGACGGTCACGACCCGGCCGATGCCCGCGGACTCGGCGCGGTCCAGCACCGCTCGCACGTCCTCGGCGCTCGTCGCGCCGCAGGCGTCCAGGTGGGTGTGCGCGTCGACCGCGGGGGCGGGCAACGCCTCCGGAACCGGCGGCCGCTGGCTTCTGTCCTTCTTGCTCACCGTCACTCCCGCGATCTGCTGCTCACCGCTGTGGCCTGCCGGTTTCCACCCTATCCGGGCAGGTGAGCCCGGGGTTCAGGCGAGGTCGGCGCGGAACAGATCGACGTTGTAGGGGCGCCACTGCGTCATCGTGCAGTAGATCGCGGGTCGGTCCGCGGCCCACGGGTGCTGGAAACCGCCGTAGAGCGCCGGATACTCGGAGCCCGTGGTCAGCACCTCGCCTTTCGACCAGGGGCCGGTGAGTTCTTCGGCGGTGCGCAGCACGATCGCTGCGCGGTGTTCGTCCAGGTGCACCGCGAACCAGCGGCCGAAGTGGGAGTTGTACTGCACGGACAGTTCGGCGACCGGAGCGCTGAGCACGGGCGCCGCGGCGAACGGGTCGGTGCCCCAGCCGCTACCGGTCCAGTACTCGTAGCCGGCCGGGTCGAGCAGGTCGCCTTCGGGCGCGCGGGCGAGGTGGCCGGAGCCGAAGCGGCCGCTGGGCGTGCCCAGCAGGTGCACGTACCCGTCGAGCGCGCCCGCGAAGGCGATCAACTGGAACGGGTGGCCGCCCTGGTCGCGGCGGCGGAATCGGCGCAGCGCGCGTTGCCCGCGGTTCGGCCAGATCGCCGCGTCCGACTTGGTCCAGGTGCGGCCGCCGTCGTCAGAGTAGGCCAGTGCGCCGTAGTTGGTGTGCCACACGCCGGGCACTCCCCAGCGCCGCACGGACATGTAGTGCAGGTAGTTGCGTCCGCCGACGCAGATCCCCGCGGTCGGAATGATCGTGTTCTCGCGCGCCTTCGGATCGCGGGGCAGGAATTGCCCGGCCGCGCCGTCTTCGCGCTGCACGACCCAGTCGAATTCGAGCCCGGTGTCGAGATCTTCGCTGGTCGAGCGGGCCAGCACGTTGCACCGCCAGTCCGCGTGCTTCGGCCCCGCGCCGTTGCCGCCCCACTCCGCGCCGTAGGTGTCGCCGAACGCGATCAGCACGCCGCCGCGCCCGTCGTCCCACATGATCCCGAGATCGGTCGCGGTGAAGCCGAACCTGCTGCTCGTGGCGTTGCAGGAATCCTCACCGGTGATCCGGCCGATCCGCGTCACGCCCTGCACCCGCGCCATCTCCCCACGGTAGTGCACCCTTTCGGCTTAACCGCAAGGGAAAACCGGTTCGCCGATGATCGGAGTCGCTACCGTGCGCATCCCAAGTGATCACGCACCGGAATCGCCGGACGGTGGTGATCACGGATCGAGTCGGGTGAATCCGGAGGAGAACATGAAGCGTTCGGAGCGGCTGCGCCAGCTCGGAGTCGGCGCGCAGCTCAAGGAGATGCGGCACAACAGCGGTATGAGCACCCGGAAGGTCGCGGGCGCGCTGGGAATCTCGCCCGCGTCGGTCAATCGCAACGAGATCGGGCAGCGGGTGCCCGGACAGGACGAGATCACCGCGCTGTGCGCGCTGTACGGCGTGACCGGTGATCTCAAGAAAGCGCTGCTGGATCATGCGGCGGAGTCCGTGGACACGGCGGCCTGGGTGGAGCGCGGCCGGATCACCGACGAACTGGCGAGTCTCGTCGTGCTGGAGAGCAAGGCAACCGAGATCACTTGCGTCGCAACCTCGTTGGTACCTGGTCTCGCCCAGACCGCGGAATACTCCCGTTTGATCATCGACGGTTCGCCGGTCGAGCCGGACGACATCGAACGCAGGGTCAAGACCCGGCTCGGCCGCCAGGCGGTCTTGTCCCGGCCGGACGGACCGCGCATCAAGATGGTTCTGGAAGAAGGCGTCCTGCATCGAACGCTGGGCGACTCGCGCGTCTGGCGTGACCAGCTGTTTCAGTTGATCAGGTTGCAAGGTCAGGCGAACGTGAGCATCCGGGTGCTTGCCTCCGGGGTTGCCGCGCGGCCCGCGAACAACGCGTTCTCGATGTACCAGCTGGGCGACGGTGCACCTTATGTCTTCGTGGAAACGGAGGGAGCAGGCGTGTTCGTGACAGATCCTTCTGAGGTCACGCCCTTTGTGACAACCTCTCAGGTGCTCGATCGGGCAGCGCTGAGCGAAGACGAGTCCGGCGAGCTCATCAGGAACGTCGCCGAAGGGTTCCATCTTGAGTCAGCTCATCTGGCGCACCAGCAGCCGCTCTAATCAGGTCGAATGCGTTGAGGTCGCGCTCTCCGACGAAGTGGTCGCCGTCCGCGACTCGAAGGATCGCGGTGGCGGCCACTTCGCCGTCTCCGGCGGCAAGTGGCAGAACTTCCTGCGCGGCTTGAAGAACGGCCGCTACGACGGCTGAGCCCGCTCAGCGCCGCGCAGCCAGCACCGCGTTGTAGAGGTCGTTCTTGCGCAGGCCGGAGAGTTCGGCGACCTCCGCGACGGCGTCTTTGAGGCGCATCCCGTCGGCGGCGCGTTCCTCGACCTGCGGGACCAGCTCGTCGGGGTCTTGGGAGGCCGGGGCGGCGCCCGCGAGCACCACGGTGATCTCGCCGCGTACTCCATCGGCGGCCCACGACGCCAGTTCGCCGAGATCGGCCCGCTTCACCTCTTCGTAGGTCTTGGTGAGCTCCCGGCACACCGCTGCCGCGCGGTCGGCGCCGAGCACCGACGCCGCGTCGGCGAGCGTGTCGGCGAGGCGGTGCGGGGCCTCGAAGAACACGCAGGTGCGCTGCTCGGCGACCAGGCGGCCTAAGAAGCGCCGCCGCTCCCCCGGCTTGCGCGGTGGGAATCCCTCGAAGCAGAACCGATCGGACGGCAATCCGGACACCGCCAGCGCGGTCGTCACCGCGGACGGGCCGGGCAGGCACGTCACCGGCAGCCCCTCGGCGGCGCACGCGGACACCAGCCGATAGCCCGGATCGGACACGCTCGGCATCCCGGCGTCGGTGACCAGCAGCACGTTCTTGCCGTCCCGCAACGCATCGAGCAGCTGCGGAGCGCGCGCTGCTTCCACCGCCTCGTAATAGCTGATGACCTTCCCGGCCGGGTGCACGCCGAGCGAACTCGCCAGCGCACGCACGCGGCGGGTGTCCTCGGCCGCCACCACTCCCGCCGAGGACAGCGCCTCCACCAGCCGCGCCGAGGCGTCCCGCGCATCACCGAGCGGAGTCGCGGCGAGCACCAACGTGCCCGATCCGGATTCGAGGTCCATGAGCACAACCCTACGATTCAGGTGTGAGCGTGCTCGTGCCGAACTCCGCCAAAGCCGACGACCTCGTCGGCCCCGGACAAACGCCGCCGGCGGCCGCACCCGGGACGTCCGACACCGCGCATCCGCTCACCGCGAAGCTGCCCACCGACCGGCTGCGCGGGTGGATCGTCACGCTGGTGATCACGCTGGTGGCCGCGGTCGTGCGGATCTGGGACCTCGGGCACGCCACCGACAAGGGCACGCCGGTCTTCGACGAGAAGTACTACGCGATCCAGGCGTGGCAGATGCTGCGCAACGGCGGGTACGAGGACAACCCCGGCTACGAGGTCGTCGCGCATCCGCCGGTCGGCAAGCAGCTGATCGCGATCGGCGAGTGGATCTTCGGCTACGGGCCGTTCAGCTGGCGGATCGCCGCGGCCCTCGCGGGTGTCGTGATGGTGCTGCTCGTCGTGCGGATCGGGCGGCGGCTCACCCGGTCCACGCTGCTCGGCGCGATCGCCGGGATCCTGCTGATCTGCGACGGGGTCAGCCACGTGCAGTCGCGCATCGGGATGCTGGACATCTTCCAGGCGCTGTTCGTGCTCGCCGCGTTCGCCTGCCTGCTCGCCGACCGCGACCAGATGCGGCAGCGGCTCGCGGTCGTGGTCCGCGAGGGCCGCATCGCCGAGAGCGTCTGGGGACCGCGGACCGGGTTCCGCTGGTGGCGGTTCGCGGCCGGGGTGTCGCTGGGGCTGACCTGCGGGGTGAAGTGGAACGGGATCTACTACATCGCGGCGTTCGGGCTGCTCAGCGTGCTGTGGGACGCGCTTTCCCGGCGCACCGCCGGAGTTCGCCGCCCGTGGGCGGGGGCGCTGCTGCGGGACACGGTGCCCGCGCTGGGTTCGCTGCTGGTGCTGCCGATCGCGATCTACTTCGCGGTGTGGTTCAACTGGTTCGCCAGCGAAACCGCCACCGACCGGCACGCTTCGCTGGTCGCCGACGACGTCGGGTTCGGCTGGGTGCCGGAGCCGTTCCGGTCGCTGCTGTACTACCAGGCCAACGTGCTGGACTTCCACACCCACCTGACCACCGGCAACAGCCCGCACCCGTGGGAGTCGAAGCCGTGGGCGTGGCCGATGGGCATGCGGCCGATGCTCTACTACTACGAGTCCGGACTGCCCGGCTGCGGCGAATCGGACTGCGTGCAGGCCACGATGCTGCTGGGCACTCCGGCGATGTGGTGGCTGGCGCTGCCGGTCGCGGCGTGGACGGTGTGGCGCGCGGTGACCCGGCTGGACTGGCGCTACACCGCGGTGCTGGTCGGCTACTGCGCCGGGTTCCTGCCGTGGTTCGTCAACCTCGACCGGCAGATGTACTACTTCTACGCCACGCCGATGGCGCCGTTCCTGGTGCTCGGGATCGTGCTGGTGCTCGGCGAAATCCTCGGTGCGGCGCAGGAGCACACCGAGCGCCGCAAGACGGGACTGCTGGTGGTGGCGCTCTACGTCGGGCTCGTGGTGGCGAACTTCGTGTGGTTGTGGCCGGTGCTCAACGGCGCCTCGATCACGCAGGAGCACTGGCAGGCCGAGATGTGGCTGCCGTCCTGGCGGTGACCGGAGTTCCCTGGGTGCTCCGCCCAAGTTCGTCCGGAGTGAACGGACCGTTCGTCCCAATAGACTGGGCGAACAGTCCGTTCACTCCTGGTGAAAGCGTCAGGGCAAGCTGGTGAGGGTGGCGCGGAGCGCGGCTACGGCGGCGGTGAGTTCGGACGGGTCCGCCGACAGCGGCGGGCGGAACCGCAGGGAATCCGGGCCGGACGGCAGGAAAAGCGTGCGGTGATCGGTTCGGGCCGCGGCGATCGCCCTGTTCCGGAGCTCGGGGTCGCGGAAGGTCACCGCGCACATCAGCCCGCGCCCGCGCGGGGCGGTGAGCAGGCTCGGGAACTCGGCGGCCAGCTCGCGCAGCTCGGTCAGCAGCAGCGCACCGATTTCGCGGCTGCGCTCGAACAGCCCGTCCCGCTCGATGATCTCCAGGATGCGCGTGGCGCGCACCATGTCCACCAGCGAACCGCCCCAGGTGGAGCTGATCCGGCTGGCTTCCCGGAAGGCGTTGTCGGCGACCTCCAGCACCCGGCGCCCGCCGAGCACCCCGCACACCTGCATCCGCTTGCCGAACGCGACCAGGTCCGGCTCGAGCCCGAGCGCCTCGTGCGCCCACGCCCCGCCGGTCAACGCGCCGGTCTGCACCTCGTCGGCGACGGTGAGCACGTCGTGCTCGCGGCACAGCTCCTGCATCGCCCGCAGGAACCGCGGCCGCAGGTGCCGGTCGCCGCCTTCGCCCTGGATCGGCTCGTAGACGAAGCACGCGACCTCCGCCCCGTACCGGCGCAGCGCGGATTCCGCGGCGTCCAGCGCGACCTTCTCCTCGGGCAGCAGTTCCGGGCTGTCCCAGCGCGGACCGGGATCGACGGCGGGGCCGGGAATCCGCGGCCAGTCGAACATCGGGTAGTCGCGGATCTTGGCCGGGTCGGTGTTGGTCAGCGACAGCGTGTACCCGCTGCGGCCGTGGAAGGCGCGCTCCAGGTGCAGCACCCGGCTGCCGCGCACGGCGAGTCCGGTGCGGGCGTTGCGCTTGGTCTTCCAGTCGAAGGCCACCTTCAGCGCGTTCTCCACCGCCAGCGTTCCGCCGTCGATGAGGAACAGCAGCGGCAGCTCCGGCACGCCCGCCACGCGGCGGAACGTCTCGGCGAACCGCGCCTGCTCGACGGTGGCGAAGTCCGGGTTGGACGGCTTGATCCGGGCCGCGCGCAGCAGCTCGGCCTCGAACTCCGCCGCGCGCAGGCCGGGGTGGCCGTGCCCGAGCGGGGCGGAGCTGAAGAACATCGTCATGTCCAGGTACTCGGTGCCGTCGCGCAGGTCGCGCAGCCGGCAGCCGTCGCCCGAGTCGAGGTCCACCACGATGTCCAGCAGGTCGCCGGTCACCCGCGCCCGCAGCGCGGGCACGGCTCCGGTCGCAGCGGTCGTCGGGGTGGTCGGGGCGGGAGTGAGAACGGCTTCCTGCTGGGTCGTCATGTCAGCCTCCTCGTTCTGCAGCCGCGGTAGCGGTCGCATCAACTACGGAAAACTATGACAACTAACGTGCTATCGCCGCAATATTCCCCGTAACATCAGCTTATCGCCGAAAGATTTTCTTCTGCTGAGCAATGGGAGCGCCGCTCGCAGCATCACGGGACGCCCCCGCTCAAGGCCCTTCGACGGCGTGCAGCAGGTCCGCCAAGTTGCCCGCCAGGGCCTTCTGCTGCCGAGCGGTCAAGCCCGTCAGCAGCGACCGCTCCGCGGCGATCGCGCGCGGGAAGATCCCGTCGATCACCTCCTGCCCGTGCTCGGTCAGCTGCACCCGCGCGCTGCGCCGATCCCGTGCATCGGTGGAGCGCTGCACGAGGCCGCGGTCCGCGAGCTGCTGGAGTCGTTTCGTGGTCGCCGCACCGGACGAGACGGTGAGCTCGTTCAGCCGCCCCGGCGTGACCGGCCCACCGCTGCGCCGCAGCGCGCACAGCAGGTCGAACTCGGCGCGGTTGAGCCCGTCCTCGGCGATCGTGCTGTCGAGCTTGCGCCGCAGCACCGCGGCCGCGCGCAGCACCCGGCCGATCACTTCGATGCTGGCGGTGTCGACATCGGGGTGGATCCCGCTCCATTGCTCCCGGGCCGCGTCGATGAGATCCGGTGTTCGGTTCATCTCACCATCGTTTCACTAGTGAACTTTTTTGGCTAGCTTGGCAGGGTGCCGACAACCGTGCTGACCCGCAACGTCTCCGACGCCTTCCGGCTGCGCCCCGGCGGCCCGTTGGCCTGGCCCGCCGGACGCGCGTTGCTGTCGATGGCGGTCCCGCTCGGCGTGCTGCTGGCCATCGGGCGGCTGGACCTGCTGCCCGGCGCGGTGTTCGGCGCGCTCACCAGCGTGCACTGCCGCAACGAGGCGCATCCGCGGCAAGCCCGCACGTTGGGCGTGGTGGCGATCGGCATGGTGGCGGCGGTGACCACCGGCGACCTGATCGCGGTGTTCGCGGGCGGGCAGCCGTGGCACGAGCCGATCGCGATGCTGGCCACCGCCTTGGCCGGAGCGATCGGCACGGTCGCGGCCACCGCGGTCAAGATCGGACCGCCCGGTGGATTGATCTTCACGTTCGCCGTCGGCGCCTGTTCGCACCTGCCGCTGCAGGCCGCCGGGCTCGGTGCCCACTTCCTGACGATCGTCGCGTCCACGGCGTTCGCGTGGACGGTGACCGTGCTGGGCACGGCGGCGAGCGGGCTGAATCCGCAGCGGCGCGCGGTGGCCGCGGCGCTGGACGCGACGGCGGACGCGCTCGCCGACCGCGCCGACCTCGCGCTGCGGCACCGCGCCGCGGTCGCGGTGGAGACCGCCTGGAACGGCGTCGCACTCGTCGGCAGGCGGCAGCGCGACACCGGGCCGCACCGCGACCTCGTGCGCGCGGTCGAAAACTGCGAGGCGCTGCTGAGCCCGGACGCCCCCGCGGTGCAGGTGCACGAGGTCAGAACCGCCGCGCGCGAAGTCCGCGCCGGTCGTCCCTTCGCCGAGCCGCACGGACGGGAGTCCGCGCCGGCGGTCCCGCCGACGCCGGTGTCGCGCTGGTGGATCATCCGGGACGTGCTGCGGGCTGCGCTGCTGCCGCACCGGGTGAAGTCGTGGTTGATGCCGTACGCGGCCCGGGTCGTCCTGGCCGCCCTGCTGGCCGGTGTCGCGGCCGGTCTGCTCGGCATCGAGCAGACCTACTGGGCGGCGGTGTCCGCGGTCTCGATCCTGCAGGCGACCAGCACCGCTGGTTCGGTTCCGCGGATGCTGCAACGGGTCTGCGGCACGGTCCTCGGAGTGCTGGTCGCGGTGGCCGTGCTGCACGCCGGGCCGCCGGTGTGGGTGCTGGTGGTGCTGCTGGCCGTGCTGCAGTGGGGTGCGGAGATGACGGTCACCGTCAACTACGCGTTCGGCCTGCTGTTCGCGACACCGGTGGCGCTGCTGGTCAGCGCGCTGGGAACCGCCTCCGATCCGGGCGTGCTCGGCTGGAACCGGTTCTGGGCGACGCTGCTGGGCGCCGCGATCGCGGTGGCCGTGGCCTGGGCGCTGCCGAACCGCGCGTGGTTGTCGCGGGTGCAGGCCGCGCTGACGCGGGTGCGAAGGTTGAGCGAGTCCCGGCCGCTGCAGCCTGCGCGGCTGCGCTCGGCGCTGGTCGAACTGCACGAGGCCCACGACGTCGCCGCCGGTGAGGTGCGCCCGTCCGAGCTGCCGACCGAGGAGCTGCTGGAGCTCTCGCACCGGGCCTACGCACTGCTCGACGCCACGCCCGCCCGCCGGTAGCCGGGCGAGTTTGCGCCCGCCGGGCTCCGGGCACACCGGGCCCGGAACCGCCCGACCGGATCGCGACCCGGAAATCGCGGGCCGATCCAGGAAGCGGAGGCGACATGAACTACGACGAGTTCCTCGCAACGGTGCGCCGGCGGACCGCGCTGCCGGACAACGCCGAAGCCGAGCAGACCACCCGCATCGTGCTGTCCACGCTCGGTCAGCGGCTGGCCGGGCAGGAACCGCGCGACCTGGCCGACCAGCTTCCCGAACAGCTCAAGGACCCGCTGCTGGAACGCACCGGCTCGGCCGAGAACCGGGACGACTTCGACGACTTCCTGGAACGGATCGCCGATCAGGAAGGCCCGAACTCGAACCCGGATCTCGCGCGAGAGCACGCGCACGCGGTGGTGGGCACGATGGCGCAGTTCGTGAGCCGCGGTGAACTCGAAGACCTGCGCTCGCAGCTGCCGTCTTCGTACGCGCCGCTGTTCGGCTGAACGGCGCCCGGCGAGCAGTATCCCGGCAGGCAGTATCCCGGCAGGCAGGAAGGAATGGCGATGACCGAAAGCGTGCAGAGCAGTCCGCAGTGGCAATCGTTCGTCGGCGAGGTCCGCCGCGCCTCCGGCGTCGAGTCGACGGCCGAGGCCGAGACGCTGGTGCGCGCCACGCTGCGCACCCTCGGCGAGAGCATCACCGCCGGTGAGCTGGACGAACTCGTGGAACCGCTGCCGAAGGAGGCCCGCGACGCGGTGCACGACCGCAGCGGCCAGGCCCGCCAGGTGGACAAGAACGGGTTCCTGGACCGGGTCAGCGCGGACATCTACACCACCGACCTCGACACCACCGAGCAGCAGGTCCGGGCAGTGCTCTCGACGGTGCGCTCCTGGACGGAGCCGGGGGAAGTCGACGACACGGTGGCCCAGCTACCGAGCAGCATCGCCGCGCTGTTCCGCGGCTGAGCCCGAGGCCCGGGCCGAGCTGCGAGGACGGCCCGACCGCGTGCCGCCGATCCGATCCGGCGGCACGCGCTGCTGTGCGCAGCCGGTGATCTCGCGGATCAGCGGGCGGACGGGAAATCGGGCTGCCGCTTCTCGGCCAGCGCGGCGGCGCCCTCGGGCACGTCCGGCCCCATGAAGCAGAGCATTTCGTAGGCAGCGGACTGGTCGAAGATCGGCCCGGCCGTCTTGAGCCAGTTGCTCAACGCCCGCTTGGTCCACCGGATCGCAGGTTGCGATCCGGTGGCCAGCCCGTCCGCGACCCGCAGCGACTCCTCGAGCACCTGCTCGCGGGGCAGCGCGCGGCTGACCATGCCGATCCGCTCGGCTTCCGCACCGCTGAGCATTTCGCCGGTGAGCAGGTAGTACCGGGCCTTGGCCATGCCGCACAGCAGCGGCCACAGGATCGCGGCGTGGTCCCCGGCGGCGACGCCTAGCTTCACGTGGCCGTCGCCGAGCTTGGCGTCCTCGGCGCAGATCGAGATGTCGGCCAGCAGCGCCACGACCGTTCCGGCGCCGACCGCGACGCCGTTGATCGCCGAGACGACCGGCTTCTCGCAGTTGATGATGTTGTAGACCATGTCGCTCATCTCGGAGAGCATCCGCGAGACGCGGTCGTGGTCCCCGGCCATCCGCTGCACCATGTCCAGGTCGCCACCGGCGGAGAACGCCTTGCCCGCGCCGGTCACCACCGCCACCCGCGTTTCCGGGTCGGCCGAGACATCGGCCCACACCCGGGCGAGTTCGTTGTGCATCTCCTCGTCGGTGGCGTTGTACTTCTGCGGCTGATCCAGCGTGATCAGCAGGACTCCGTTGTCGCGGCGCTCGAAGCGGAGTTGCCGGTAAGCGGAGAAATCCATGGCGGTCCTTCCCTGGGTGCGGATCAAGCGGGCGTGCCGAGGCGGGTGAACAAGCCGCGGGAGAATTCGTCGGCGGCCTGCTCGCGGGCCTTGTAGTGGATCTTCTTGCCGGTGGCGGTCACCGGCAGCGAATCGACGAGCCGGTAGGCGCGGGGGCGCTTGTAATCGGCCAGCATCGGATGCTCGCGGCAATGCCGCTCGCACTCTTCGGCCGTGAGGGAGCCGTCGGCGGGGACCACGTAGGCGACGACGAGGCGGCCCCAGTGCTCGTGCGGGATGCCGACGACCATCGAGTCCTCGACCGCGGCGTGCTCGTTGAGCACCTCCTCCACCTGCACCGGGTGCACGTTCTCGCCGCCGGAGACGATCATGTCGTCCTTGCGGCCGACGATCGTGACGAACTCGTCGGCGTCCCAGGTGGCCAGATCGCCGATGTAGAGCCAGCCGCGGTGGAACTTGCCCGCCTCCTGCTCCGGCGCGTTCGCGTAGGCGTAGCCGCACTTCGGGGAGCGGACGATGACCTCGCCGACCTCGGTTCCGTCGCGGGCGACGGTCTCGTGCGGCTCGGCGAGCCGGTCGCCGAGCACCCGGACCACGGCCATGTCGTCGTCGGTGCAGGCCCGGCCCGCGCTGCCCGCGTGCTCCGGCAGGTCGGCGGGCCGCAGGAAGCTGTTCCAGAACGCTTCCGTGGTGCCGTAGCCGTTGAAGATCCGCGGGCACAGGACCTGCTGGTAGCGCAGCGCGGCTTCCGCCTCCAGCGGCGCTCCCATCGTGACGATGCCGCGCAGGCTGGAGAGCTCGCGCGGGCGCGCGGACTGCTCCGCGGCCAGCATCGCCAGGTTCGTCGGCGCCCCGATGAGGAAGGTGATGCCGTGCCGCTGCACCTGGTCCAGGCACTCCGCCGCATCGAACGTGCGCATCGGAACGACCTGCGCACCCAGGTAGAACGCCGGGTTCGGGCCGCCGGCGTAGAGCCCGCCGCGGTGGAACCACGGCGTCATGTTCAGCGTGCGGTCCTCCGGCGAGAGCAGGAAGTGCATGATCACGTCGTGCGCGCTGAAGATCTCGATCATGCTGTTCAGCGGCACTCCCTTGGGCATCCCGGTGGTGCCGGAGGTGTAGAGCCGGGTGGTCTCGTCGTAGACCGTGCGGGAGGGCGCAGGCGGCTCGGCCCGGTCGCTGATCAGCGCCTCGAACGGTGTCGCGCCGGGTGTTCGCCCGCCTGCGGCCACCACCAGATCGGGCCGGTGCTCGGCGTGCTCGAGCGCGGCGGCGACGGTTTCGGCGAGCGCGGCATCGTGCACGAACACGCGCGGGCGGCTGTCGTCGAGGATGAACGCGACCTCGCCCGCCGAAAGCCGGAAGTTGATCGGCGCGCCGACCGCGCCCGCCGCCTGCGTGGCCAGGTAGAGCTGCGCGAACTCCGGGCCGTTGTGGAGCTGGTAGACCACCACGTCACCGGGTTCGACACCGGCCGCTGCCAAGCCGGATGCCAGCCGGTCGACCCGATCACCGAGTTCGGCGTAGGTGAATTCGGCGCCTGTCGACGGGCAGTGCAAGGCGATCCGGTTCGCGTACCGGTGGGTGTTGCGCCGGAATCCGTTGAGGTAGGTGAAATCGCGCTCGATGAACTCGCGGTACGCCGCGGGGTCGTAAGTGGTCATGCTGATTCCCTCCGCATCGAGGTGCACGGCTGCTGACTCGGCCGTTCCAGTGGCGCCGCGGCCCGGATCAGCTCATCGTGAGGCCGCCGCTGACGCTGACGGTCTGCCCGGTGAGGTATCCGGCCTCGTCCGAGGCGAAGAACGCCACGGTGTTGGCGAGATCGGCCGGATCCGCCAGCCGCCGGAACGGGATGGCCTTGATCAGCGATTCGCGCAGCTTGGGGTCGTCCCCGCCGATCGAGGCGAACAGCTCGGTGTCGGCAGGGCCGGGGCACACGCAGTTCACGTTGATCTTGTTGCGGGCCATCTCGCGGGCGAGGGTCTTGGTGAACGACACGACACCGCCCTTGGCCGCCGAGTACACCGCCTCCCCGGAGGAGCCGACCCTGGCCGCGTCCGATCCGAGGTTCACGATCGACCCGGACTGCTGCTCGATCATCATCGGCAGCGCCGCCTTGGTGGTGTGCAAGGTGCCGAACAGGTTGATCCCGACGATCTTGTGCCAGTCGGCGGCGTCGGTGTCGACGAACGGTTCGGCCTTGTCCCAGCCCGCGTTGTTGACCAGCACGTCCAACCGGCCGAACCGTTCCCGGACCTGCGCGAGCATCGCCTCGACCGAGTCCGCGTCGGCGACGTCGGTGCGCAGCCCCACCCCGCCGACGGCTTCCGCGGTGGCGTTGGCGGACTCCCCGTCGATGTCCGAGACCACGACGGTGGCGCCTTCGGCGGCCAGCTTCTCGGCGATGGCCCGGCCGATGCCGCGGCCCGCGCCGGTCACCGCGGCGATCTTGTGCTCCAGTCGTCCCATTTCGTCTCCCAACCCGGCTCAGGGAGCCAGCTGCCGCCCGAGCCGCTCCCGGGCGATGATCAACTTCATGACCTGCGCGGTGCCGTCGCCGATCTGCAGGCCGAGCACGTCGCGCAACCGCTGCTCCAGCGGCAACTCGGTCCGGTAGCCGTACTGGCCGTGCAGCAGCAGGCAGTTCTGGATGGCCTCGAACGAATCCTTCGGCGCGAGCCACTTGCACATCGCGGCCTCCGCGGTGTGCGGCATCCCCCGGTCCCGCAGCGAAAGCGTCCGGTAGCACAGCAGCCGCGCCGCGGTGAGCCGCGTGTCCGCCTCGGCCAGCGGGAACGAGACTCCTTGGAACTTGCTCAACGGCTGGTCGAACGCTTCGCGCTCGCTGACGTAGCGCCAGGTCTCGGTGACGCTGGCCTGCGCGGCTCCGACGCACTGCAGGCCGATCAGCGCGCGGCTGAAGTCGAAACCCCGGAGCACCTCGGAGAATCCCTTGCCCTCCGCACCGAGGAGGTGCTCCGCAGGAACCCGCACGCCGTCGAAGTGCACCGCGCCGCGGCCGACCGCCCGCGTGCCCATGTCCGAATAGGACTCGCGGGTCACCCCGGGCAGGTCCAGCGGCACCAGGAACGCGCTGATGCCCTTGCCGCGCGCCTGCTGCTCGCCGGTGCGGGCGAACACGACCGCGGCGGCCGCGTCGCCGCCGAAAGACAGCGACTTGGTGCCGGTGAGCAGGTAGTCGTCGCCGTCGCGCCGTGCGGTCAGCCGCGGCATCCCGGCGTCCGAACCGGCGTGCGGCTCGGTCAGGCCGATGCCGACGATGTGCTCCCCGCGGCAGATGCCCGGCACCCAGCGGGCGGCAACCTCGGAAGCAGCGTTGCTCGCGAGGATCTGGCCGACCAGCGAGCCCACCACCTGCAGGTAGGCCACCGAGAAGTCACCGCGGGCGATCTCTTCGGTGAGGATTCCGGAGGTGACCCGGTCCAGGCCGCGCCCGCCGATCTCGACGGGCAGCTCCGGGGCGATGAAGCCGCGATCGCCCATCTCCCGGCGCACCTGCGGCTCGACGGATCCGCGCTGTTCCCGCTCCCGGTAGTGCGGCGCGAGCCGTTCGGCGGCGAACCGGCCGGCTTCGTCGCGCAGGCGCAGCTGGTCTTCGGTCAGCGTGACGTCCATCGGCTACTCGATGTCCTCGCGGGTGGTCATGGCCCTCCTCGGTGAGCGGATCTTCAGCTAAGGTGAATGCATGTTCAGCGGAACTGAAGATTGATTCATCGGGCCTGCGGTGTCAAGGACGCCGGCACGACCGGCGCCGGACACCCGCCCGGCCGGTGCGCACCAGCGCCCGGGAAGATGAACTCGGCGTTCACCGATGTGCAGGGAGAACCGCGTGCCCACGCCCACCAGGTCGGAACCGCAAGATCCGAACGAGGCCGCCCGCGCCGCGCGCTCCGAGTGGCGCCACCGGCAGCTGCTGGACGCGGCGGCCCGGCTGATGGAGCGCGACGGCTTCCACGGGGTGTCCATGCAGGCGCTCGCCGCGGAGGCCGAAGTCAGCGTCGGCCTCATCTACCGCTACTTCGGCGGCAAGGACGACCTGCTGCTGGCGGTGATCGTCGACGTGCTGGACGCCTTCGCGGCACAGGTGCCGCCTGCCGTGCGGGCGGGGACCGATCCGGTGGAGCGGATCGCCGGTGCCTTCCGCGCCTACTGCGAGGTGATCAACGCGCATCGGCACGCCGCGGTGCTGACCTACCGGGAGAGCAAGTCGCTCGGCACCGAGGGCCGCGCGAAGATCAAGCGGCTGGAGATCGAGACGAGCGAGCCGCTGCGGGAAGCGCTGCGCGCAGGCGTCGCCGGTGGCCTGCTCACCGACGTGGACGTGGAACTGGTCTCGCAGGACTTCCTGCTGCTGGCCCACGGTTGGGCGTTGAAGCGCTGGTACCTCGGGCAAACGATGGACTTCGAGGAGTACGTCGTCAAGCAGACCGCGTTGCTGCTGGGCGCGATCGTGCGCACGCAGCACCGGGATGACTACCCGCACCTGCTGCGACCGGCGGGCTGACGAACCGCGAACCGGTTTACGGCTGATCGCGCGGATGATCGGCTGCGGACGGCGAACGCCGACGTGCAGGGAGGAACGACATGCGAGCGGTGCAGATCACCGAGCTGACCGGCCCCGATTCGGTGCGGGTCGCCGACGCCGAAGACCCGGCGCCAGGTCCGGGCCAGGTGCTGATCGAGGTGCGCGCGGCCGGGGTGACCTTCCCGGACGTGCTGATGACCCGCGGCGAGTACCAGATCAAACCGGAGCCGCCGTTCGTGCCGGGCTCGGAAGTCGCAGGTGTGGTGCGCGAAGCGGCCGAGGGCTTCGAGCAGGGCCAGCGGGTCGCCGCCTTCCCCGGCATCGGCGGTTTCGCGGAGCTGGCCGCGGTCGACGCCGAGCGCGTGTTCCCGCTGCCGGAGCAGGTGCCGTTCGACGCCGCGGCCGGGATGCCGATGAACTACCTGACGGTGCACTTCGCGCTCGCCCGCCGCGGCCGGTTGCGCGCCGGTGAGACCGTGCTGGTGCACGGGGCTTCCGGTGGCGTGGGCACGGCCGCGGTGCAGCTGGCGAGCGTGCTGGGCGCGCGGGTGATCGCCGTGGTCTCCCAGGAGTCCAAAGTGGAGGCTGCGCGTTCCGCGGGCGCGCAGCACGTGGTGCTCGCCGAAGGATTCCGCGACGCGGTGGCGGAACTGGTCGGCAAGCGCGGCGTGGACCTGGTGGTCGACCCGGTGGGCGGCGACCGGTTCACCGACTCGCTGCGCACCCTGCGCGACGAGGGACGGCTGCTGGTCATCGGCTTCACCGCGGGCGAGATCCCCACGGTGAAGGTGAACCGCCTGCTGCTGAACAACCTCGACGTCGTGGGCGTCGGCTGGGGCGCGTTCTGCGGTTCCCGACCGGAATATCCGCGGCAGCAGTGGCAGGAGCTGTTGCCGCACGTGGAATCCGGCGGGTTGCGCACGCTGGTCGGTTCCACCCACCCGTTCCAGGACGCCGCGCACGCGCTTCGGGAACTCGATCAGCGCCGAGCGGCCGGGAAAGTGCTGCTGCGGCCCTGACCGACTCAACGCGCGCGGACGGTTCCCAGCTGCGCCAGGTGCAGGTTGGTGGCGGCGAACTTCGGCGCCACCGCGCGCAACGTCTCGATCATGACCTCGGTGGCGGGCGTCGGAGTCCGGTTCACCGGCCGGGCCAGCAGGATCCGCCGGGCCGGCGCCGGTCGTCCCCGGGATTCGAACGCGATCAGCCGCACGTCGTGGCGGCGGTTGGTCAGCGCGAGCCGCGGCGCGATGGCGATGCCGAGTCCGGCGGCCACCATCGCCTGCGCTTCGTGGTAGTCGTGCGACTCGTAGGAGATGTCCGGTTCGAAGCCCGCCAGCCGGCAGCTGCGGTGCAGCACCTCGGCGACCGGGTTCTCCGTCCGCGTGATCCACTTCTGGTCGGCCAGCTCGGCCAGGTCCACGCCGGAGCGCTCCAGCAGCTCCGAGTTCGCGGGCACCACCAGCACCATCGGATCGTCCAGCAGGTGCGTGACCCGCAGCGCCTCGTCCTCGACGCGGTTCCACTCGTAGTCCCACAGGATCGCCAGCTCCACCTCTCCCGCGTGCAGGAACTCCTGCAGTCCGGCCAGCAGCGACGAGCGCACGGTGACCCGCACGCCCGGGTGCTTGCGGGAGAAGCGGGTCAGCGCCAGCGGCAGCAGCGAAGAGCTGGCGGTGGGGAACGAACCCATCCGCAGCGAACCTTCGGTCAACCGCGCGAACGAATCCAGGTCGGCCTGCGCGCCGCGCAGTTCGCTGCGGATGCGGCGCCCGCGCGCGGCCATCGCCTCGCCCGCGCCGGTGAGCCGCACCCCGCGCGGCAACCGTTCCACCAGCGGCTGGCCGGACTCCGCCTCCAGCCGCGAGAGCTGCTGCGAGGCGGCCGACGGGGTGATCGCGAGCGCGTCCGCGGCCGCGCTGATCGAGCCGCGATCGGCCGCTTCGGTCAGCAGCAACATGCGGCGCACGTCCATGATCTCTCCTCCTGCCTTTAGTGGTGCTTAAGTCAGGGTAAGCGACGGGACATTGTGGTAACAGCTCGCCGTTGTCAAAGTCGTCGGCACTCGAGCGCGGCGATCGGCGCCGCTGCGGCAGGAAGGGGAGCCACCGTGCGGGTACCGGCGAGCCTGGTGCGGGGCGGCACCAGCAAGTGCTGGCTGTTCGACGCCACCGCGTTGCGCAACCGGATGGAGCTGGACCGGCCGAATCTGGACCGGCTGCTGGTCGATGCCTACGACGCCGGCGATCCGGCGCACGTGGACGGTGTCGGCGGTGCCACCCCGACCACCTCGAAGGCCGCGTTCGTGCGGCCCGGCGCGGGCGTCGACGTCGAATACCTCTTCGGGCAGGTCGGGATCGGTGTCGCCGGCGTCGAATGGGGCAGCAACTGCGGAAATTGCGCCACCGCGATCGCGTTGTGGGCGCTCGCCCGCGGTCTCGTCGCGCCCACCGGGGACACGACCCGGGTGGTGCTGCGCAACGTCAACACCGGTGCCGTGCTGGAGGCCGATGTGGACACCGGCGGCGGCCGGGTGCACGAGTTCGGCACCGAGACCGTGCCGGGCACCCGGGCGGGCGGCGTCGGCGTCGGGCTGGCCTTCGTCGATCCAGCGGGCGGGACCACGGGCAGCACGCTGCCCACCGGCCGCGCAGTGGACGACCTGTCCGTCGACGGAACGCCGGTGCGGGTGAGCATGATCGACGCGGGTGCGCCGATGGTGCTCGTGGACGCGGTTTCGCTCGGGCTGACCGGGCAGGAGCCGATCACGCGCGAGCGCACCGAGCAGTTGCGCCGGATCCGCCGGGCCGCCGGGGAACGGATGGGCCTGCCCGGCGGTGACGCGATCCCCAAGGTCGGCGTCGTCGGCGGGCCGGAGCACGGCGCCGACGTCTCGGTGCGCATGTTGTCGATGAACTCTCCGCACCCCGCGATCGGCCTGACCTCGGCGGTCGGGGTGGCCGTGGCGAACTCGCTGGACGGGACGGTCGTCGCCGCGCGCTCGGACGCTCCAGGCGCCGCACGGCTGCGGATCGGCACGCCCGCCGGTGCCGTGGCGGTCGACTGCGCCGATTTCCACGACGGACCACCGCGCCGAGTCACCGTCCGGCGCGCGGCCCGAATCCTCTGCGACGCCGAGATCCGGGTGCCGGAGACGACCGCAACCCGCCACTGACCCTGGGAGCAACGATGCAGACCGAGAAGTTCGACGTCGTCGTGGTCGGCGGCGGCAACGCCGGCTTCAGCGCCGCGCACGCCGCGGCCGAACGCGGCAGGCGGGTCCTGCTGCTGGAGAAGGGAACACCCGCGGAGGCCGGCGGGAACAGCTACTACACCGCGGGCGCGTTCCGCATCGCGCACCACGGCCTCGACGAGCTCGCCGATCTGCTCGACGGCGACGACCGGCACACCGCGTCCGTCCTGAACCCCTACACCGCGCGGGATTTCACCGCCGACATGGCGAAGGTGACCGGCGGGCACAACGATCCGGCGCTGACCGGGGTCCTGGTCGGCGACAGCCAGGACGCGCTGCGCTGGCTGCACGGCAAGGGATTGCGCTTCCGGCTGATGTACGAGCGGCAGGCGTACCCGGACGAGCAGGGGCGGCAGGTGTTCTGGGGCGGCCTGGCGGTCGGCTCCACCGGCGGCGGGACCGGGCTGATCGAGCAGCACACCGCAGCCGCCGAGCGGGCCGGGGTCGAGATCCGCTACGGCGTTCGCGCGCAGCGACTCGTGCTGCGCGCCGGGGCGATCGAAGGTCTCAAGTGGACGGATGCGACGGGCGGATCCGGCGTGCTGCAAGCGGATTCCGTGGTGCTCGCGGCCGGTGGCTTCGAGGCCGACGCCGGACTCCGCGCGCGGCACCTCGGCGAGAGCTGGCGCAGGGCCAAGGTCCGCGGCACCCCGCACAACACCGGTGACATGCTGACCGCGGCGATCGAGGCCGGCGCGGCTACCCACGGCGACTGGAACAGCTGCCACAGCGTCGCGTGGGACGCCTGGTACCCGGACAACGAAGGCAACCGCGCAGTCACCAACCAGCTCACCCGCGGCGGCTATCCGCTCGGCATCGTGGTCAACGCGCGCGGCGAGCGGTTCCTCGACGAAGGCGCCGACTTCCGCAACCTCACCTACGCCAAGTACGGCGCCGAAATCCTGGCGCAGCCCGGCGGCGTCGCGTTCCAGCTGTTCGACGCGAGCACCCGGCCGCGGCTGCGCGCCGAGGAGTACGACCTGCCCGGCGCTTCCGTCGTCGTGGCGGACACGCTGGAAGAACTGGCCGCGGGCACGGGCGTGGATCCGGCCTCGCTGAACCGCACCGTGACCGAGTTCAACGCCTCGATCGACCGCAGCGCGGCGCTGGACATCGCGGCGCTGGACGGGCGCGCCGCCCGCGTGCGCCCGCCGAAGTCGAACTGGGCGATCCCGCTGGAAACCCCGCCGTACTACGGGTTCCCGGTGACCTGCGGGATCACCTTCACCTTCGGCGGATTGCGCGCGGACACCAGCGGGCGGGTGCTCGACGACGAAGGTGCGCAGCTGCCGGGCCTGCTCGTCTGCGGGGAAATGCTCGGTGGCCTGTTCAGCGGCAACTACCCCGGCGGAACCGGACTGACCTCGGGCGCGGTGTTCGGGCGCCGCGCAGGCGCACTGGCCTGAGCACCACCGGCGCACCAGCCCGCGCTCCGTCGGTTCCGCACAACAGAGATTCGAGCTAGGACAACGATGTCTGAGATCCTTCCGCTTCTAGCGCTCGCGGTCATGTTCGTGGTCGCGACGTTGTTCCCCATCAACATCGGCATTCTCGCGTTCGTCGGCGCGTTCTTCGTCGGCACCGCGTCGCTGCACCTGTCCGAGGACGAAATCCTCGAAAGTTTCCCGGCTTCGTTGTTCGTCACGATCCTCGGCGTCACCTACCTGTTCGCGGTGGCGCAGCGCAACGGCACCGTCGACCTGCTCGTGCGGGGCGGGGTGAAGCTCGTGCGCGGCAAGGTGGCGCTGATCCCGTGGGTGCTGTTCGCGGTGTGCGGGCTGCTCTCGGCGCTCGGCACCTTCCCCACCGCGGCGATCGCGCTGCTGGCGCCCGTGGGGTTGAAGTTCGCGCAACGCCACGGCATGAGCCAGCTGCTCATCGGCGCCGTGCTGGTGGCGGGCGCGCACGCGGGGTCGTTCTCCCCGATCGCGGTCTCCGGCGCGATCGTGCTCGGCATGATCGAGCAGACGCCGCTGCAACTCGCGCCGCACGCGCTGTTCCTGGCCAGCCTCGCGTTCAACGTGCTGATCGCAGCGGTGAGCTTCGTGGTGCTGCGCGGGCACCGGCGCGCCGATCCCGCGGCCGCGGTGGAGCAGGAAGCGGACGACGACGCGTCCGCGGGGGTCGACTGGCGGCAGGTGCTGACGCTGGCGATGTTGGTCGTGCTGGTCGGCGTGGCGCTGGTGTTCCGGCTGGAGATCGGGTTCCTCGCGCTGGGCGCCGGTGCGCTGCTGGCGCTGGTCGATCTCAACCGGCAGTCCAAGGCGATCGAGGGAGTCAGCTGGTCCACGATCGTGCTGATCGGCGGCATGATCACCTACGTGGGGATCCTGGAGGAGGCGGGCACCATCGACGCGATCTCGCACGGTGCCTCGCAGCTGGGCAGCCCGCTGCTGGTCGCGTTGCTGCTGTGCGTCGTCGTCGCGGTGGTCTCCGCGTTCGCGTCCTCGACCGCGATCCTCACGGCGATCATCCCGATCGCCGTTCCGCTGCTGCTCTCCAGCGATCTCAGCGCCGCCGGCCTGGTGGCCGCGCTGGCCGTGTCCGCGACGATCGTCGACACCTCCCCGTTCTCCAGCAACGGCGCGCTCGTGCTGAGCAACGCCCGCGGCTCGGACCGGACGATGATCTACCGGCAGCTGCTCGGCTACACCGGCGCCGTCGTCGCGGTCGGCCCGCTGTTCGCCTGGGGGCTGCTGGTGCTGCCGGGGGCGTTGTGACCTGCGGCGGGTGCGCTGTGAGACCGGGATGCGCGGTTGGCTATAGTCGGAGGCAGCAGGCGTTGATCCGGCCATCACCGGGGAGCCTCCGGAAGAACGGGCGTCGCGGCGGCCCCGGCAGCAGCCGGAGCAGCAGCGGCCCTCAGTAGAACCGGACGGGAGCCGCCCGTCACAGCCGGCACGAAGGAGAGGTGCCCGCGCCGCGGGCACAAGCGGGGTGGTACCGCGGGTCGTTCGCGACTTCGTCCCCGCGTGGGCAGCGATCAGCTGCCCGTGCGAGCGAAGCGAACCAGCCCGAGGAGCCCCGATGGCGCAGCCCCGATCCGGTGCAGCCCCCCACTCCGGCGCAGCCCAGCCCGGTGCAGCCCAGCCCGGTGCAGCACAGCCCGGTGCGGCACAGCCCGGCGCGTCCCCGTTCGACGCGCTGCCCGCCAAGATCGACCTGCCGGAGATGGAGCACCGGATCTCCCGCTGGTGGCAGGACGAGCGGATCTTCGGCCGCGCCCTGGAGCAGACCGCCGACGGTCAGCCGTGGGTGTTCTACGAAGGGCCGCCGACCGCGAACGGTCACCCGGGCACGCACCACGTCGAGGCCCGCGTCTTCAAGGACCTCTTCCCCCGGTTCAAGACGATGAAGGGCCACTCGGTGCCGCGCCGCGCGGGCTGGGACTGCCACGGGCTGCCGGTGGAGCTGGCGGTGGAGAAGGAGCTCGGGCTGTCCGGGAAACCGGACATCGAGAAGTACGGCGTGGCCGAGTTCAACGCCCGCTGCCGCGAATCGGTGCAGCGCTACGTCGGCGAGTTCGAGGCCGTGACCGAGCGGATGGGCTACTGGATCGACCTGGAGCACCCGTACCGCACGATGTCGCCGGAGTACGTGGACAGCGTGTGGTGGGCGTTGCAGCGGATCTTCCGCAACGGGCACCTGTTCCAGGACTACCGGGTAGCGCCGTACTGCCCGCGCTGCGGGACGACGCTGTCCGATCACGAGCTCGCGCAGGGCTACGAGACCGTCACCGACCCGTCGATCTACGTCCGGTTCCCGCTGCGCGACGAACTCGCCGGGTACGCCGGCGCCGAACTGCTGGTGTGGACGACGACCCCGTGGACGCTGGTGTCGAACACCGCGGTCGCCGTGCACCCCGAGGCGACCTACGCGGTGGTGCGTTCCGAGCAGGGCACGTTCGTGGTGGCCGAGTCGCTGATCGAGGCGGTGTTCGGGGAGCAGACGCCGGAGAAGCTGGCGACGATGCCCGGCAGCGAACTGGTCGGGCTGCACTACCGGCGCCCGTTCGAGCTGGTGGACATCCCCGGCGCGCACTTCGTGGTG
The DNA here is from genome assembly GCF_037023755.1 of Saccharopolyspora sp. SCSIO 74807. NCBI lineage: Bacteria > Bacillati > Actinomycetota > Actinomycetes > Pseudonocardiales > Pseudonocardiaceae > Saccharopolyspora > Saccharopolyspora sp. SCSIO 74807. The sequence continues at coordinate 2,452,380 of NZ_CP146100.1, read as the reverse complement.
CCCGCCGATTACGTGACCATGGACGACGGCACCGGGCTGGTGCACCAGGCTCCGGCGTTCGGCGCGGACGACCTCGCGGTGTGCAAGGCGAACGGGTTGCCGGTGGTGAACCCGATCGAGCCGGACGGGCACTTCGCCGGCTCGATCGAGCTGGTCGGCGGGAAGTTCTTCAAGGACGCCGATCCGCTGCTGACCGAGGACCTCAAGCAGCGCGGGCTGCTGTTCCACGCGATGCAGTACGAGCACTCCTACCCGCACTGCTGGCGCTGCCACACGCCGCTGATGTACTACGCGCAGCTGGCCTGGTACATCCGCACGACCGCGATGCGCGACGCGCTCAAGCGGGAGAACGACGCGACGAACTGGTACCCGGAGCACGTCAAGCACGGCCGCTACGGGGACTGGCTGGACAACAACGTCGACTGGGCGCTGTCGCGCACCCGCTACTGGGGCACGCCGCTGCCGATCTGGCGCTGCGCCGCGGAGCACGTCACGGTGCCCGGTTCCCGCGCCGAACTGGGCGAACTGGCCGGTTCGGATCTGTCCGAGCTGGACCCGCACCGGCCGTACATCGACGAGATCACCTTCCCGTGCCCGGACTGCGGCGGTACTGCCGAGCGGGTACCGGAGGTGATCGACGCCTGGTTCGACTCCGGCTCGATGCCGTTCGCGCAGCTCGGCTACCCGCACGTGCCGGGCAGCGTGGAGCGGTTCGAGCGCAGCTACCCGGCGGACTACATCTGCGAGGCGATCGACCAGACCCGCGGCTGGTTCTACACGCTGATGGCGATCGGCACGCTGGTCTTCGACCGCTCGTCGTACCGCAACGTGGTCTGCCTCGGGCACATCCTGGCCGAGGACGGCCGGAAGATGAGCAAGCACCTCGGCAACATCCTCGAACCGCTGCCGCTGATGGACCGGCACGGCGCGGACACCGTGCGGTGGTTCATGGCCTGCTCCGGGTCGCCGTGGTCGCCGCGGCGGATCGGGCACGGACCGCTGGAGGAGATCACCCGCAAGATCCTCATGACGTACTGGAACGTCGCGTCGTTCTTCACCCTCTACGCCAGTCACGCGGAATGGTCGCCGAGCAGCGCTTCGCCGCCGCCGGAGCGCCCGATCATGGACCGGTGGGCGCTGGCCGAGGTGCACGCGCTGGCGCAGGAAACCGACCGGCGGCTGGAGGAGTACGACACCGCGGGTGCCGGCCGGTTGCTGATGGACTTCATCGACGACCTGTCCAACTGGTACGTGCGCCGCTCCCGCCAGCGGTTCTGGGCCGCGGATCAGAACGCGCTGGTCACGCTCTACGAATGCCTGGACGTGGTGACGCGGCTGCTGGCTCCGGTGGTGCCGTTCATCACCGAGGAGGTCTGGCAGCGCGTCGTGCGGCTCGGCGATCCGGACGCGCCGGAGTCGGTGCACTTGGCGGCGTGGCCGCAGCCCGGTCCGACCGACCCGGTGCTGTCCGAGCAGATGCACTCCGCCCGCGCGCTGGTGGAAGCGGGCCGGGCCGCGCGCAAGGCCAGTGACGTGCGGATCCGGCAACCGCTCGAGCGCGCGCTGATCGGGCTGCCGGAGGGCACCGAGCTGCCGCCGGAGCTGCTGGACGACGTGGCCGCCGAGCTCAACATCAAGAGCCTGCAGCCGCTGTCCTCGGCCGGGGACGTCGTGGACGTCTCGGTGAAGCCGAACTTCCGCGCGCTGGGCAAGCGCTTCGGCAAGCAGACCCAGCAGGTGGCGAACGCGATCAACGCGGCCGACCCGCGGGAGATCGCCGACGGCGTCCGCAACGCCGGGCAGGCCGCGATCACCTTCGACGGCGAGCCGCTGGTGCTGTCCCCGGACGAGGTCGCGTTGACCGAGGTGCCGCGCACCGGCTGGACCGTGGAGTCCCAGCGGGGCACGACGATCGCGCTGGACACCGAGATCAGCGAGGAGCTGGCCGCCGAGGGCGTGGCCCGCGACGCCGTCCGCGTGGTGCAGCAGGCGCGGCGGGACGCCGGGTTGGAGGTCTCCGACCGGATCGCGCTGACGATCTCCGGGCCCGCGGAGACGCTCGCGTCGGTGCGGGCGTTCCGGGACTCGCTGGCGACCGAAACGCTCGCGGACTCGGTTCAGTTCACCGACGCGGAACTGGACGGATTCGCAGGCACTGTCGGCGCGGGCGAGAAGATCGAGGTCGCGGTCGCGAAGGTCTGAGCCGATGGCGGGCGGACCGTTCCCGCGCTGCACGAACGGTCCGCCCAGCGGCGAAACGGAGGGTCCACGCATGGCAGGGGATCGAGCGCCTTCCTCGGGAACCAAGCGGCGGCTGATCGCCGGGGCGCAGCGCTGCATCACCGCGCGGGGTTTCGGGGCGACGACCGCGCGCGACATCGCCGCCGAGACCGGCGCGAACCTGGCCGCGGTCAACTACCACTTCGGTTCCAAGGACGCGCTGCTGACCATCGCCATGCTGGACGCGATCGGCGCCTGGACGTCGCAGCTGGACCAGGCCGTGCTGGAGGTGGATTCGGACGCACCGCTGCAACGGCTCGAGCGGTTCCTGCGCGGAATCCACCGGACGCTCACCGAGCAGCGCGAGATGGTGGTCGCGAGCGTGCAGGCGTTCGCCCAGGCCGAGTACTCCGAAGAGATCCGCGGTGCGCTCATCGACGTTTACGAGCAGGCGCGGGCCAACCTGCCCAAGCTGATCTTCGGCGACTCCGGGGAAGTGACCGCGCAGCAGCGCGGTGTCGGCTCGGCGGTGCTGGCGATGATCAACGGTTTCGTCCTGCAATGGCTCATCGACCCGGACACCGCCCCGGACCCGGCAGAACTCGCCGCCGGGATCGCCGCGCTCGCTCCGAGCCCGCCCACCGCGGGAACCGATTGAATCCTCTCCCGCCTGAAGGCGGGAGATTCCTGACTCAGGCAGCCTGACCGCGTTGCACGCGGTCAGGACTCACGCCCTCAACATCAGCCGGGTTGAAACCAGCCCGGACTAGCATCACGCGTGCGGAGTTCTTGTCCCTCGGGGACCAGGCTCCGCACGCAGTGCAGGTGTAGGTACGTTCCGACAGCGGCAGGCGGTGCTTGGCTCTCGCGCCGCACTGTCCGCAGTCCATCGTGGTGTGCTTCGGGTCGACCAGCCGCAGCACGCGGTCGTGCTTGCGGGCCTGCTCGACCAGCGCAGTCTTGGTAGCGCCGATCGCAGCGTCAGCGGCCTTACGGGCCATCGTGGTCTTCGCGAGAAACCTTGGTCGGAAGTCCTCGACGGCTACCGCGTCGTGGTCGCGCACAACACGCTTAGCCCATTTACGCCCGGTGTCCTGCCGCTGCCGAGCGACCTTCTTCGCCTGCTTCGCGGCCTGTCGCTGCGAGCGCCGGTACCCCTTGGACTGCGGCCTGTTCCTCGGGCGTTCCCGCCGGGACATCTGCCGCTGATAGTGCGCGAGCTTGGCAGCAGCAGACTTCCCACGCTGCGCGTGGGCCAAGTCGTAGTCGTCGTTGGTGGTCGTGGCGGTTTCACGCACGCCCCAGTCGATACCAATCGCCTGGCCGGTTTCCGGCAGCGGCTCCACTTCGACGGCGACAACGAACGAGCAGGACCAGTGCCCCAGGTTGTCCTGGTACACCCGCACCGACGACGGTTCGGACGGCAGGTCCCGCGACCACACCACCGTCAACGCGAGACCGCCCGCGAGGTGGAGGCGGTCGTTTTCAAGGCGGAACCCGCGCTTGGTGTAGTTCAGGCTCGGAGACGTACCACGCTTCTTCTTCGGCCTGGGCATTCCAGCGCGCTGCGCGATCGGCAGTCGATCTTTGATGTCCTTCAGCGCCTTCGCACGGGACTTACCGAAGTCGCGGATGCTCTGCTGCTGCGGAACGGACGAGCCTTCCCGCAGCCACGAATTCCGGGCGCGCGCGTCGGTCAGCATCTTGTCCAGCGCAGCCGGGCCGCACTTCTCGCCATCGCGATGGGCCTTGCGGGAGCGGGCGACGCACTCGTTCCACACCCACCGGCATCGCCCCCACTCGGCTAGGAGTGCCTGCTGGGCGGTGGAGGACACGCGGAGGCGGAACGTGTACCGAGCGCTGCGCCCGTCGATGTCCTGCTGCGTGTCCATGTTGATCACTGTAGCATTTGGTTTCATGCCCATCGATGACGGTTTCCGCACTGGTCGGCACGTCATGCACAAGATGCACGCGCACTTGGTTTTCGTCACGAAGTACCGGCACCCGGTGTTCGCCGACACGCACCTGCGGCGGATGGAAGAGGTCATGCGGGCGGTGTGTGAGGACTTTGAAACCGAATTGGCCGAGTTCAACGGCGAGTCGAACCACGTGCACCTGCTCGTACACTTCCCACCCAAGGTCGCCGTGTCCAAGCTGGTCAACAGCCTGAAGGGTGTGTCCTCGCGGATGCTGCGGAAGGAGTTCGAGGACCTGCGGTTCTCGTACTGGAAGGGCGTCCGACTGTGGTCCGGCAGCTACTTCGCCGGTTCCGTGGGTGGCGCGCCGCTATCGGTAGTGCGGCAGTACATCGAGCAACAACAGCGTCCGCCTGTGTAGGTCACCGCTGGGCACGTCGCCCACGGACTGGACGCGCTTCCTTCCCGCCCTGAAGGGCGAGGCATCCGCGCTACGTTCGTTTGGTGACCGGCTTCGGAACCGAGTGAACGGACTGTTCGCCCAATCTATTGGGACGAAAGTTCCGTTCACTGCGCACGCTGGGCCGATATCGGGCGGGCGTGTCGGCCGCCCGCCCGAGGGAGTGAAGGGGCCCATCGCCCCGATCCGTTCGGGCGAAGCGGTCCCGCGCTCGTTGCCGGGAGTCAGGCCGCGGACAGGACCAGGGCGCTGGTGGGTACTCCGGTCCCGGCGGTGACCAGGGCGTTGTGCACCTCGGGCAGCTGGTTGGCCGCGGTGCCGCGGATCTGCCGGACACCTTCGGCGATGCCGTTCATGCCGTGGATGTACGCCTCGCCGAGCTGCCCGCCGTGCGGGTTGACCGGCAGCGCGCCGTCCAGGCCGATGCCGCCGTCGGCGATGAAGTGCCGTGCCTGCCCGCGCCCGCAGAACCCGAGTTCTTCCAGCTGCACCAGCACGAACGGCGTGAAGTGGTCGTAGAGCACGGCGACCTGCATGTCCTCCGGCCCGGCCCCGGCCTGCCGCCACAGCTGCCGCGCGACCAGCCCCATCTCCGGCAGGCCGGTGAGGTCGTCGCGGTAGTAGCTGGTCATCGTGAACTGGTCGGTGCTGCTGCCCTGCGCGGCGGCGCGGACCAGCGCCGGAGGATTCGGCAGGTCCTTGGCGCGTTCGGCGGAGACGACCACCAGCGCGACGCCGCCGTCGCTTTCCTGGCAGCAGTCCAGCAGGTGCAGCGGCTCGGTGACCCACCGCGAGTCCTGGTGCTCGGCCAGGGTGATCGGGCGCTGGTAGAACCAGGCGTTCGGGTTCGTCGCGGCGTGCTGCCGGTCCACGACCGCGACGCGGCCGAAATCCTCGCTCGTGGCGCCGAATTCGTGCATGTAGCGGCGGGCGAACATGGCCACCTGCCCGCCCGGCGTGCCCAGGCCGACCGGGTAGCTCCACCCGGCGTCGATGCCGGTCGAGGTCGGGGCGGCGGCCAGCCCGGACTGCACCTGCCCGAACCGCTGCCCGGAGCGCTCGTTGAACGCCCGGTAGCACACGACGACCTCGGCCATGCCGGTCGCGACGGCCATGGCGGCCTGCTGCACCGTCGCGCAAGCCGCTCCGCCGCCGTAGTGCACCCGGCTGAAGAAGCTCAGCTCCGGCACCCCGAGTTCCCGCGCGACGGCGACCTCGGTGTTGTTGTCCATCGTGAACGTCACCATGCCGTCCACATCGGACGGTTCGAGCCCCGCGTCGGCCAGCGCTGCGCGGGTGGCCTCGGCGGCGAGCTGGAGCTCGGTGCGGCCGGAGTCCTTGGAGAACTCCGTCGCGCCGATCCCCGCGATGGCGGTCTGTTCCGAAATGCTCACGCCGACACCTCCGGCAGGGCCACCCGCACCGTTCCGCGCACGTGCTCACCGGTTCCGTTGCGCCCGAGCACTTCCACCGAGAACCGCGTCTCGCCGTCCTCGACGACGCGATCGAGGACCTGCCCGAACAACGTCAACGTGTCGTAGGCGTAGCAAGGCACCCCGAGCTTCACCGACACACCGCGCACCAGCGCCTCCGGTCCCGCCCAGTCGGTCACGTACCGCTGCGCGATTCCGGTGGTGGTGAGGATGTTGACGAAGATGTCCTGCGATCCCTTGGCATGGGCCAGGTCGCGGTCGTGGTGCACGTCCTGGAAGTCCCTGGTGGCCAGTGCGGTGCTGACCACGAACGTGGGCGTGACCTCGATGCTCTCCTCCGGCAGGGCCGCACCCACCTGCACCTCTGCGGCCGTCCGGGTCCTGGGCAACGTGCTCATGCCGCACCCCCGTCCTGCCGCGGCCGCCAGAACGGCATGGTGACCTCCTCGGTCAAGCGCTGGAATCCGACTTCGACGCGCAGCCCCACCGCCACCTCGCCGGGATCGATGCCGTGCAGCTCGCCCAGCATCCGCACCCCCTCGTCCAGTTCGACGAGCGCGATCACGATCGGCAGTTCTTTGCCGGGGATCGGCGGGTGGTGGTGAACCACGTAGCTGTAGACCTCGCCGTGCCCGCAGGCGACGAAGTGCTTGCGGGCGGTGGAGCCGCATTCCGGGCACATCGGGCCGGGCGGGTGCCGCAGCAGCCCGCACTGGCCGCAGCGCTGGATGCGCAGTTCGCCTTCGGCGGCGCCTTCCCAGAAGTACGCGGTGTCGCGGTTGATGGGCGGCAGGATCTGCGCGCCCGGCGCGGGCTGCGACTGCGGCTTCGGCGGTTCCTGTTCCTGTTCCTGTTGCGGGGGGCGGAATTTCAGCACCCGGAACAGCATCTCGGCCACCGGCTCCGAGCCGACGTACCAGACGTTGCGGGTCGTGACGAACCAGCCTTCGCCCAGTCCGGTGCGCTTCGGGCCGACGACCGATTCGAGCCGCGCGGTCACCGCGACCTGCTCACCGTGGCGCAGGTAGCGGTGGTAGGTCTGCTCGCAGTTCGTCGCGACCACGGAGGTGTAGCCGAGCTCGTCGAGCGCGCCCATCATGGCGTAGAGCGGATCGTCGGTGTCCCGGACCGGCCGCAGTCCCGGCATCGTCCACACCTGCGCCATCGCGGGCGGCGCGACGAGTCCACCGTGGACGGACGCGGCGGCCTGCTCCGCCGAGGTGTACACCGGGTTCCCGTCGCCCAGCGCCTCCACCCAGTTGTTGATCATCGGCAGGTTCACCGGGTCGCGCGCGGCCCGGCTGGCGGACTCCCCCGCCTGCCTGATCCGCTCGGCGATCGCCGGGATGGCTTCCTCGCCGAGGGTTTCCTCCGGTGTGTCGACGGTCATCGCGTGCTCCCTCCGGTCAACGCGGCGATCGGGGCAGCCCGAGCCCGGCCGTGGCGATCAGTTCCCGCTGGACCTCGCTGACGCCGCCGCCGAAGGTGAGCACCAGGTTCCGCTTGGCCTGCACGTCCAGCCAGCGCAGCAGGTCCGCGGTCGCGGGCTCGGCGGCGTCGCCGTGGCGGGCGACGACCTCTTCGAGCGAGCGGCCGAGGACCTGGATGCGCTCGGAGGTGAACACCTTCGTCGCCGAGGCGTCCGCCACCTGCACCGGACCTGCCGCCGACGAGGCCGCGACCTGCCAGTTCAGCAACTCGTTGACCCGCGTGCAGGCGTGCGCGCGGGCGAGCGCGCGACGCACGTCCGGCAGGTCCAGCAGCGGAGTCCCGTCCGGGTCGCTGCGCCGGCCGGCCCAATCCCGCACCCGGGCGCACATCCCGTCGATCCGCCCGGCCGGGCCGAGCATGACCCGCTCGTGGTTGAGCTGCGTGGTGATCAGCTTCCAGCCGCGGTCCTGCTCGCCCACCAGCATCGACGCGGGCACCCGCACGTCGCTGAAGTACGTCGCGTTCACGTGGTGCGCCCCGTCGCAGGTGATGATCGGCGTCCACGAGTAGCCGGGGTCCGAGGTGTCCACGATGAGGATGGAGATGCCCTTGTGCTTCGGCGCCTCCGGATCCGTGCGGCAGGCCAGCCAGATGTAGTCGGCGTCGTGCGCGCCGGTGGTGAAGATCTTCTGGCCGTTGACCAGGTAACCGTCCCCGTCGCGCACTGCCGAGGTGCGCAGCGCCGCGAGGTCGGTGCCCGCTTCGGGTTCGGTGTAGCCGATCGCGAAGTGCACCTCACCGGCGAGGATCTTCGGCAGGAACAGGTCCTTCTGCTGCTGGGTGCCGTAGGCCAGCAGCGTCGGCCCGACCGTTTGCAGCGTGACCGACGGGAGCTGGATGTCGGCGCGCGCCGCCTCGCTGGCGAAGATGTGCTGGGCCACGTCGCCGAACCCGTGCCCGCCGTACTCGACGGGCCAGCCGACGCCGAGCCAGCCGTCCCGGCCCATCCGCCGCACGACCTCGCGGTACACCGCGTTGTGCCGGTCGGCGGCCATCTCCGCGCGCTCTTCCGGCGACATCAAGCCCGCGAAGTACTCGCGCAGCTGCGCGCGCAGCGCCTCCTGCTGTTCGGTGCATTCGATGAACATCAGCACTCCATCGCGAGCTGGTCGGCGAGCGCGTCGACGCGGTGGCCGGCGCCGCCCACCAGCCGCGCCAAGTCTTTGACCAGCGAATAATGCCGGTGCAACGGGTAGGTCGAATCCACCCCGACGCCGCCGTGCAGGTGTTGGGCCACGTGCATGGCCGCCGGTGCCTCCTCGGCGAGCCACAGGGCCGCGACGGCCAGCTCGTCGTCGGCATCGCGGCCTTCGGCCAGGCGCCAGCACGCGGACAGCGCCGCCAGGTGCAGCGTGCGCGCGGTGACGTAGATGTCGGCGGTTTGCCCCGCCACGGCTTGGAAAGTGGCCAGCGGGCGGCCGAACTGGGTGCGGGTGCGCACGTGCTCGGTGGTCAGGTCGAGCGCGCCGCCCACCGCGCCGTCGCCGAGCGCGCACATGCCCGCGAGTGCGCAGCGGTACAGGTCCGCCACGGCGTCGGGATCTTCGCCGAGCCGTTCGGCCCGCACTTGCTCGAACCGCAACGTCGCGGCTCGCGCGCCGGACATCGGGCCGGTTTCCCGCGAAAGCCCTGCCGCATCCGGCCGCACGACGGCGATCGCGGTGCCGCCATCGTCGACCGTGACCGGCACCAGGATTTCCCGCGCGACATCGGCGTGCAGCACGTCGGTCTTCGTACCGGACACCACGAGCGAGCCCTTTTCCCACCGTGCCGACGTTTTCGGCGCACCCGGCAGCGGGGCGGACGGCTCGTTCACGGCGGCGGTGAGGATCTGCCCGGAGTCCGCTTCGCCCAGCAGGCGATCCTGCTGCTGTTCCGTGCCGTGCCGCGCGATCGGCAGCACACCGAGAGCCAGCGTGGCCAGCGCGGGGACTTGCGCCGCATACCGGCCCACTTCGGTGAGCAGTACGCCGGTGGCCATCGGGCCGAGGCCCGCACCGCCGAGCCGTTCCGGCACCGCCAGCGAGAGCAGGCCCGCCGCCGCCATCGCCTTCCACAGCGAAGCGGTTTCCGCATCGGCGGGCTGCTCGCGGTCCCGCTCCCGGCTCAGCACCTCGGTCGCCAGGTCCCGCACGGATTGCTGCGTGTCGTCGAGCGCGAACTCCACACCGGCTCCTCGCCTCGTCCAGCCATCCCAAATGAAACTTGTTCTAGTTCTAGCGGTCGAGCGGGATGTTCCGCAAGCACGGCTCAGGCCCGCGGGAGGCCGAGGATTCGTTCGGCGGCCACCGTGCGCAGGACCTGGGTGGTGCCGCCCGCGATGCTCAGGCACCGGGTGAGCAGGAATTCGTGCGCGGATTCCGCGGCGGCGCCGTCGGTCGCGGCACCGTCGGTCGCGAGGAGTTCGAGCGCGGTCTCGGCGGCTTCCTGCCGGTGCCGGACACCGACGAGCTTCTCCACACTGGACTGAACACCCGGATCCTGGCCGTTGAGGCTGCGCAACGTCCCCCGCAGCCGCAGCAGCGACACCGAGAGCCCTTCGGCCACCCGCGCCCCGACCCGCTCCTGCGCGGTTTCCGCCAGCGCGAGCAGCCGCTCGACCTCCTGCCCCAGCGACGATCCGCCGCTCATCGCGACGCGCTCGTTGGACAGCGTCGTGCGCGCCAGCCGCCAGCCGCCGCCCGGCGCGCCCACGACCAGCTCGTCCGGCACGAACACCCCGTCCAGGAAGACCTCGTTGAACCGCTCTTCGCCGGTGATCTCCCGCAGCGGACGCACTTCGAGGCCCGCGGCGGCCATGTCGACCAGGAAGTAGGTGATCCCCTTGTGCTTCGGCGCGTCCGGATCCGTGCGGGCCAGGCAGATCGCCCAGTGCGCCTGCTGCGCCATCGACGTCCAGACCTTCTGGCCGTGCAGCCGCCAGCCGCCGGAGACCCGCTCGGCGCGGGTGCGCAGCGCGGCCAGGTCGGAACCGGCGCCCGGCTCGCTGAACAGCTGGCACCAGGTGATCTCGCCGCGCATCGTCGGCCGGACGAACCGCTCCTGCTGCTCGGCGGTGCCGTGTTCGAGCAGGGTCGGCACCGCCCATGCGCCGATGACGAGGTCGGGCCGGTGCACTGCGGCCCGGTGCAGCTCCTCGTCGATGAGCAGTTGCAGCGGCGGCTCAGCACCGAGGCCGTACGGCTCGGGCCAGTGCGGGGCGAGGTAGCCGGACTCGCTGAGCCGCTCCCGCTGCCGATCCGGCGGCAGCGCGGCCAATTCCGCGGCGATTCCGCGAACTTCGGGCCGCATGGCCTGCACGTCGTCCGGGATGTCGCCGCTGATGCTCAGGTTCCGCCTGGCCCCGTCCAGCGCCAGCTCGGCCGTGCGCTCGCGCCACGCGGCGCCGCCACCGAGCCATTGCCGCAGCGCAACGGCTCTGCGCAAGTACAGGTGCGCGTCATGTTCCCAGGTGAATCCGATGCCGCCGAGCACCTGCACGCAGTCCTTCGCGGTGTCCACCGCCGCGTCCAGCGCCACCGCACCGGCCGCCGCCGCGGCAAGCGGATGCTCGTCCGGGCTCTCGTCGAGCGTGCGCGCGGCGTCCCAGGCGAGCGCGGCGGCCTGCTCGGCGCGGCACAGCATCTCCGCGCAGAGGTGCTTGATCGCTTGGAAGGTGCCGATGACCTGCCCGAACTGCTCCCTGCTCCGAGCGTGCTCCACAGCCGTGCGCAGGCACCACCCGGCGATGCCCGAGGCTTCGGCCGCGGACAGCGCCACCAGCGCGTCGCGCACCTGAGCCGCATCGAGCCCGTGCACCACGGCGTCCGTCGCGACTTCGAGGTCTTCGCACCCGACGTCGCCCAACGACCGCGACAGGTCGAGCGCACGCCGCTCGTCCACGCGCACCGCACCGGATTCGACGAGGAACCACACCTCGCCGGAGTCCGGAGTCCGAGCCGCCAGCAGCAGATGCGATACCTCCGGCGCGGACAGCACGGGACCGACCGTGCCGGAAACGACCCAGCCGCCGCCCTGCCGCACAGCCGTCAGCTGCCCCGAATCCGCCGCCACTGCAACGGAAATCTCGCCTCCGGCCAATTGCCGCAACAATTCGCCAGGGACGTCCGCGCGGCCGAGCAGCACGCTCGCCGCGCAGGTGCTCAGCACCGGCCCGGGCACCAGCGCCTCGGCCGCCGCTTCCAGCGCTGCCGCGAGATCGGCGACTCCCGCACCGGCGCCACCGACTCGCTCGGGCAACGCGATCGAGAACACGCCGATCTCGGCGAGCCCCTTCCACCCGGGCCCCGGCGCCGGACACCCGCCCTCCCTGATTGCGGCGGTGTCGAGCTCCTGCGACCAAGCCCGGACCGACTCCCGCACGTCCTGCTGCACCTCGGTGATCGCGATCGCCATAGCGCCTCCTATCCGCCGGAACAGCAGCGTAATAGAACAAGTTCTACCTAGACCAGAGCATTCCTGCGTAGGCTCGTCGGCGACAGCGACCGTGGAGAGGAAAACCGTGAGCAGCACCGCACCGACCCCGGGCGACCGATCGAACGCGGAGCCGGCGATGCCGCCGGACCTGCTGGCCGTCGCCGAGCAGGCAACCGGCTTCATGCCCGCGGACGAGGGGCTGGCGCTGCACCGGGCGGCCACCGAGTTCCTGGGCACCGGGCTCGCGGCGGAAATCGGTTCGTACTGCGGGAAATCGACGGTCTACCTCGGCGCGGCGGCCCGCGCCACCGGCGGTCGCGTCGTCACGGTCGATCACCACCGGGGGTCCGAGGAGCACCAGCCCGGCTGGGAGTACCACGATCCGAACCTGGTGGACCCGCAGGTCGGGCGGCTGGACACCTTGGGCGAGTTCCGATCCACCATCGCCCGCGCCGGGCTGGAGGACGAAGTCGTCGCGATCGTCGGCAGCTCCCCCGTCACCGCCGCCTTCTGGCGCAGCCCGCTGAACCTGGTGTTCATCGACGGCGGGCACACCGACGCCGCCGCGAACGCCGACTACGAGGGCTGGGCGCCGTGGATCAACCCCGGCGGCGCGCTGGTGATCCACGACGTGTTCCCCGACCCGGACGACGGCGGCCAAGCGCCGTACCGCATCTACCGCCGCGCCCTGGACGGCGGGAACTACCGCGAACACAGCGCGACCGGCTCGCTGCGGGTGCTGGAACGGGTCGGCGGGAGACTCGGCGAGCTCTGAAGCGAACGCGGCGCCGCTACCCGGAGCAGTTCAAGGTGAGTCCGGTCCCCCAGCACTTCGGGCACGTGCGGGGGCGGGAATCGAATTGCGGCGCCGCGGCGCCATCGGTGTAGCGCGCTTGGAGCGCCTCGACTTCGCGTTGTCCTGTGCAATGTTCGCACTTGGCGCGCGGCCAGACGGCGCTCGGCAGCGCTTCGGCCCGGCGGATCACGATCGATCGCAGTTCGTGCAGGCGCTCGTCATCGGCGTCCGGGCTCGCGTGCCGCTGCCCGTCCGGGGCGATCTCGGCCAATCTGGCTTCGAACACGCGCAGCGCCTGTTCCAGGTCCTTGCTGTGCGGATTCGGGGTGTCGGTGTCGCTCACGTGCTACTCCCTTCGCCTGGCCAGACATTCCGGACGTGGACTCCCGCCCGTGAAAACGCGCTGCGGCAGGCCACGTCGACATGCTCTGACGGACCGCGCTGCGCTGCGGCGCGGAACGGCTGGATTCAGTTTCAGGACCCCGACCATGCGAAGGGCAATCCTGACAACGGAAGCGGCGGAGAAATAGGGCAAGACACACATCGCCGAAAACGATTCGATAACTTCTGCGAATCAATGCCGACAGTACGGTGAGTTGCTTGTAGTTACCAAACACGAGCCGAGCCGTCGATTTCGAAAAGCTCGCACGTTCATTTGTGGCAGTGCTCTCACAAAGTAACGCTCAATACGACTTGTAAATCGCCGAGCCGGACTCGCACGATCCCGGCGACGAGCTACCGCCCGCGAGATCCGTACGTTGATCAACCTGGGCAGGCCGCCCAGGAGAGCACCGCCGCGATCCCCACAGCCGCTCACTGGCCAACGCGGCACCTTCGGTCAGCTGTAGTACTCGTTGCGCTGCCCGACCGCCGCGCTCGCGGGCGCGACCACCGGGAGGAACGCCTCCACCGCGTCGCTGCCCTGCAGCGCGCTGCGCAGGTTCTCGATATCACGGCGCACCTGCGTGGGGTCGTACTCGATCGGACCGGTGCACACCGGCGTCTGCGCACGGGCCGTGGCCACGAGGCTGTTCGTGTTGCCGTACCAAAGCCCGTTCTCGATGGCGTCCGCGTAGTAGCCGGGGAAATCGCGCTGGTCCTGACCGTTCAGCGCCTCGGTGCGCTCGGCGGGCCGATGTTCGAAACCGGACAAGCGGCTCGTCACGTACCAGGACCACTCGGGCTTTCCCATCTCGCCGTCGTTGACCACGTCGAGACCGGCGGCGCGCTGCTGCTCGACGACGCCCGCCACGCTCCGCGGCAGGAGATCGGCGAAGGACTCCGGCTGGTGCGGCCGGTCGACCATGGTCTCTTCCACAGGGCTCCGGCGTGGGTGGTCAGCAGCCGATTCGTGCTGTGCTCCACGAACTTCCTCCATACCTCGACTCGCCCGTGGCACGAGCCGGCCGCGAAACCACAGCACGGATCAACTCGTGCACCTGTTGTCACCAGGCAACCGATCACACGATGTCAAAGGAACCGGGTCGGCGGACAGCTTCACGAACTCGCCGGGTTCACGACCCCATCAAGCGCTCCTGTTGCGACTCGGACGCAGCCGCGCCGGAGTGGGCGACGGAACTGGACGACCCGGTGCAACGGGCGCACGAAGTCGCGGCTACTCGCCGACCGGGATCGGTGCCGAGCAGCCGCAGCCGTCGTCGACCGGTAAGCCCGCGCGCGGCACGCCGGTGCGGAAGATGTCGCCGCCGGGCGTGGCCCCGGACAGCGCGTCGGCGGCGAGGATCACCGCCGCGCCCGTCCACGTGGTGCGCTCGTCGGGCCAGCGCTTGCCGTCGGCGTGCACGTACCCGGTCCAGTAAGAACCGTCCTGCTCGCGCAGGTGCTGCATGGAAGCGAGCACCTCCACCGCGTGCTCGCGCCAGCCGAGCAGGTCCAGGCTGAGCACCAGCTCGCACGTCTCCGCACCGGTGACCCACGGGTGGTCGTCCACGCACAGCACGCCGAGCCCGTCGACCACGAAATCCGGCCACCGCCGGACGATCCGGTCCCGCCCGGCGTCGTCGCGCAGCGGGCCCGCCAGCACCGGGTAGTACCAGTCCATGGCGTAGCGGTCCTTCTCCGCGAACGCCTCCGGGTGGTGCCGCAGCGCGTGCGCGAGCCGGTCCAGCGCCACCTCCCAGTCCGGTTGCGCGCACCCGAAGTGCTCGGCCAGTTCGAGGGCGCACACCAGGCTGTGATGAATGCTGGAGGAACCCGCCAGCAGCGCCTCACCGGTCGCGGTACCGCCCGCGCCGCGCGCCCAGTCGATCTCGCCGCGGTCGCGTTGCAGGCCGAGCACGAAATCGATCGCCCGGCGCACCACCGGCCACATGCGCTCGGCGAACCGCTCGTCGCGAGTGATCCGGAAGTGGTGCCACACCCCCACCGCCGGGTACGCGCAGAAGTTCGTGTCCGCGGCGGCGTCCTCGACCACACCGGCCCGCACCCGCAGCGGCCAGGAGCCGTCCCGGCGCTGCGTGCGGCGCAGCCAGTCGTAGGCGCGCTCCGCCTCGGGCAGCAGACCCGCCGCGGACAGCGCCATCGCCGACTCGACGTGGTCCCACGGGTCCACGTGCCCGCCGTGGAACCACGGCACCGCACCGGAGCGCTCCTGCACCGCGGCGATGGACCGGGCGGTCGCCAGCGCATCCGCCGCCGAGAGCACCCCGTCGACCGCGGGCGGCTCAGACACCGCCGGGCTCCGAGTCGTCCAGCGGCTTGTACAGGTAGACCGCGAGGCTCTTGCCGAGGAACGGGTCCAGCGCCTGCTCGGCCGCCCGCGTCACCCACGGCTTGCTCATCAGGTCCCACACCAGCAGCTTGTGGTAGAGCTTCGGCAGCGGGTGATCTTCGCGATCCACCCCGACCGCGCACTTCAACCACCAGAACGGCGCGTGCAGCGCGTGCGCGTAGTGGTGGTGCACCGGTTTCAGACCGGCGATCCGCAGCCGCTCGACCAGCTGCTCGCGCCGGTAGATCCGCACGTGCCCGCCTTCGGCCTGGTGGTAGTCGTCGGACAGCGCCCAGCACACCCGCTCCGGGAACCAGCGCGGCACGGTCACCACGACCCGGCCGCCGGGCTTGACCACCCGCACCAGTTCGCTCATCACCCGCCAGTCCTGCGGGATGTGCTCCAGGATCTCGGAGGCGATCACGTGGTCGAAGTGGTCGTCCGGGAACTGCAGGGCGAGCGCGTCGCCGGTGACGGTGGTCGCGGTCGCGCCCGCGGGCGCTTCACCGCCCGCCTCCATCGCCCCGAACATCGTCTTGACCTCGGTCAGCGCCTCGGCGTCCTGGTCGAACGCCACCACGTCCGCACCGCGCCGGTAGCACTCGAAAGCGTGCCTGCCCGCACCGCACCCGAGGTCGAGCACCCGCTGTCCCGCACGCACCCCGAGCAGTTCGAAATTCACCGTCAGCACTGGTCAGCCGCCATTTCCGTTCCCGCTTCAACCGCTTCTGCGTAACACTCGGCGGTGGCCGCGGCCACCGAAGCCCAGCTATACCGGCTCAGCACCCGGCGCCTGCCGGAGGCCCCCAGCCGCCGCCTGCGCGCCGGATCGTCGAACTGCGCACCGAGCGCCCCGGCCAGCGCTTCCGCGTCGCCGGGCGGTACCAGGTCGGCGCACTCCCCGTCCGGTCCGACCACCTCCGGGATCGCGCCCGCACGGCTGACCACCAGCGGTGTCGCGCAGGACATGGATTCCACGGTGGGCAGCGAAAAGCCCTCGTACAGCGACGGCACGCACGCGATCTCCGCCGAACCGAGCAGCGCGGCCAGCTCCTCGTCGCTGATCCCGCTGACCGTGCGCACCGCGTCCTGGATGCCGAGCTCGTCGATCAGCCGATCGGTCGGGCCGCCCGGCGTCGGGTCCGCCACCAGCACCAGCTCCACCTCCCGCTCGGTGCGCAGCTTCGCCACCGCTTCCAGCAGCGTGCCGATGCCCTTCAGCGGGGTGTCCGCGCTGGCCATCGCGACGATCCGGCCCGGGACCCGCGGCGTCTGCGGCGGCTCGAACACCTCGTGATCGACGCCGAGCGGCACCACCCGCAGCCGGTCCGGCCGCACCTGGAAGTCCTCGACGATGTCGCGGGCGGAGGATTCGGAGACGGTCAGCAGCTCGGGGATGCGCTGCACCACGCGGCGCTGCATCCGCAGGAAGCCGTACCACCGGCGGACGCCGAGCTTGCGCCAGCCCTTGGCCGCGGCCAGCTCCAGCCGCCGATCGTGCGTGATCGGGTGGTGCACCGTCGCCACCAGCGGCAATCCCGCCTTGCGCAGGCCGAGCAAGCCGTAGCCGAGGGACTGGTTGTCGTGCACGACGTCGAACTCCGACGCCCGCTGGCGCAGCAGCTTCGCCGCGCGCAGCGTGAACGTCAGCGGCTCCGGGAAGCCCGCCGACCACATGGTCGCGAGTTCGAGCACGTCGGTGGAGTCCCGGAACTCGCGCCAGTGCGGGGTGCGGAACGGGTCCGGATCCCGGTACAGGTCCAGGCTGGGCACCTTGGTGAGCTCGACGCCCGGATCCAGCTCCGGGTACGGCGGGCCGGAGAAGACCTCGACGCGGTGCCCGAGCCCGGCCAGTTCCCGGCTCAGGTTCCGGACGTAGACGCCCTGCCCGCCGACGTGCGGCTTGCTCCGATAGGACAAAAGAGCTATTCGCACGAGTTCACCTCCTGAGTCAGAGTCCCGGAGCTCGCTTTGCGTAGCTGGTCGCTTGGCGGAACCCCGCGGCGGTGCCGGTTGCATATGTGGTGCAAGCGGCTTCGCCGCTTCGAGACATGCAACGACCACACCGAACATGGGTTCCGAGACAGGTGTTGCAGCCGCCGCGGCACGCAACGGGTAGAGTGGAACATGTTCTCTTTTGAACATGAGGTCAGCGCAGACCCGCCGAGCCAGGCAGTACTTGAACAGTCGGGCGCACACCGACTCCGACGCACGAGAGGACCGACCTCATGGGTACGACGCCGCGACGCGGCTCCGCTGCGGCGCAACCGGTCAGTCTGCTGGCCGACCAGGGCGGGTCCGCGGCGCAGAACGCGCGCCGCAAACGCATCATCGACGCCACCATCGCCCTGGCCGGAAAGGGCGGGTACGAGGCGGTGCAGATGCGCGCCGTGGCCGAACGCGCCGACGTGGCGCTGGGCACGCTCTACCGCTACTTCCCGTCCAAGATCCACCTGCTGGTGACCGGCCTGGCGCGCGAGTTCGAGCGTTCCCAGGAACGGCTGGACCGCGCCAAGATCCCCGGTGAGACCCCGTACGACCGGGTGCTGTACGTACTCGGCCGCACGACCCGCACCATGCAGCGCAACCCGCAGCTGACCGAGGCGATGACCCGGGCGTTCATGTTCGCCGACACCTCGGCGGCGAACGAGGTGGACGCCGTCGGCTCGCTGACCGAGACGCTGTTCAGCGGCGCCATGGTCACCGGCGAGGACGAGCCGACCGAAGAGCAGCGCGCGATCGCCCGGGTGATCGCGGACGTCTGGCTGTCCAACCTGGTCGCCTGGGTGACCAGGCGCGCTTCGGCGACCGACGTGTCGAACCGGCTGGAGCTGACCGTTCGGCTGCTGCTGCGCTGAGCCGGGCGCGGGTTCGGGAGCTTTCCTGCGCGCCGCCATCAGATCGCCCGGTACCTCGCCACCCCGTCCACGACCCGGTGCAGCCGGTCGCGCGCGACGAGTACGTCCAGGTGCGCCGCGGTTTCACCCACGGCCAGGACCTGGTTGAACGGGTCGAGGTCGGTGAAGGACCGCTCGCGCCGGGTCCACCCGAGTTCACCCGCGACTTCGCGGGCCGTCGCCGCCCCGGTGCGGACGGCCCGCTCGGTCCGGTCGAGCCGGTCCTCGTGGTGCGCGAGCAGTTCGTCCACCCGGGAGTGCGCGCTGCCGGTCACCGGCCCGTGCGCGGGCAGCAGCCGCAGGTCCGGGAGTTCGCGCACGCGCCGCAGCGAGTCGAGGTAGTCACCCAGCGGCAGCTCCGTCCGCGCGGCTTCGAGCCCGATGGACGGCGTGATGTGCGGCAGCACGTGGTCCCCGGCGAACAGCAGCGAGTTCCGCTCGTCGACGAACACGACGTGCCCGCGGGTGTGGCCGGGAGTGTCGACGACTCGCAGGGTGCGGTCGGTGAGTTCGATCTCGGCACCGCCCTCGAGCCATTCGTCGGGGTGCTCGAAACCTTCCTCGGGCCGCTCGGTCTCGGGGCCCTTCGCGGAGCGGATGAGTTCGGCGAGCTCGGTCGCGCCGCCCCGGTCCAGCTGGGACAGCTGCTGATCGTGCGTGCCCGCCAGCAGAACCTCCAGCGACGGCCGCTCCCCGGCGCCCACCGCCACGGGAGTGCCGAACGTGCTGCGCAGCTCGATGCCCAGGGTGTAGTGGTCCCGGTGCAGGTGCGTGATCAGGTAGCGGCGCACGTCACCGAGGCCGCAGCCCAGCTCGCCCAGCGCGGTCTCGAGCGCGGCGCGGGCTTCCGGGATGGCCCAGCCGGAGTCCACCAGCACGAGCCCGTCGCCGTCCCGGATCGCGTACACGTTGACCGCGCGCAGCCCGTCGCCCGGCATCGGCAGCGGGATGCGGTGCACCCCCGGCGCCACCTCGAACGCGCCGGCGCGCAGCCAGTCGTGCCGCCCGTGCGCCACGTCGACGCTTGCCAAGTGCACCTCCCGAGTCGTGACAGTCGCCCTGACAAGGTAAACGTGAAATGCCCTCAGATGGTCACGTGCGTGCTAGAACACAATCCGCCCGCGATCATCGCGAGCCGTTCCGGGCGGCGATCCCGCAGCGAGGCGGCCGCCACCCGCGCGAACGCGAGCAGCGGCGCCGGCCGCTTGCGGTGCCCGAAACCCGGCCCGGCCAAAACACCTGCGCAAACCGCTCCCCGAACAATTCCTAGAGCCGCTCGAGGATGGTGACGTTGGCGGTGCCGCCGCCCTCGCACATCGTCTGCAGCCCGTACCGGCCGCCGGTGCGCTCCAGTTCGGAGAGCAGCGTCGCCATCAGCTTCGTGCCGGTCGCGCCGAGCGGGTGGCCGAGCGCGATGGCGCCGCCGTTGGGGTTGACCTTGGCCGGGTCGATGCCGATCTCCTGCTGCCAGGCCAGCACGACGCTGGCGAACGCCTCGTTGATCTCCACCACGTCGATGTCCGCGGCCGAGAGCCCGGACTTCTCCAGCGCGTGCCGGGTGGCCGCGATGGGTGCGCTGAGCATGAACACGGGATCGTCGCCGCGAACGCTGAGGTGGTGCACCCGCGCCCGCGGCGTCAGGCCGTGCTCGGCGACCGCCCGCTCCGACGCGATCAGCAGCGCTGACGCCCCGTCGGAGATCTGGCTGGACACGCCAGCCGTGAGCCGTCCGCCCGGACGCAGCTCCTTGAGCCCGGCGAGCTTTTCCCGGCTGGTGTCGCGCCGCGGCCCTTCATCGCTGGTGACGCCCTCGATCGGCGCGAGCTCCGCGTCGAAGTGCCCCGCGTCGGCCGCTTCGACCGCCCGCCGGTGGCTGGTCAGGGCGAACTCCTCCATGTCGGCGCGGGAGATGCCCCACTTCTCCGCGATGAGCTCGGCGCCCTGGAACTGGGTGACCTCCTCGTCGCCGTAGCGGCGTTGCCAGCCGGTGGAACCGGAACCGGGACCGTAGGCGATCGGGAAGTCCAGGCCGTCGGCCGCGCGCAGCGCGCTGCCGATCGGGATGCCGCTCATGTTCGCCACACCGCCCGCGATGACCAGGTCGTCCGTGCCGCTGAGCACCGCCTGCGCACCGAAGTGCACCGCCTGCTGCGAGGACCCGCACTGCCGGTCGATGGTGACGCCGGGGACGTGCTCGGGATAACCGGCCGCGAGCCAGCCGGTGCGGCCGATGTTGCCCGCCTGCGCGCCCACGGCGTCCACGCAACCCCAGAGCACGTCGTCCACCCGCCCCGGGTCGATGCCGGTGCGTTCGACGACGGCCCGGATCACGTGCGCGGACAGGTCCGCGGGATGCACGCCGCTGAGCCCGCCGCCGCGCTTGCCGACCGGTGTCCGCAGGGCCTCCACGATGTACGCCTCGGTCATGCTCGATCCCTCCCGGGTTGCGCTGAACGAGCGATCACTGAGCAAGCGCCCGCTTGGTAAATGTAACATGTTATTGTTGGCTTCAACCAGTTTCCGCCAGTCACCGGAACTCGCTACGGCCGCGGAGCACAACCCTTCGGCCGTTCGGGGCCGGGCCCCGGTACCTGTACGGCCGAGCGGAGGAACATGGGCACCATCGCGATCACCGGTTCGGCATCGGGCATCGGTGCGGCGACCCGCGAACGGCTCGAACAGCAGGGGCACCGGGTGCTCGGCGTCGACATGCACGGAGCCGAGGTCGCGTGCGACCTCGGGACGGGCGAAGGGCGCGCGGAGGCCGTGAACCGGATCACCGCGGAGTGCGATGGCCGCCTCGACGGCCTGGTGACCTGCGCGGGCATTCCCGGCGTTCCGACGCGGCAGGGGTCAGCGCTGGTGTCGGTGAACTACTTCGGCACCGTCGCCCTGCTGCGCGGCCTGCGTCCGGCGCTGGCTGCCGCCGAGCGACCGGCCGTGGTGTGCCTGAGCTCGAATTCCGCGACGTGCCAACCGAATTGGCCGGTACCGGTCGCCGAAGCCTGCTTCGCCGACGAAGAGGAGCGGGCGCGGGAACTGGCCGACGAGCACGGAGCCGTCGGCGCATACCCGGCGACGAAGGCCGCGATCGCCTGGTACGTGCGCAGCCACGCGCCCGCGGCGGAGTGGACCGGCGCCGGTATCCGCCTCAACGCCGTCGCGCCCGGGCACATCGAGACGGGCATGACCGCCGAGGTGCGGCGCGATCCGGCGCTGGGTGAAGCGCTCGAAGCCTTCCCCACTCCGCGCGGAGCTCCCGGACGTCCGGCGGAGGTGGCCGCGCTGATCGACTTCTTGCTCGGCGCGGAAGGCGCGCTGCTGTGCGGCTCGGTCGTCTACGCCGACGGCGGCACCGACGCCGCGCTGCGCCCGAAGGACTGGCCTGCGGTCTGGTCGCTGTAGCCCGGCCTCACGAACGCCCACCCGTTGCGGACGGCTGTCCCCTCCATCCGGCTCCGCGGTCCCGGCCCCGTCGCCCGACACGCCCGTGCGTCCCCCGCACCGCGGAACCCCGCCCGGAGTGAACGGAACTTTCGTCCGAATAGATTGGGCGAAGAGGCCGTTCACTCGGAAAGTTCGGAGATCAGGTGGTGCCGTAGACGGGTTCCGGGCGCGGATCCCGGTCGAGCAGGTCGCGGACGACGGGACCGAGTTCGGTAGGGGACCAGCGGCGGCCCGCGTCGTGCTCGGCGCCGTGGCGCCAGCCGGTGGCGACGCGGACCGCGCCGCCCTCCACCTCGAAGACCCGCCCGGTGACGTCGGCGGATTCCGCGCTGCCCAGCCACGCCACCAGCGGTGAGACGTTCTCCGGCGCCATCGCGTCGAAACTCCCGTCGGTGGGCTGCGACATGGCTTCGGTGAACACGTCCTCGGTCATGCGGGTGCGCGCGGACGGCGCGATCGCGTTGACGGTGACGCCGTAGCGGCCGAGTTCGGCGGCGGTGTTCACGGTGAGCGCGGCGATCCCGGCTTTCGCCGCGGCGTAGTTGCTCTGGCCGATGCTGCCCTGCAGACCGGCACCGGAGCAGGTGTTGATGATCCGCGCGTCGACGGCCTCCCCGGCCTTCGCCAGGTCCCGCCAGTGCGCCGCGGCGTGCCGCATGGTCGCGGCGTGGCCTTTGAGGTGCACCCGCAGCACGTCGTCCCACTCCTGCTCGGAGAGGTTCACGAACATCCGGTCCCGCACGACACCGGCGTTGTTGACCAGCACGTCGAGCCTGCCGAAGCTGTCCACGGCCCGCGCCACGAGCTGCCGGGCCTGATCCCAGTCGGCCACGTCCGCCCCGTCGACGACCGCTTTCCCGCCCAGCGAACGGATTTCCGCGGCGACTTCGACAGCGGGCTGCTCGTCACCGCCGGTGCCGTCGAGCTGCACGCCGACGTCGTTGACCACCACCGAAGCTCCGTGGCGAGCGAACTCCAGCGCGTGCGCGCGGCCCAAACCCCGGGCCGCGCCCGTCACGACGACGACCCTGCCTTCGCAGATGCCGGGCACTGTGGACTCCCTTCGGAATGATGTTGCCTAGCGGACCCTCGGCGGCTTCCCCGCTCCGGAAGCAGCCCCCGCTGAACCGGCTACCTCCCGCGCCGGATCAGTCCCGGGAAAATTCCCGGGCGAGCTGCTTGAGGTGCGGGTGCGGTTCGCCGCCGCCGTCCACGGCCAGCACCGCGCCGGTGAGGTATTCGGCCAGCGGCGAGGCCAGGAACGCGCAGGCGTTGCCGACCTCGACCGGCTCGGCGGGCCTGCCCATCGGGATGGTCTCGGCGAAGCCGGACTGCTCGGCGTCCGCGCCGAAGTGCTCCCGGAAGTTGTCGGTGCGGGCCACCCCGACGGACACCGCGTTGACCCGCACGCTCGGCGCGAACTCCAGCGCGAGGGTGCGGGTGAGGCTTTCCACCCCGGCCTTGGCCGCGGCGTAAGCGGCGATGGTGGGCGCGGCGCGCTGCGCGGCAACGCTGCTGATCATGGTCATCGAGCCGCCGCTCTCGCGCATCACCGGCCAAGCCCGCTGGCACACCAGCAGCGGTGCCAGCAGGTTCAGCTCGACGATCTTGGAGTGGAACCGGGGCGACGCGGTCGCGGTGTCCGCGGGCGGTGCCCCACCGGCGTTGTTCACCACCGAGTCGAGCCTGCCGCTGCGGCGCACGACCTCCTCGATCAGCCCGTCCACCTGCTCGGGATCGCGCACGTCCGCTTGCACGAACTCGGCGCGAACGCCGTCGTCTTCGGGCAGCCGCTCGGGTTCGCCGCGCGAGCAGACGTGCACCCGCGCCCCTGCCCGCAACAGTACTTCGGAGATTCCGGCGCCGATGCCGCGCGTTCCGCCGGTCACCAGCACCACTCGGCCGGAAAGGTCGATCTCGACGCCCACGAGTTCCTCCGGGGTTCGCCCCTGGCGGGGCCTTCGCCTCGGTTGCTAACGTACCAACCCAACCTAACAAGTGCTAGGTTTGGTAGGTGCGGATGAGCACGAGAATCCGGCGCCACGACAACGGGATCGTGGTGCTGACCATGGACAACCCACCGGTGAACGCGCTGCCCGCGCACGGCTGGCAGGAACTCGCGGAGTCGCTGCGGCAGGCCGGTGCGGACGAGCGGACCCGCGTCGTGGTGCTGCAGGCCGAAGGCCGCGGCTTCAACGCGGGCGTGGACATCAAGGAACTCACCGCGGATCCCGGGCACAGCAAGCTCGTCGCCGTGAACCACGGCTGCTACGAGGCGTTCAAGAGCGTCTACGAGTGCCCGGTCCCGGTGATCAGCGCGGTGCACGGGTTCTGCCTCGGCGGCGGCATCGGCCTGGTGGGCAACTCGGACATCATCATCGCCTCCGCGGACGCGACGTTCGGACTGCCCGAAGTGGACCGCGGTGCGCTCGGCGCGGCCACGCACCTGCAACGGCTCGTGCCGCAGCACTACGCGCGGGCGATGTTCTACACCGGCCGCACCGCGACCGCGCACGACTTGGCGCGGTTCGGCTCGGTGTGGGAGGTCGTCGAACCGGAGCGGCTGCACGACGCCGCGCTGGAGCTGGCCGGCTCGATCGCGGACAAGGAACCGCTGGTCGTGCGCCGGGCCAAGGAAGCGCTCAACGGCATCGACCCGGTCGACGTCAACCGCAGCTACCGGTTCGAGCAGGGCTTCACCTTCGAACTCAACCTCAGCGGTGTCTCCGACCGGGCGCGGGAGGCGTTCGTCGACGGCGAGCGCCCGGCGGACGGGTGAAAGGCGGGCAGGTGCGGGACAAGCAGGTCAACGTCGACGAGATCGTCGGATCGTTGCGGGACGGCATGACCATCGGCATCGGCGGCTGGGGATCGCGGCGCAAACCGATGGCGCTGGTGCGCGCCATCCTGCGCTCGCAGCTTCGCGATCTGACGCTGGTGTCCTACGGCGGTCCGGACGTGGGATTGCTGGCGGCGGCGGGCAAGTTGCGCAAGGTCGTCTACGGGTTCGTCTCGCTGGATTCGATCCCGCTGGACCCGCACTTCCGGGCGGCGCGCCAGCGCGGGGAGCTCGAAGTCGCCGAGTACGACGAGGGGATGATCCTCGCCGGGCTGCGCGCGGCGGCGGCGCGGGTGCCGTTCCACCCGACGCGGGCCGGAATCGGCTCCGACGTGCCCGCGTTGAACCCGGGGCTGCGGACCGTGCGCTCTCCCTACGACGACGGCGAAGAGCTGATGGCGATGCCTGCGCTGCGCCTCGATGCCGCGCTGGTGCATCTCAACCGCGCCGACCGGCACGGCAACGCGCAATACCTCGGGCCGGACCCCTACTTCGACGATCTGATGTGCGCGGCGGCCGATCGCGGCTACGTCACCTGCGAACAGGTGGTGCCCACCGAGGAACTGCTGCAGAAGGCCCCGGTGCAGTCGTTGCTGCTGAACCGGACGCACACCGACGCCGTGGCCGAGACGCCGAACGGCGCGCACTTCACCAGCTGCGTCCCCGACTACGAGCGGGACGAGGCTTTCCAGCGGCGGTACGCGGCCAGCGCCTCCGACGAGGAGAGCTGGCGGGCGTTCCGCGACGAGTTCCTCAGCGGCGACGAGCAGGCCTACCAGGCCGCCGTCCGGGCACCGGAGGTGGCGCAGTGAACGCAGAAGTGACCCGCGCGGAGATCTGCGCCGTCGCCTGCGCCGACACCTGGCGCGACGCGGGCGAGGTGCTGGCGTCGCCGATCGGGCTGATCCCCTCGCTCGGCGCCCGGCTCGCCCGGATGACCACCGCACCGGACCTGCTGCTTACCGACGGCGAGGCGCTGCTGACCGCCGAACCACCGCCGCTCGGCCGGGAAGGCGGCGTCGTCGAGGGCTGGATGCCCTACCGGCAGGTGCTCGACCTGCTCGCCGGCGGCCGCAGGCGGGTGATGATGGGCGCCACCCAGATCGACCGCTACGGCAACCAGAACATCTCCCGGATCGGCCCGTGGGACCGGCCGAAGGTGCAGCTGATCGGGGTGCGCGGCGCGCCGGGCAACTCGGTCAACCACACCACGAACTACTGGGTTCCCAAGCACGGCAAGCGGATCTTCGTGGGGTCGGTGGACCTGGTCTCCGGTGTCGGGCACGACCGGGACGGCGGGCCCTTCCACGACGTGCAGGTGGTCGTCACCGATCTCGGCGTGCTCGACTTCGCCGGGCCGGATTCCGCGATGCGGCTGCGTTCGGTGCATCCCGGGGTCACGGTCGAGCAGGTGCAGGACAGCACCGGGTTCGAGCTGGACACCGGCTCGGTGGAGCAGACCCGGATGCCGTCCGATGTGGAATTGGAGCTGATCCGCACGGTCCTCGACCCGGACGGTCTGCGGCACCAGGAGGTTCCGGCGTGAGCGGGCTCGGCACGGCGCTGACCCGGCTCGTCGGCGTGCGGCATCCCGTGGTGCAGACCGGAATGGGCTGGGTGGCCGGTCCGCGGCTCGTGTCGGCCACCGCCGAAGCGGGCGGGCTCGGCGTGCTCGCCTCCGCGACGATGACCATGGATCAGTTGCGCTCGGCGGTCCGGGAAGTGCGCGAGCGCACCGAGGAACCGTTCGGCGTGAACCTGCGGGCCGACGCGGGCGACGCGGAGGAGCGCGTGGACCTGCTGATCCGGGAAGGCGTGCGAGTCGCCTCGTTCGCCCTGGCGCCGGACAAGCGGCTGATCGGCAAGCTCAAGGACGCGGGCATCGTCGTGATCCCCTCGGTCGGTGCCAAGCGGCACGCGGAGAAGGTCGCCTCCTGGGGCGCCGACGCCGTGCTCGTGCAGGGCGGCGAAGGCGGCGGGCACACCGGCTCGGTCGCCACCACGCTGCTGTTGCCGCAGGTCGTCGACGCCGTGGACATTCCGGTGATCGCCGCGGGCGGGTTCTTCGACGGCCGCGGGCTGGCCGCCGCGCTGTGCTACGGCGCCGCGGGCATCGGGATGGGCACGCGGTTCCTGCTGACCAGCGACAGCGCCGTGCCGGACGAGGTGAAGCAGCGGTACCTGGCGGCAGCGTCCGGGGACACCCTGGTCACTTCGCGGGTCGACGGGCTGCCGCACCGGATGCTGCGCACCGGGCTCACCGACGCGGCCGAGTCCGCGAGCCGGTTGCGCCGCCTGCCGGGCGCGCTGCGGCAAGCGGCCGCGTTCAAGGCGATGAGCGGCATGTCCTGGAAGCAGCTGATCAGCGACGGAATCGCGATGCGCCGCAACAGCGAACTGCCGTGGAGCGCGGTGCTGCTGGCCGCGAACACGCCGATGCTGATCAAGGCCGGTCTGGTGGACGGTCACGCCGACGCGGGCGTGCTGCCCGCCGGGCAATCCGTGGGAATGATCGGCGAACTGCCCAGCTGCGCCGAACTCATCGAGCGGATCGTGGACGAGGCCGTGCGCGCGCTCGAATCCGCTTCGCGCGGCCCGCGGGAATCCGCTTCGTGACCACCGATCGCGCGCTGCCGGCGAACGCGGCCGGGCAGGCTCACCCCTGCCCGGTCATGATCCCTTCGCACAGGATCGTGATGTGCTGCTCGGCGATCACGTCGGCGTTCAACCGGCCGCGCGGGTTGTACCAGTGCACCGTGGTCCAAACGGTGTCCCGGATGAACCGGTAGGCGATCTTCACGTTGAGGTCGCTGCGGAAGATCCCGGCCTGCTGGCCCTGCTGCAGCACCTTCATCCAGGTGCGCTCGAAGTCGTTCGCGGCGCGGCGCAGGTAGCTGAAGCGCTCGAACTGCTGGAGGTATTTCGCCTCGTTCTGGTAGATCGTGACCGCCGAGCGGTATTCGTTCATCGCGCGGAACGACTGCCGGACCAGCTCGGTGATGGTGCCGCGCGGGTCGGTCTTCTCGTGCAGCACCTCGTCGTAGAGCCGCTGCTGGAAGTCCAGGAACTCGCGCAGGATCTCGTCGACCATCGATTCCTTGGAATCGAAGTGGTAGTAGAGGCTGCCGGAGAGGATGCCCGCGGCGTCGGCGATCTCGCGCACGGTGGTGACCACGAAACCGCGCTCGGCGAACAGGTCGGCGGCGATCGCCAGCAGCTCCGCGCGCCGCTGCGAACCGCCCGCCTCAGCCGCCGCCGGGCGCTGCGCGCGACCGGTCGAGCGCTTGGTCTCCGCCATGTCCTCATCCTCTCACTGGCCGTTGCCGACCCCGCGCACCCGCTCGTTCCGCCGGCAGTGCCCTTGTTCTCGGAGTGCTCTGGTTTTCGGAGCGAACGGCCCGTTGGCCCAATCTATTGGGACGAGCGGTCCGTTCGCTCCGGGGGCGCGCGGGTGTCACGGATGCTGGTTGCTGGCGGAGATGACCTCGCCGGTGAGGTAGGACGAGTAGTCACCGGCCAGGTAGACGATCACGTTGGCGATCTCCCAAGGTTCGGCGGAGCGGCCGAACGCCTCTTTGGACTCCAGCTCGGTCAGCAGCTCGTCGGAGGTCACCTTCGCCAGGTTCTCGTGCATCACCAGGCTCGGCGCCACCGCGTTCACCCGCACCCCGAACTCCGCGGCGTCCACCGCCGCGCACCTGGTCAGCGCCATCACGCCCGCTTTCGCCGCGGCGTAGTGCGCCTGCCCGGCCTGCGCGCGCCAGCCGACCACCGAGGCGTTGTTGACGACCACGCCCCCACCGCCCTGATCTCGGAAGCGCTGGATCGCGGCCCGCGTGCACCGGAACGTGCCGTTCAGCGTCACGTCCAGCACGCGGCTCCACTGCTGGTCGGTCATGTCCTGAATCGGCGCCGTCCCGCCAAGCCCGGCGTTGTTGACCAGCACGTCGAGCCGCCCGAACGCCTCGGCCGCGGCGTCCAGCAGGTGCTCGACCTGCTCGACGTCGGTGACGTCGCAGGGCACCGCGATGACTTCGGCACCGGGCAGTTCGGCCAGCTCGGCGCGGGTGGCCTCCAGCCGCCGCTGGTGCGAGTCGCTGATCACGACGCGTGCGCCTTCCCGGATCATCCGGCGCGCGGCCGCGGAGCCGATGCCGGTCCCGGCGGCCGCGGTCACCACCGCGGTCCTGCCCGCCAGCAGGCCGTGCGGTTCCGGTTCGGTCGGTGTTCTCAAGGCCGGGCCTCCTTCGGCAACCCGAGCACCCGCTCGGCGATGATGTTGCGCTGGATCTCGTCGGAACCGCCGTAGATCGTGTCGGCGCGGGTGAACAGGAACAGCCGCTGCCGCTCGTCGAGCTCGCCGTCCGGCGCGACCAGGCCGCACGCACCGGCGACCTCGACGGCCAGCTCACCGAGCCCGCGGTGGAAGTTCGCCCAGTACAGCTTCGCGATGGACGCCTCCGGTCCCGCGGTCCCCTCGGCGACCCCGGTCAGCGTGCGCAGCGCGTTGAACCGCATGATCTCCAGGCCGATCCAGGCCCGGCTGATCTTGTCCCGCAGCACCGGATCGTCCAGCGCACCGCCGGAACGGGCGAGCTCGGTGATGCTTTCCAGCTCGCGGCGGAACACCACCTGCTGGTCGACGGTGCCGATGCCACGTTCGAAACCGAGCGTGCCCATCGCGACCCGCCAGCCGTCGCCGGGCTCGCCGACGACGTTGGTCGCGTCGGTGCGCGCGCCGTCGAAGAACACCTCGTTGAACTCGGAAGTACCGGTGAGCTGCACGATCGGCCGCACCTCGATGCCCGCGGAATCCATCGGCACCAGCAGGTAGGACAGCCCGCGGTGCCTGCGCTCGGCGGGATCGGTGCGCGCGAGCAGGAAGCACCAGTCGGCCACGTGCGCGTGCGAGGTCCAGATCTTCTGGCCGTGCACCACCCAGTCCGAGCCGTCGCGGTGCGCCGCGGTGGACAGGTTCGCCAAGTCGGACCCGGCGCCGGGCTCGGAGTAGCCCTGGCACCACAGCTCCCGCACGCCCACGATCGGCGGCAGGAACCGCCGCTGCTGCTGCTCGGTGCCGAACGCGATGATCGTGGGACCGATCAGCTCCTCGCCGATGTGCCCGACCCGGACCGGCGCGCCCGCCTTGGCGTACTCCTCGTGGAAGATCACCTGCTGGGCGATGGACGCGCCGCGGCCGCCGAACTCCTCCGGCCAGCCCAGGCAGGTCCAGCCCGCTGCCGCGAGGTGCCGGTCCCATGCGAGCCGCACGTCGAACGCTTCGTGCTCACGTCCCGGTCCGCCGAGTCCCCGCGCCTGGGCGAACTCGCCGGTGAGGTTGTCGCCGAGCCATTCCCGCACTTCCCGGCGGAACGCCGCTTCCTGCGCGCTGTCGGTGAGATCCATCCGAAGCACCTCCGGCCGATCACGGTGTGAGCCCTGCTGGAAAAGCGGTGTGCGCCCCGCTGGAAGCTCCGACTGGACCGGAAGCCTACCAAGCACTTGCTAGTTTCGCTAACCTCGGAGCACGACGGCGCGACTCCCGGACGAGGAGGGTGACGATGGCCGAAGAGGAACCGATCGTGCGCTACGAGCGCAACGGTCCGACAGCGGTCGTGACGATGAACCGGCCGAACTACCGCAACGCGCAGAACTCCGCGATGACCTACGCACTGGACGACGCGTTCTACCGCGCCTGCGCCGATGACGAGGTCCAGGTCATCGTGCTCGCCGGCGCGGGTGAGCACTTCTCAGCAGGGCACGACATCGGCTCACCGGGCCGCGATGTCGACGTGGACTACGAGCGCCGCGCGGGCCTGTGGTGGGGCCACACCGACAAGGCGGGCGGCGAGTCCAGGTTCGCCCGCGAGCAGGAGGTCTACCTGGGAATGTGCCGCCGCTGGCGGGACATGCCGAAACCCGTCGTCGCGAGCGTGCAGGGCGCGTGCGTGGCCGGTGGCCTGATGCTGGCGTGGGTGTGCGACGTGATCGTGGCCGCCGAGGACGCGTTCTTCGCCGATCCCGTGGTGCGGATGGGCATTCCGGGCGTGGAGTACTTCGTGCACCCGTGGGTGCTCGGGCCGCGAATCGCGAAGGAGTTCCTGTTCACCGGCAAGCGGATGAGCGCGCAGCGGGCCTACGAGGTGGGGATGGTCAACCGGGTCGTCCCGCGCGAGCAGTTGACCGATACCTCGCTGGAACTGGCCGGCGAGATCGCCGCGATGCCGCGGTTCGGGCTGGCGCTGGCGAAGAAGGCCGTCAACCAGGCCGAAGACCTCATGGGGCGGCACAGCGGGCTCGATTCCGCGTTCGGGCTGCACCACCTGGCGCACGCGCACAACGCCGAGGTCGAGCAGGACTCGCTCAGCGGCATGGACGCCAAGAGCATGAAGCGCGCCGCCGAGTGAGCGCGGGGAGGCTGCCGTGGATCTGACGTTCTCCGCCGAAGACCTCGCCTTCCGCGACGAGGTGCGCACCTGGTTGCGGGCGAACGTGCCCGCCGAACCGCTGCCGTCGCTGGAGACCGAAACCGGTTTCGCCGCGCACCGGCAGTGGGAGAAGACCCTGCACGCGGCCGGTTTCTCGGTCGTGTCCTGGCCCGTCGAGTTCGGCGGCCGGGACGTCTCGCTGGTGCAGTGGTTGCTGTTCGAGGAGGAGTACTACGCCGCGGGCGCGCCCGGCCGGGTCGGGCAGAACGGGATCTTCCTGCTCGCGCCGACGCTGTTCGAGCACGGCACGGCCGAGCAGCGGGAACGCTTCCTGCCGCGAATGGCTTCCGGCGAGGACGTCTGGGCGCAGGCTTGGTCGGAGCCGGAAGCGGGCAGCGACCTGGCCGGAATCCGCAGCCGAGCGCGCCGGGTGCCGGGCGGCTGGCGGTTGTCCGGGCAGAAGACGTGGAGTTCGCGGGCCGCGTTCGCGGACTGGGCGTTCGGGCTGTTCCGCAGCGATCCCGATGCCGAGCGGCACCGCGGGCTGACGTACTTCCTGTTCCCGCTCGACGCCGCGGGCGTGACGGTGCGGCCGATCGGGCGGATCGACGGCAAGCCGGCGTTCGCGGAGATCTTCCTCAACGACGTCTTCGTGCCGGACTCCGACGTGCTGGGCGAGGTCGGCGAAGGCTGGCGGGTCGCGATGAGCACCACCGGCAGCGAGCGCGGGTTGTCGCTGCGCAGCCCGGGCAGGTTCCTCGCCGCGGCGCAGCGGCTCGTCGAGTCGTGGAACGGTGCCGCGCAGCTGCAGGACCGGGTGGTCGACGCTTGGATCGGCGCGAGCGCCTACCGGCTGGCGACCTTCGAGACCGTCACGAAGGTCCTCGCGGGCAGCCCGGTCGGGCCGGAGTCCAGCATGAACAAGGTCTTCTGGTCCGAATTGGACATCGCGCTGCACGAGGCGGCGATGGACCTGCTGGGGCCGGACGCCGAACTCACCGCCGGATCGCCCGCCGCACCGGATGGCGGCGCCTGGCCGGACGGCTACCTGTTCGCGCTGGCCGGGCCGATCTACGCGGGCACCAACGAGATCCAGCGCAACGTCATCGCCGAGCGCGTGCTCGGCCTGCCCAGGGAGCCGCGTTGAGGTTCACCCGCACCACCGAACAGCAGGACATGGCCGAGGCGTTGCGCGCGTTGTTCGACGCAGGCGACGGCGCGGCGATCGCGCGCAGCTGGGCCGCGGGCGACGCGGCTCCGTGGCGCCGGGTTTGGGCGCAGCTCGGCGAGATGGGGTTGTGCGGGGTCGCCGTTCCGGAGCGGTTCGGCGGTCTCGGCCTCGGGCCGGTCGAGTTGGTGACCTGCCTGGAAGAGCTCGGGCGCGCCGGACTTCCCGGGCCGTGCGTCGAGTCGATCGCCGTCGTGCCTGCGCTGCTCGCGGACACCGCCGCAGCCGAGCGGTGGCTGCCCGGGATCGCTTCCGGGAACGCGGTCGGCACCGCGACGTTCACCGAGCACGTGCCGCGGGCGCTGGACGCCGATGCCGCCGACGCGGTGTTCCAGTGCGACGGGGAGCGCGCCACGGTCGCGGAACGGCCGGATGCGGTGGCGCAGCACTCCATCGACCCGGCCCGTCGCTTGTGGACGATCGAATCCGCTGGTGAGCCGGTTCCGGGCGCGCAGGTCGCCGAGGCGTTCGACCTCGGCGCGCTCGGCTGCGCGGCGCAGCTGCTCGGCATCGGGCAGCGGCTGCTCGACATGTCCACCCGGTACGTGCAGGAACGCCACCAGTTCGGCCGGCCGGTCGGGCGGTTCCAGGCGGTCAAGCACCACTTGGCGAACGTGGCGGTGCGGCTCGAATTCGCCCGGCCGCTGGTGCACGGCGCTTGCCTCGCCGAGCCGCGGCACCGTTCCCGGGACATTTCGGCAGCGAAGATCGCCGCCTCGGACGCCGCGTACTTCGCGGGCCGCATCGCGCTGCAGGTGCACGGCGCCATCGGCTACACCGCCGAGCACGATCTGCACCTGTGGTCGACCAAGGCCACGGCGCTGCACGCGGCGTGGGGCACCACGACCTGGCACCGGCGACGGGTCGCCGCTGCGCTGGCCGCCGGTGAGACCGCGCCGGTCGGCGCGTAGGTGCGGCGTCGGCCGCTTGCTATCGGCCACCTGAGCACCGGCACCGCCGCGGTTCCGCTAGGCGGCGACCTACGCGAACCACCTTCCAAAAACCCGAGTTTCGAAGAGGAATCCGATGCGTTTCGCGTTCACCGAGGAGCAGGAAGACCTGCGGCGGGCAGTCCGCGCGCTGGTGGACCGCGGCGGCGGGCCGCACATCCCGGATCCGGAGGCGTCGATCGCCGAGCACGACACGGAGTTGTGGCGGCGGCTGGCCGGTGAGATCGGCGCGGCCGGGCTCAGCGTGCCCGAGGAGTTCGGCGGGATCGGTTGCGGCATGGTGGAAAGCGGCATCGTCGCCGAAGAACTCGGCAGGCGGCTCGTCGCCGGTCCGTTCCTGGGCAGCGCGGTGATCAGCGCGGAACTGCTGCTGGCCACCGACGACGCGGACGCGCGCTCCCGGCTGCTGCCCGGGATCGCCTCGGGTGAGCGGGTGGTCGCGCTCGCGTGGGCCGAGCCGCAGAGCTGGTGGAGCACTTCGACGTGCGCCACGAAAGCGCGCCGTGACGGCGAAAACTGGCACCTGACCGGTGAGAAGAGCTTCGTGCTGGACGGGGCGCAGGCGGATGCCGTCCTGGTCGTAGCGGCGACGGAGCACGGGCTGTCGCTGTTCGAAGTGGACGCCGCGGAGCCGGCCGCTTCCGCCCCGATGGACCTGACCCGGCCGATGGCCGAGCTGCACCTGCACGAAACGCCCGCTCGGCTGATCGGAGCCGAGGGCCAGGCCGCACCGGCGCTCACCCGCTGCCTGGACGTCGCCGCCGCCGCGCTCGCCGCCGAGAACGTCGGTGCCGCCACGCGATGGCTGGAGGAGACGGTCGCCTACGTTCAGGTGCGCGAGCAGTTCGGCCGCGCGATCGGCTCGTTCCAGGCCGTCAAACACCGGCTCGCGGACCTGTTCGTGGCGGTCGAATCGGCCCGTTCGCTGTCCCAAGCCGCCGGCTGGGCGGTGGCCACCCGCGACGACCGCGCCGCGGAATTCGCGGCGATGGCGAAGTCCTTCTGCTGCGAGACCTACGCCGACGTGGCCGCCGAAGGAATCCAGCTGCACGGCGGCATCGGCATCACCTGGGAGCACGAGGCCCACCTGCACCTCAAACGTGCGCACTCCGCAACCCACCTGTTCGGCACACCCCGACGGCACCGGGAGCGGCTGGAGGATCTGCTCGGGTTGGCCGGTTCCGCCGCGGGCTGAACCGGCTCAGCTGCCCGTGCTTTCCCAGACCCTCGCGAACGCGGTGACGGTGTTCTTGGCCGGATCGAACGAAACCTCGTCGATGTAGGCGATCCGGTTGCCGGCGGTGCGCACGCAGAACCGGCTGGAGTCGGTGAGCGTCAACTTCGCGGCACCCTGCTTGCCGATCCGGTCCGCGCACTGCTGGCGGTTCGGGTCGTCAGGACCGTTCCACGCAGCGATGGTGGGTGGGGCGTTGGAGGTTCCCGAGCCGAGTCCGTGCAATTCGGGCTCCCCCGCCTCGTCGTGCGGATCGATGCCGCTGGCCCACACGCTGCGTTGGGACCCGTCGGACTGGATGTTCGGCGGTTTCAGGTCGAGGTTCACGTTGCGGAGATCGACCCTGCCTTCCGAACGGACCGCGGCGATTCCCGAATTGGCGGTGCCCGAGCTCGGCTGCCCGGCGGCCGGGACACCGTCCTCGCCACGACCGAACCGATCGACCGCGGCCAGGACGATGACGACGGCCAAGGCACAGGCCAGGATGATGCCGATCCACTTAACCGGGCCGCTCGGCCTGCCGAAGTAGATGTCGCGCGCCGAGCCGGTTTGCACCGTCGGTCCCCGGGACTCGCCGGAGATCGAGTTGCGTGTCTTCTCTCGGTCGTCCGATTCACGCATCGGCCGAGTATCGCGCGGTTCGCAGTCGTCCAGGGGGCACGAAACGCAGTGATCAACCGAATGCAGCAACCGCTGGGTGATCGGGTGCCGACGCCGCGGCGGTCGACCGGATCGGGGTGACCGGGCCGATCTCGCACAACCGCGCAGCTCGACGTCAGTGGTCGTACTGACCGGCCTTGATCGCGCCGATGAAGGCGCTCCACCGTGGATTGGCGATTCGCAGGGCTGCACCGCCGCGATTCTTGGTATCCCGCACCCCTGCAACGCCCGGTGCACGGCCGACTTCGACGCAGGTTTGAGTTGCGCTCGTGCGGCTGCTCGTACGCCATCCGGCGATCTCACTGGGTGTCACGTTTTCTCCCCTTCTCACCCGTAGTTCCCCCGCAGTCCTAGTATTCGCCGGTGTCGCCGGGCGGTTGGAGCTGCAGGGTCGCCTAGCTGTCGAACCGATCGGCCTTCACTGCCCGGATGAGGTCGCCGAACCTAGTTGTGTCTAATACCAGGGCTTCTGCACCAAGCTGCTTGCTGTCCCGGATCGCGCAGATCCCCGAGATGTTCGTCGCAACTTCGACGCACTGTCCGTGTGCTGAGCTGCGGCTGGACTTGCGCCATCGGGCGTGCGTGCGGTCCATGATCGCTCGCTTTCGACTCGCTGAACAGGGGCCAACCAGGTCGATGTCAGCAGTCGTAGCGACCGGCTCTGATCGCCGAGACGAACGCGGACCACTGGTGTCGGCTCGTCGTGAAATGGCCCGCCGCGCGGTCCTTCGTGTCGCGGACGGCGGTGTGCTCTGCGGTTATGCGGACCTCTACGCACTGCTCGGGCCGGTGCAGACTTTTGGTGGACTTGCGCCACTGCGCGGGCATGATCACTCCTAGGTTGCCGGGGTGGAGCGCTCGGACAAGTCCGCGGAGATACCGACCAGCAGTCGTCGTGCCTCGTCACCTTCTACCGCCGCGAGCCACAGGTTGTCGATGAGCCGGTGGTAGAGGGCGAGATCGTCAGGGTCGTCGGTGTTGATCTCGGTGTTGACCGTTTCGACGAACACGGCGTCGCCCACGATCCAGAACCCGCTCGCCGGGATGTACGGCAAGCGCGTGTCGAGCGGGATGATCCCGAACCGGACGGTGGACAAGCCGCACAGCGCCAGCAGCCGGTCGAGCTGCGCCAACATCGTCTGCGCCGGGCACGCGAAGTAGCGCAGGGCCGATTCCGCGATGAGCAGTTCCACATGTTTCGCCGAGTCGTACAACGCGTGTTGCCGTTCAAGGCGTACTTGGACGGCAGCGTCGGTGTCTTGCGGTACTTGCTGGAGCTCAGCGGAAGTGCTGAACACGCGACGAGCGTAGTCCGCCGTCTGCACGAGGCCGGGCACGACTACAAGCTCGAAGGCGCGGATCGCGTCGGCTTGCTCTTCGGCCTCGCGACTTTGATCTTGCCGTTGCTGATGCCCGGTCCGCAGTTGCCGCTTCCAGCTCGCCACTTCGAGGTCGCCGGGCTTCTGCGAACCGATGCGGTACGGCTCCCCCACTGCACCTCCTGCGAACGAAACTCTCAGTATTCGTATCTACCGGACTTGATCGCGCTGATGAAGTCGCTCCATCGTGGTGACGTGATGCGGAGGGCGCCGCCGTCGCGGTCCTTGGTGTCCCGCACTCCCGCGATGCCCGGAGCGCCGCCGACTTCGACGCAGGTTTGGGTCGCGCTTGTGCGGCTGCTGGTACGCCACCCGGTGATCTTGCTTGATGTCATGCTCTCTCCCCTTCCAACTTCTGCGCGTAGCTGCCCAGCAGCTCGACGGAGTCGCCAGTGCTGAGCGCTGACGTGAGGCTGGAACTGCCGGTTCACCTAGCTGTCGAACCGGTCGGCCTTCACTGACCGGATGAGGTCGCCGAACCTGGCTGCGTCTAACACCAGGGCTTGTCCACCAGGTTCCTTGCTGTCCCGGATGCCGCAGACTCCCGGGATGTTCGTCGCAACTTCGACGCACTGGCCTTGTGCTGAGCTGCGGCTGGATTTGCGCCATTGGGCGTGTGTGAGGTCCATGCTCGTTCGCTTTCGGATCAACGTGTGTACTGCGCGAGCAAGTGCGCCGTGTCGTGCTCCGACAGCGCGCGTTCTTGCAGCCCGTCGAACAGCGTAGCGAGCGATTGCACCGCCTCGTGGTCGTCCACCAGGTGGCCGCCGACGTTGTACTCCTGGTGTCCGGTTTCCGGCCAGGTATCCGCAGGGAAGTTCAACAGCACGAAACCACCGGCCATGGCCTGGTGAATCCCCGAATCCATTGGCATGACGCGGATCGACACGTGCGGCAGGTTCGCGGCGTTGATCAAGTGGGCCAACTGGTCGTCCGCGAGGTCGCGCTCTGCTGCGCACCGTTGAATAGCCGATTCGGATACCACCGCCACGAGATTCAGAGGGTCGTCCTTCGCTGTGAGCCGATCCTGGCGACGCATCCGGGCCGCGACCCGTTTGTCCACTTCGGCATCCGATGCGGACGGATCGCCCATGGCCACCCGACGCGCGTACGCCTCGGTTTGCAGCAGGCCGGGGATCAGCTCGGCTTCCCAGTTGCGGACCCGTGTCGCCTCGGACTCCAAGGTCACGTAGTTCGCGAGCCACTTGGGCAGGCGGTGGGTCTGCCACCAGCCTGGTTTCTGAGCCTCCGACCGGGTCGTGAGCAGAACTTCGCGTTCATCTTCCGGAACGCCGTAGACCGAGCACATCACGATCAGGTCCGGTCGGGACGGCGTATTGCGGCCGCTCTCCAAGTGGCGCACCCGGTCAGGGGTGCAGCCGAGTTCGGCCGCGATGTCGGCGCGCGTGACCCCGGCACTCTCGCGCCACCTTTCCAGGCTCTTGCCCAGCATCAACCGTCGCAGCGTCATGTGATCAGCCTAAGACGCAGTACGCGGACACCTCGAATCACCTGATCGTGATCATCTATGACAGTACCCGTACTTGGTTAAGTATGTGACAGTACGTGTACTGGATAATCCGGTTTCTGAGTGCGGAACCGCGGCGATACGGGCCGCGACAAGAGGAGGTCTGCGTGGTGGAAGCAGCGGTCAAAGTGTGGGCGGCGTCGTGTGGGCCGGTGGATTCGTTCTGGCACGCGGTGCGGCGGACGGATGGGGGCGTTTTGCCGGCGGTGTGCGGGGTTTTCGTGTACGGGCCGCTGCATCTGAGGCGTGGCGAGTGTCCGGACGGGGAGTTCGACCGCGATGCGTGCCGGAAGTGCCTGGATGCCTGCGATGTCTGAGGAGTCC
Source organism: Saccharopolyspora sp. SCSIO 74807 (assembly GCF_037023755.1). Lineage (NCBI taxonomy): Bacteria > Bacillati > Actinomycetota > Actinomycetes > Pseudonocardiales > Pseudonocardiaceae > Saccharopolyspora > Saccharopolyspora sp. SCSIO 74807. Next base: position 2,414,003 of record NZ_CP146100.1, on the reverse strand, counting down.
GCGCGGCATTTCTGGCGTCCGAGCGGTGATGTGGTGCGACACGCCTTCCGCGGGCGCCGCTGGTGCGGGCAGACCGAGGCGACCGCGGTGTGCGGAACCGAAGTAGAGCTGGCCGCCGAGGTGCCCGAACTGGACTGGGTCCGGGCTCCCACCTGCGAAGCCTGCAACGCGGTGCTGCGCAGCGAACTCCCGAAGATCACCGGATTCTTCGGCTGATCCCTGAACTTCCTCGGGCCCGAGCGGCTCTCCCGCCCCTCCGCCGCCGGGCCCCGAGGACGGCCTCCTGCCCGCCGCGACGCCCAGCCCCGACACGGCGCCGCGCGACGGAGGCCCGCGGGGGCACGCCATTCCTCCCCGGCGCGCCCCCGCACCCTTCCTTCCCGAGCGAACGATCTCCCGAGCGAACGGACCGTTCGTCCGAATAGATTGGACGAACAGGCCGTTCACTCAGAACGGGACGTGCGCGAACCCGGGCGGGGTTTCCGAGTGAAGGGGTCCTTCGACCGATCTGTCGGGGCGAAGAGGTCCGTCCCTTCCACCGAATCTGATTCGCGCGGGAAATCCCGCGCGTCGCCACCGGGGTTTTCCCGGATGTTCCCGGAAGTGGGCTGTGACCTGGGGAAACGGCCGTGCTTCGGCGGTGCGGGTGGTCGCGCTGACGTTCTACGGTCGCGACCGCATTTTCCTGGGGATATCGAGTTCAAGGAGGCGTGATCATGAAGATGTCCGCTGCGAAGCGCGCGATCATCGGCGGTCTGCTGGCCGTCACCGGTGTCGTCGGAGCCACCGGTATGGCGGCCGCGAGCCCGGGGTCGCCGAGCCAGGTGCTGATCGACAACCAGGGCAACTACACCCTGACCTACAAGCTCATCGACGACAACGGCGAAGTCCGGCGCGCTGAGGTGGCGGCCGGTCAGCAGGACCAATTCGAGCCCGTCACCGGCGAAACCATCGAGTTCTGGATCGGCGACGAGCGCCTCCGCGAGTACGGCCCGCTGGACAACGCGACCTCGGTCAAGTGCAATACGGCCGGCTCCGCCGCGGCTCCCGAGGCCGCCTGCCGCGACCTCAACAACTGAGCCGATCTCGGCGCGTTCGGCCGGGCAGCCACCCATGCTGCCCGGCCGTTCCGCATCGGCTTCACCCCGAGTGAGCGGGCCGTTCTGGCCGAACGGTTCCGTTCTGAACCGGCGCAGGTTCCCGGCAAGCCGGTCAGTTGAGCGGGAACGGTAGTGGCGGCTGGCCCTGTTGGGGAGGTGCTACCGCGTCGGGGATCGGGGCGCGCGGCACGTTGGCGGAGCCGCGGACGTTGGTGGGGCTGCCCGGAGGTTCCTGGCACTCGATGTTGCGGTTGGTCGGGGCCGGTGTGGTGTCGCTGCCGGGGCGGCGCTGGGTGTCCTCATACCCCTTCTCGCACGCGAGCGGGTTGAAGAAGTTCAGCACCACGCCCAGATGTCCGCGGCCGTCGCCGTCCTGCGCGCTGTGGCTGGCCGCCGACATGATCGGCAGCGCGACGAGCATGTTCTCCAGCGCGGGCGTGCGGACCTCCAGCAGCTGCATGGTGGTCAGCAGGTTCGCCGTGGTCTTCTCGAAACCGGAGCGGCTGGTGCGCAACAGCTCGTCCACCTCCTGCGCGGCAGGCGGCGCCGCGTTGATCAGCCGCCGCAGGTCCGGGTCGGAACTCTTGAGCTGCCCGGAGATGTCCCGCAAACCCTTGCTGAAACCGGTGATCCGCTCGGCTTCCTGCTGCTGCGTCCGCAGCACCACATCCGAGTTGTCCAGCAGCCCCGTCGTCTGCGGCAGGTTCCGATCGGCCGCTTTGACCAGCGAACTGGTGCTGTCCAGCATCTGCTGCAAGTGCGGGCCGGTGCCTTGGAAAGCCTTCCCCGTCTCGTCCACGACGGTGCGCAACGAGTCGAGGGGCACGCTGGTCACCAGGTTGTCCAGGTTCACCAGCAGGGACTCCGGCGGTGGCGGCAACTCGGTGCGCTCGACCGGGATCACCGAACCCTCCGCCAGCATCGGCCCGCGGTTGTCGTCCGGGCGCAGGTCGATGTACTGCTCGCCCACCGCCGAGCGGTTCGCCACCGCGGCCCGCGCGTCCGCGGGAATCGGCGGTGTTCCGTTCTCGATGTGCAGGTCGGCGGCCATTCCGCGGTCGGTGAGCCGCAGCGCGGTGACACGGCCGACCGCCACGCCGCGGTACGTCACCTCGGAATTGACGAAAACCCCGCCGGAATCGGGCATGTTCACGGTGACGGCGTAACCGTTGCCGCCGAACAACCGGTCCACGCCCGCGTACCGGGCACCGGTGAAACCGATCCCGATGACCGCGATGGCCAGGAACAACCCCAGCCGGATCTTGGTGCCTCGGCTGAACATCACTTCCCCCCGAGCAGGTGGTCGAGCAATCCGCCGGACTGACCGGGCGGCGGAGCCTGTCCCGGCTGAGCCGAGTCCGGAGGCAGGCCGGGAACCGGGGACCGGCCGGGCTCCTGCGGTGCCTGCGGCGTCGCGTCGTTGAGCCCGGGCAGCGGCAGCAGCGGCCCGGAACTGTTGGAGAGATTCCCGAGCACGCTGGTCAAGTCGAGATCCAGGTCCACGTCCACGTTCACGAAATCGCCCTTGAGCGGGTGCATCGCCTCCTCCGGGAACGGGTAGGTGGCCAGGTAGCCGATCGCCTTCGGCAATCCCTCGCCGGCCTTGGCGAGCTCGCGCAGCGTCGGCTCCAACGCGCGCAGATCCGCGACGAGATCTTCCTGGCTGGCATCGATGGTGTGCGTCGCAACCCCGGAGAACCGGTCCAGCGACTGGAGCATCGCCACCAGCTGGTCGCGTTGCTGCTCGATCGTGCGCAATCCCGGCGACAGCCCGTCCAGCCCGGCGACGAGGTCACCGGTCTGCGCGCGCAGATCGGCCGAGAGCCGGTTGAGCCCGTCCAGGGCGCGGGTGATGTCCTGCTTCTGCCCGTCCAGCCGGGTGACCGCTTCATCCACTCTGGACAGCATGGAGCGGATTCTGGGTTCGTTGCCGGACATCGCGGTGTTCAACTCGTCGACGATGCCGCGCAGCTCGCCGACTCCGCCGCCGTTGAGCAGCAGCGACAGCGCGCCCAGCACCTCCTCCACCTGCGGGTTGCGGTTCGTGCGCTCCAGCGGGATCACCGCGCCGTCGCGCAGCGAGCCGCGCGCCGGTTCGTTCGCCGACGGAGCGAGTTCGACGAACTTCTCGCCCAACAGGCTGGATTGGCGCAGCCGCGCCTCGGCATTGCCGGGAAGCCGCATGTCGCCGTTGACCGCCAGGGTGGCGACCGCGGTCGTGTTGTCCGGGGCCAGCCCGATCTTCTCGACCTTGCCGACGGTCACGTCGTTGACCTTCACCCCGGCCTGCGGCACCAGATCCAGCACGTCGGCGAAGTGCACGCGCACCCGGTACGGCTCATCGCCCAGATCGGCACCGCCGGGCAGCGGGGCCTCGTACAGCGAGGTCCCGCAGCCGGACAGCAGCAGCGTCACCAGCGCGCAGACCAGCAGGCGTCGCATCACGGCCCCCCGTTCGGCGGCGCGGCCGGAGCGCCCCCGGTGGGCGTGTTCGCGGCCAGCGGCAACGGCAGCGGCGGCAGTTGGCCCTGGCCGAGGTGGTGCACCGTCTCGCCCACCGACGGCAGCTTGAGCGTGCCGTCCAGCACCGGCGCCAACTCACCGCACGCCTTGCGCAGGTCCTCCGGGACCTGCTGCGGCGTGGAGTGCTCCAGCAGCTTGCAGACCATCAGCACCGGCGGATTGGTCAGCTCGTTGATGTTCGCCCGCACCGCGACGGAACCGGACGCGGCGTCGTAGGCGTTGATGAAGTTGCTGGCCCCGGTCGGCGCGATGTCCAGCACCTCACCGAGCGCTTCGCGCTGATCCACCAGCGCCTGGGTGACCCCGGCCAGGTTGTGCACGTTCGCCGAAGCGGATTCCCGGTTGTCCCGGACGAAGCCCTCCAGGTCGCCGAGCGCGGTCGCCAGCGAACTCAGCGAAGCCGCGGTCTGCTGCCGCTCGTCGGCGAGGAAACCGGAAACATCGGCGATCCGGCCGTAGAACTCCTGCACCTGCGCGTCGCTGGAAGCCAGCGTCGCGGTGAACTCGTTCAAGTTGTCCACCGTGGCGAACAGGTCGCCCTGCGAATGCTCCAACGTGCCGGACAATTCGCCGAGCCGCTGGATCGTGCCGTTCAGCTTCTCCCCGTTGCCGTCGAGGTTGGCTGAGGCCGTGTCCAGCAGGTTCGACAGGTCCCCGCGCTTGTTCGCGCCATTCGGCCCGAGCGCCTGGGACAGCGCGTTCGCGCTGCGGTAGAGGTCGTCGAGGTCCGCGGGCGTCATGGTGCGGTCCTTCGGCACCACCGCACCGGAAGCCATCGTCGGCCCGTCGGTGTAGGCCGGGGTCAGCTGCACGTAGCGGTCGCTGACCAGGCTCGGCGCGACCATCACGGCCTTCGCCCCGGCCGGGACGGCCACGCCCTCGTCGACGGTCATGTCGACCCGCACTTGACCGCCTGCCGGGACGACCGAATCGACCTGGCCCACTTCGACGCCCAGCACGCGCACCGACGAGTGCTCGTAGAGCCCCACCGCCCGGTCGAAGTAGGCGGTGATCCGCAGGTCCGGGTTCCGGAAAGCCCACCACAGCCCGCCGCTGATCAGCAGCGCGAGCACGCAGCCGAACGCGATCAGCGCCGTGGCCGCGGGATGCCGCGCGGTCGCGGTGTTCATCGTCCGCCCCCCGATCCTTGCTGTTGCGCGAGATCGCAGCCCTCGGGATTGACCTGCAGCGGACCGGCGCTGACCGAAGGCGGCAGCAGCCCGCAGAGGTAGCCGTCGAACCAGCGCCCGTTGCCGACGGTGTTGTTGAAGCCGGTCACGTACGGCTTGAGCGAGGCGATCGTGTTCGCGAGGTTGTCCTGGTTGCGCTGCAACATCGAGGTGACGTTCTCGAGCTCGCGCAGCGCGGGGTTCAGGTCCGCCTGGTTGTCCGCGATCATGCCGCGGATCTGGGTGGAGACCGCCTGCGTGCCGCGCAGCAGCGAACTGATCGACTCCTTGCGGTGCTGCAGTTCCGCGAGCAGCAGGTTGCCGTCCTCGACGAGCTTGCGGACCTGCTCGTTGCGGTCCGCGGCGACCTTGCTGACCCCGGCGGTGTTGTGCAGCAGCTCGGAAAGCTGCTGGTCGCGGGAAGCGATCGTGCGCGACAGCGCGGAGAGCCCGTCGACCGCGCCGCCCAAGTGCTGCGGGGTGTCGCGCAAGGTCTCGGAGAGCACCTGGAAACTGCGGCCGAGCTGGTCGGTGTCGATCCGCTCGGTGGTGCGGGTCAGCTCGTCCAGCGCGTCCGGGATGTCGAACGGCACCTCGGTCCGCGAGGCCGGGATCGTCTCGTCCGGGTCCTGCTCGGCGCTGCCCTGCGGCTGCAACGCGAGGTTCTTCGCCCCCAGCAGCGTCTTGATCTGCAACGACACCCGGCTGCGGTCGCCGACCCGCGCGTCGTCGACGGTGAAGTGCACCAGCACTCGATCACGTTCCAGTCGCACGTCGCTGACCTCGCCGACCTTCACGCCCGCGAGCTGGACCTCGTCGCCCGCGGTTAGCCCGGCCGACTCGGTGAACCGCGCCGAGTAGGTGGTGCCCCCGCCGATCAGCGGGAGGTCCTTGGCGAAGAACGCCACCAGGCAGGCGGTGATCAGCAGCCCGAGGGCGACGATCCCGACGGTCGCCTGGTCGCGGTCCCGCAGTGGTGTGCTCATGACTGGCACCTCGTCGCCGTCTCGGTCAGGGGCAGCGGCAGCACCTGCGCGGTGATGTCCAGACCGGCGATGCCGACCGTCCCGTTCATCTGGCACAGGTAGAAGTTGAACCAGCTTCCGTAGCTGACCGTGCGGGTCAGCGAATCCAGCCGGTTCGGCAGCGTTTGCAGGTCGTGCTCCAGGCCGGGCAGCCCGGCGTTGAGGCCCTTCGAGAGGTCCTTGAGCGCGGAGACGTCCTGCTTCAGCGGCGGCCGCGCCTGCTCGAGCAGACCGGCCGTGGTGTTGGTGAGCTCGTCCAGCGCGCCGACCGCCTCGCCGATCGGTTCGCGCTGCTCGGCGAACCCGCTGACCAGCCGTTGCAGCGAGGTGATCAGTTCGGACAGCTGCGGGCCGCGGGAGTTGACCTGCCCGAGCACCGCGTTCAGGTTGTCGATGACCTGCCCGATCACCTGGTCCTTCTGCGCCATCGTGGCGGTCAGCGATGCGGTGTGCTGCAGGATGCTGTCGATCGTGCCGCCCTGGCCCTGCAACACCTGGATCAGCTCGCCGGAGAGCTTGTTGACGTCCTGCGGCTGCAGCGCCTGGAACAGCGGGCGGAACCCGTTGAACAGCGCCGTGAGGTTCAGCGCGGGCCGGGTCTGGCTCACCGGCAGCGTGCCGCCCGCCGGCAGCACCGGCTTGCCCGGCGACATCGCCGCGTCCAGCGCGAGGTAGCGCTGTCCGGCGAGGTTGCGGTACTTGACGGTGGCGACCGTGCTCGTCGGCAGCTTGCGCGCGGAGTCGACCTCGAAGCGCACGAGCGCGCGGGTGCCGTCCACGACCTCCAGCGAGGACACCTGGCCGACGCGGACTCCGGCCATGCGGACCTCGTCGCCCTCGCCGATTCCGGACGCGTCGGCGAACTTCGCGCCGTAGGAGGAAGTTCCGCCGACGTTGGAGGCGGCCACGGTCATCGCCAGCAGCGCCGTGAGCACGACCGTGACGACGGTGAACGCGATCAGCTTCAGCAGCGGCCCGGTCAGTCCCCTCATCGCAGCTGCACCTCCGTTCCGCGGTAGACGGGGCCGACGAGCAAGCTGCTCCACTCCGGCACCTCGCTCGGCTGCCGGTGCAGCGACGGCGCTTGCAGCGCGGCGATCAGATCGCGTTCGGCGGGTGAGTTGGGTTCCAGCGGGCCGCCCGAGCTCCCTCCGGCGGACTGCGGGCTGGTGGACGCGGGAGCCGCGGCCTCGCCCCCGGCAGGCAGCTGCTCACCGGGACCGTGCGGCGGAGGCGGATGCGTCGAACCGTCCTTCAGCGCCCCGCCCGGCGGGTATTGCGGGAAGCGGGCGGGCGGCTCGACCCACGGGTAGCACCGCGGGCCGCGGCTGTCGTTGTACTCCGGGGAGTCGGTGCCCGGCAGGTACTTCCCGCGGCTGCCGGTGACCTCGATGGTCACCTTCTGCATCGGCACCGGATCGCCCTTGCCGAACGCCTTCTCCGCCAGCGGGATACTGTCGTTGACCTGGTCGAGCACGCATTTGTACTGCGGCGCGTAGCGGCCGAACAGCTCCAGCGTCTGCCGGGAGTCGGAGGCGAGCCGGATCATGTTGTCCTGGTTGGCTTCCAGGAACCGGGTCGCGTTCACCGCGGTGACGTTGGTGGCTTGCCACAGGTGCTGGAGCTGATCCTGGTGCTGTGCCACGGTTTTGCTCGTCGTGGTGAAGTCGTTCATCGCGCGCAGCAGGTCCGGGGCCGCTTCGTGGTAGGTCTGCGCGACGTCGTCGACCCGGTCGATGACCGATTCCAGCCGCGGCAGCTGCGGGTTGAACTTCGCCAGGTAGCTGTCCAGGTCCCGCACGGTCTGGCCGAGCTGCTCACCGCGCCCGTCCAGCGCCTGCGACACCGCGTTCAACGTCGCCGCGAGGTCCTGCGGCTGCACGGCCTGCAGCAGCGGCAGCAGGTCGCCGAGCACCTTCTCAATCTCCATCGCGGCCCCGCTGCGGTCCTGGCCGATCACGTCACCGCTGGCCAGATGCGCACCGGAGTTCTTCTCGGGCATCTGCAGCGAGACGTAGCGCTCGCCGAACAGCGTCTTCGGCAGCAGTCGCGCCGAGACGCCGGCCGGGATCTCGGCGGCCATTCCCGGTTGCAGCGCCAGGTTCAGCACCGCGTTGCCCTGCCCGGAGGTCACCGAACGCACCTCGCCGACCACCACGCCGCGCACCTTCACGTCGGCGCCTTCGCGCATCTGGTTGCCGACGCGGTCGGTGTGCAGCGCGACGGGCACGACCGGCGTGAACGCCTTCTGGTAGACGCCGATCATGGCGGCGAAGAACAACGCCGAGACCAGCAGGAAGACCAGCCCGTAGAGCTGGTAGCGGCGCCGGCCGCGGTGTTCACGAGTCCTCATCGGACACTCCTCGTTCCCCGGTCAACCCGCGATTCGGACCGTGGTCGTCGAGCCCCAAATGGCTAGGCTCAGGAAGAAATCGAGCACGGCCACCAGCACGATCGAGGTGCGCACCGCCCGGCCGACCGCGGTCCCCACGCCAGCGGGCCCGCCGCTGGCGGTATAGCCGTAGTAGCAGTGCGTCAGGATCACCACGAGGCTGAACACCAGCACCTTGCCGAACGACCACAGCACGTCCTGCGGCGGCAGGAACAGGTGGAAGTAGTGGTCGTAAGTACCGGCCGACTGCCCGTAGAACAGCACCGTGATCTCCCGGGACGCGAAGTACGAGCCGAGCAGCCCCACCACGTACAGCGGGATCACCGCGGCCAGCCCGGCCAGCACCCGGCTGGTCACCAGGTACGGCACCGTGCGCACCCCCATCACTTCGAGCGCGTCGATCTCGTCGGAGATCCGCATCGCGCCCAGCTGCGCGGTGAAGCCGCACCCGACCGTCGCCGACAGCGCCAGGCCCGCGGCCATCGGCGCGACCTCGCGGGTGTCGAAGTAGGCGGCGATGAACCCGGTCAGCGCGGACGTGCCGAGCTGGTCCAGCGAGGAATAGCCCTGCAACCCGACGATCGCGCCGGTGCACACGGTCATGCCGATCATCACGCCGAGCGTTCCGCCGATGACGGCCAGCGCGCCGCTGCCGAACATCACCTCGGTCAGCAGCCTGCCCGTCTCCCGCGGGTACTTGCGCAACGTCAACGGGGACAACGCCAGTGCGCGCAGGTAGAACGACAGCTGCCAGCCGAGCCCGGCAATCGCGTCACCGGGTTTGGACACCAGCAGGGACAGCCGGCGGCGCCAGGCCGTCGGCGGCGGCAGGTACTGCTCGGTCGCGGCCATCGCTCACAATTCCTTCGGCGGGACCAGCTGCAGGTAGATGCCGGTGATCACGAGGTTGATCGCGAACAGCAGCAGGAAGGTGATCACCACGGCCTGGTTGACCGCGTCGCCGACGCCCTTCGGCCCGCCCGCGGGGTTCAGCCCGCGGTAGGCGGCGACCACACCGGCCACGAACCCGTAGATCAGCGCCTTGAGCTCGCTGACGTAGATGTCCGGCAACTGCGCCAGCGCGTTGAAGCTGGCCAGGTACGCGCCGGGCGTGCCGCCCTGCAGCACCACGTTGAAGAAGTAGCCGCCGACCACACCGACCACGCTGACCAGGCCGTTGAGCAGCACCGACACGAAGATCGCGCCGAGCACCCGCGGCACCACCAGCCGCTGGATCGCGGAGATGCCGAGCACTTCCATCGCGTCGATCTCGTCGCGGATCTTGCGCGCGCCGATGTCCGCGCACACCGCGGAACCACCGGCGCCCGCCACCAGCAGCGCGGTGATCAGCGGACTCGCCTGCTGCAGGATGGACAGCGCGCTGGCCGCGCCGGTGAACGACTGGGCGCCGATCTGCTGGGTCAGCGAACCCAGCTGCATCGCGATCACCGCGCCGAACGGGATCGCGACCATCGCGGTCGGCAGGATCGTCACGCTGGCGAAGAACCACGCCTGCTGCACCCATTCGCGCACCTGGAACGGCCGCCGCGGCATCGCGCGCAGCACCTCCCAGGACAGCGTCGCCAACCGGCCCACTTCGACGAAGGCGGCGCGCAGCGGGACGCGGTGGCTGGCACCGGGAGAACTCATGGGCGATCACCGGGGCCAGGCCGCGGCGGGGCGCCCCACTCGCGGCGTTCGGCGTCGGACAACCCGGCGAGCACCTGCTCGCGCACCGCGGGCGGGTAGGCGTTCAGGTCGCGCATCATGCGCTGCTTGCGGCGGCGCACCGCGATCCGCTCCGGCAACCCGGGGCCGGGGGTCAGCTGCGGGACGACGGTGCGCGGGGCCGGCGCGCTCGTGGCGTCCAGCCCGGCCAGCTCGGCGGCCACGGTCCCCGAGTCCTTCTCCTCGCTCATCCCGATCGGCCCCGCGCGGCGACCGTTGACGAACTGGTCGACCACCGGTTCTTCGCTGGTCAGCAGCACCTCGCGAGCGCCGAAGAGCACCAGCTTGCCGCGGAAGAACAACCCGATGTTGTCCGGGACCGTGCGCGCCACGTCGATGTTGTGCGTGACCAGCAGGATCGTCGCGTCGATCTGCGCGTTCAGGTCGATCAGCAACTGCGAGAGGTAAGCGGTGCGCACCGGGTCCAGCCCGGAATCCGGCTCGTCGCAGAGGATGATCTCCGGTTCGAGCACCAGCGCCCGCGCCAGCCCAGCGCGTTTGCGCATCCCGCCGGACAGTTCGCCGGGCAGCTTGTCCTCCGCCCCGGAAAGGCCGACCAGCTCCATCTTCTCCAACACGACCCGGCGGATCTCCGCCTCGGACTTGCGGGTGTGCTCGCGCAACGGGAAGGCGACGTTGTCGAACAGGCTCATCGAGCCGAACAGCGCACCGTCCTGGAACAGCACGCCGAAGCGCTTGCGGACGTCGTAGAGCTCCCGCTCGGAGCACGAGCACATGTCGACGTCTTCGACCATGACCCGGCCGCGGTCCGGGCGCAGCAGCCCGATCAGCGACTTCAGGAACACCGACTTGCCGGTTCCGGACGGGCCGAGGATGGCGCTGACCTCCCCGTGCGGCAGCGTCAGCGACACGTCCGACCACACCTGGTGGGCGCCGAAGGACTTCGTGAGCCCCTGCACCCCGACTTCGACACCCAACTCGGGTCACCACCTAAGAAGTTCCAAGAAGTTCTTTCAGAATGATTTGCGTAGCGGTGCCGGTAGCGGAACCTCAGCGGCTTCCTCGCTGCGGGATCGATTTCTGACGTATGCCCATACGCGGCGAAATCGCTGTCCTCGCGAGGAAGCCGCTGAGAACCCGCCGCGGTGCCGGTTGCTGGCATGGTCACTGCTCAGCGGCTCCGCCGCTGACAAGACAAGACCGAAAATCATACTGAAACGACTCCTGCGAAGCGTTCGTTGCTACGGGTCGAGCAATGGCACTGATGCCTTTCGTCGCAGCGGGTTGCAGTGCTATCGGGACAGCGAGTGCGTGGCGGTGGCGCCGCCGTCGGCGACGAATTCGGCGCCGGTGGAGTACGAGCTCTCGTCGCTGGCGAGGAAAACCGCCAGCTGCGCGATCTCGTCCGGCTGGCCGACCCGCTTGAGCGCGACCCGGGCGCCGACGTGGTCGTTCATCTCGGGTCCGCCCAAGCTGCGCACCATGTCGGTGTCGATCATCCCGGGGTGCACCGAGTTCACCCGGATGCCGCGCTCGCCGAGTTCCATCGCGGCGACCTTGGTCATCCCGCGGATGGCGAACTTGGTAGCGGTGTAGGCGACCGTGAACGGCATCCCGCCCAGACCCTCCACAGAGGACACGTTGATGATCGAGCCGCCCGCGGGCATCGAGCTCAGCACCGCGCGCATCCCGAGGAAGGTGCCGATCTGGTTGATCCGCACGACCCGCTCGTAGTCGGCCAGCGCGGTCTCGCCGAGTTCGGCGAAGTGCAGCACTCCGGCGTTGTTGAGCAGCACGTCGACCGGCCCGAACGCGGACTCGGCCGCGCGCACCGCGACCGGCCATTCGTCCTGTTCGGACACGTCGAGGTGCTCGAAGCGCGCGCTCTCGCCGAGTTCGTCGGCCAGCGCCTTGCCCGGCTCGTCGGCCACGTCGGCGAGCAGCACGCTCGCGCCCTCCGCGACGAAGCGCCGCGCCGCAGCCGCGCCCTGACCCCTCGCCGCGCCGGTGATGATCGCGGTCTTTCCTTGCAAACGCGCCATAACGGGACTCACATCATCTCGTCGGTCAACGGCATGAGCACCGTTTTGAGTTCGGTGTAGGACTCGAAGGAGCTGCGGCCGCCTTCCCGGCCCAGCCCGGACTGCTTGTATCCGCCGAACGGCAGGTGCGGCTCGACCTGGAAGCCGTTGATTCCGACCGTCCCGGCGCGCAACCTCCGCGAGACCCGGAACGCGCGCTGCGCGTCCGCGGTGAAAACGCCCGCGCCGAGGCCGTATTCGGTGTCGTTGGCCAGCCGCACGGCTTCGTCCTCGTCCGAGAACGGCACGACCGAGAGCACCGGCCCGAAGATCTCCTGCTGGGCGATGCTCATCTTGTTGTCCACGTCCGCGAAGATCGCCGGGTTCACGAAGTTCCCGGCACCGAGTTCGCCGTCCGGCCGGTCTCCGCCGGTGATCAGCCGGGCGCCGTCCTGCTTGCCGGATTCGACGAAGCCCAGCACCCGGTGCAGCTGCTTGTCGTTGATCAGCGGGCTGGAGAGCACGGCCGGGTCGAACGGGTCGCCGTAGGTGACCGAACCCGCGATCATCTCGGCCGCAGTCAGGAACTCGTCGTAGACGTCGCGGTGCACCAGCGCCCTGCTGCACACCACGCATCCCTGCCCGGACAACCCGAGCGTCACCATGCCCATCGCGGTCATCCCGGCCAGCGAGGCGTCGGTGTCCGGGAAGACGATGGCGGGGCTTTTCCCGCCGAGTTCCAGCGAAACCCGCTTCAGCGTGGCCGCGGAGACCTCGACGATGCGCTTGCCGACCTCGCGGCTGCCGGTGAAGCTGATCTTGTCCACCAGCTCGTGGCCGATCAGCGCTCCCCCGGTGGGTTCGCCGGTGCCGGTGACGACGTTGACCACGCCGTCCGGCACACCGGCATCGGCCAGCAGTTCCACCATCCGCAGCACGACGAACGTCGCGTACTCGGACGGTTTGAGCACGACCGTGCAGCCCGCCGCCAGCGCGGGAGCGATTTTCTGGGCGTAGAGCAGGAAAGGCGCGTTCCACGGCAGGATCGCGGCGGCCACGCCGATCGGTTCCCGCAGCGTCATCGCGAGGTGCTCGCCGCCCTGATAACCGGGCAGCGTCTCGCCACCGGCCTTGTCGATCCAGCCCGCGTGGTGGTCGAAGACGTCCGCGGCGGCGTCCACCGAAGCCGCGTAGACGTTGCCGAACGACAGCGGAACTCCGTTGTCGAGCGCTTGCAGCCCGCGCAGCTCGTCGGCGTTCTCGCGCAGCAGATCCGCGTAGCGGTGCAGGATTTTCACGCGCTGCCCGGCAGGCAGGTTCGGCCAAGGCCCCTCGTCGAAGGCGCGGCGCGCGGCGCGGACCGCTTCGTCGACGTCTTCGGCATCGGCGACCGGGAACGTACCCACCGGTTCCTGCGTCGCCGGGTGCAGATGCGTCCACGTCTTGCCGGAGCGGGCCTGCCGCCACTGGCCGTCCACGAACAACGAGCCGTCCTGCAGCCCCACCTGTGCGCGATGCTGTTGCACGGTCAGCGACATCGTTGTCACTCCTGTCGGTCGTCCGGCGCAGGTTGCTCGTGAATCCGCGGCACAGCCGGAAGTTCTCCGCCGCGCGCCTGCCTGCTGCGCTAGCCCAGCGAGAGCAGGTCGGTGCTGGAGAACATGCCTTCCCCGCGGTCGGCGAAGTAGCCGCCGACCACCTCCGCGAGTTCCGCGGTGCTCCAGGTATCGCCTGCCGCGTCGAACCGCTGCTCGATCTTCGGCGGCGCCATCAGCGCGACTTTCCCGCCGTGCACGACGAAAACCTGTCCGTTGATGGCGTCGGCCGCGGGTGCGGCCAGGTAGCTGACGAACGGCGCCACGTGCTCGGTGGACAGCGGATCGACCCCGGTTTCCGGAGCGGGGCCGAAGATCTGGTCGGTCATCGCCGTCCGCGCACGCGGGCAGATCGCGTTCGCCCGCACGCCGTAGCGCGCCAGCGCGCGAGCGGTGGAAACCGTTAGCGAGGCGATGCCCGCCTTCGCCGCGGCGTAGTTCGGCTGGCCTTCGGCGCCGAACAGGAACGCCTCCGACGCGGTGTTCACGATCCGCCCGTACACCGCCGACCCGGTGTCCTTGGACTGCTGGCGCCAGTGCGCCGCGGCCCCGCGGCAGACCAGGAAGTGCCCGCGCAGGTGCACCCGGATGACGTCGTCCCACTCCTGGTCGCTCATCTTGAAGACCATGCGGTCGCGCAGCAGGCCGGCGTTGTTCACCACGACGTGCAGTCCGCCGAAGCGCTGCACCGCGGTCGAGAGCAGCTCGTCGGCCACGGCCTGTTCGCTGATGTCGCCGCGCACGGCGGCGGCTTTGCCGCCTGCCTCCTCGATCTCGCCGACCACCGCGTCCGCGGCCGCCGAGACGTCGTTGACCACCACGTCCGCACCGGCGCCCGCCAGCGCGAGCGCTTCCGAACGGCCGAGCCCGGCGCCCGCGCCGGTCACCACGGCGACCTTGCCGCGCAGGTCCAACGCCTGACTGTCCACAGTAGAACTCCTTCGTCGCGGGTTTCGCGGTTGCGCACCGCCGCGGCGGTTCGTGCGCGGAGCACGGCCGCGGCGAACGGCGGCCGGACTCCACTAGTCGAAAGTGACGATCTGGCGGACCAAGGCGGCATCACCGCTGCTCAGCGCGCTCAGCCCGTCGTTGATGTCGGAAAGGGCGATCCGCCTGCTCACCATGCCTTCGAGGTCGAGCAGTCCGGCCCGCCAGAAGTCCAGCAGCCGCGGGATGTCCCGGCGCGGGTCGGCCGAGCCGTAGAACGACGGCAGGATGTTCCGCTCGTTGACGAACAATTCCTGCGCGGAGAACTCGACCTTCTCGTCCGGCCCACCGGCACCGACGAGCACCACGTCGCCGCCGCGCCGCGCCGCGTCGTAGGCGGCGCGGATCGTGGCGGAGCGCCCGACGACCTCGATGGCGTAGTCGAACCCGGCACCGCCGGTCAGTTCCTGCTTGAGATCGTCCAAGCCCTCCGGCGTGGTCGCGTGCGTCGCACCGAACCGCTTCGCCCCGGCGTGCTTGGCGGTCACCGGGTCCACGGCCACGATCTGCCGCGCACCGGCGATCCGGGCGCCCTGGATGACCGAGATCCCGACGCCGCCCGCGCCGATCACGACCACTGTGGACCCCGGCTCGACCCGCGCGGTGTTGAGCACCGCGCCGACCCCGGTCAGCACTCCGCAGCTGAGCAGCGCGGCGACCTCGAACGGCACGTCCGGTTCGACCTTGACCACGCCGTCCCGGGGCACGACCAGCTCCTCCGCGAACGTGCCGGTGCCGGTGAATCCGAAGGCGGGCGCGGCACCGACCTTGAACCTGGGCGAGGTGAACGACGCGACCACGTGCACCTGGCACAGGTGCGGCTGCGCGTTGAGGCAGTCCCGGCAGTTGCCGCACGGCGGGACGAACGCGATGGTGACGCGGTCGCCCGGTGCCAGGTCGGTCACCTGCTCGCCCACCGCGAGCACTTCGCCCGCCCCTTCGTGGCCCAGCACTCCGGGAGCGAGCGCGGGAAGGCCACCGTTCATCGCCGAGAGATCGCTGTGGCAGATCCCCGCGGCGCGGACGCGCAGGTGCACCTCGCCCGGCCCCGGCGGCACGACCCGGACGTCCGTGCGGACGTCCAGCGCGTCGTCGCCGATCTGGTTGAGCACCGCTGCCTTCACCGGCCCGTCTCCCCACCAAGTCCGAGAACGCCGCATAGCGGCTGTTATGTGCGACACACACTAGAACTTGTTTTCAGGATGTTCAAGAGTCGTCGTCAGCTTCACTTCCTGCAATGAACAGTGCACCTTTCGGACAAAGATGCACGGCTTTCGCAACACGTTCTACATCTTCGTCCGGTACCGGGTGCCGGATCTGCAACAGCTCGTCGTCGTCCAGCTCGAACACCGCCGGGGCCAGCCCGACGCAGACTCCGTTCGCCTCGCACAGCTCGGTCCGCACGCCGATCTCCATCGCTTCCTCCGCGTTCGTAGGGCTCGGCTCATCGGGCGCTCGACGCGGGCGGACCTAGAAGGGCAACGAGACGGTGCCGCGGGATTCACTACTCCATTCGGAGGCCATCGGAACTTGACCGCTCATGCGACACCGGCGCGCACCGCTCCGGCCTGCCCGCTCATCGCCGGCACACGATGTAGAACAAGTTGCATATTAGCGACCCAGGGAAGCCTGCGCGGAAAAAGACGTTGTCACCACGCTGGTCGACTCCGGGGCACCCGGCGGTCTAAAGTAACTGAAACTTGTTGCACACAGCGCCCGGCCGGGTCGCTCGCCCAGGAGGCCCCATGCGCATCGGCTTCAACTCCGACCAGGAACGGCTGCGCAAGCGCCTGCGCGACTACTTCGCGCAGCTGATGACCGACGAGCTCCGGGAGGAGCTGGCGACCGGGGGTGATTACGGCGACGGCGAGGCGTACAAGCGGATCGTCCGCCAGCTCGGCTCCGACGGCTGGCTCGCGCTCGGCTGGCCCCGGGAGCACGGCGGGCACGGCGGCACGATGCTGGAGCAGCTCATCTTCACCGACGAGGCCGCCATCGCCGGAGTGCCGGTTCCGTTCCTGACGCTCAACAGCGTCGCGCCCACGATCATGCGCTACGGCAGCGCCGAGCAGCGGGCGCACTTCCTGCCCGGCATCGCCGCCGGTGAGATCCACTTCTCCATCGGCTACTCCGAGCCGGAAGCGGGCACCGACCTCGCTTCGCTGCGCACCACCGCGGTCCGCGACGGCGACGAGTACGTGATCAACGGCCAGAAGATGTGGACCAGCCTGGTGCAGTACGCCGACTACGTGTGGCTGGCCTGCCGGACCGATCCGGAAGCCCGCAAGCACAAGGGCCTGAGCATGCTGATCGTCCCGACGGACGCACCGGGTTTCTCCTGGACACCGGTGCACACCGTCGCCGGGCCGACCACCAGCGCCACCTACTACGAGGACGTGCGGGTTCCGGCCACGGCGCTGGTCGGCGGCGAGAACGAGGGCTGGCCGCTGATCACCAACCAGCTCAACCACGAGCGGGTCGCGCTGACCTCGGCCGCGCCGATCCGCTCCGCCCTGGCGCAGGTCCGCGAATGGGCGCGGGAGACCGAGCTGCCGGACGGCCGCCGGGTCATCGACCAGGAGTGGGTGCGCACGCACCTCGCGCGGGTGCACGCGGGTGCCGAGGTGTTGAAGCTGATGAACTGGAAGATCGCCTGGACCGCGGAGCAGCAGCCTGCTCCCGCGGCCGCCTCGGCGACCAAGGTCTACGGCACCGAGCTGGCCACCGAGGCCTACCGGCTGCTGATGGAGGTGCTCGGGCCCGCCGCGCACGTCCGCGGAGGTTCGCCCGGCGCCGCGCTGCACGGCCGGGTCGAGCGGATGCACCGCTCGGCGCTGATCCTCACCTTCGGCGGCGGCACCAACGAAGTCCAGCGCGACATCGTCTCGACCGTTGGGCTCGGACTGCCCCCTGCGCGGCGCTGACCCCCTGCGCCGACCCCTGCCGAACACGTTCACCGCCGAGGTTCCGCCCGGCAGTTCCTTCCCGAAGGAGTCCGCAGCCGATGGATTTCGCACCTACCGAGGCCCAGCAAGATCTGACCGAGTTGACCCGCAGCATCCTCACCGACCGGGTGACGACGGCTCGGCTGCGCGAGGTCGAGTCCCAGCCCGACCGCTTCGACCGTGCACTGTGGACGGACCTGGCGAAGGCCGGGGTGCTCGGCGCGGCGCTGCCGGAATCCCTCGGCGGCGGTGGCTGCGGACTGCTCGAGCAGTGCAGCGTGCTGGTGGAGCTGGGCCGGGCGGTGGCGCCGGTGCCGTACCTGACCTCGATCGCGGCGGGCGCCTCCGCGGTGGCCCGCTTCGGCGACGAGCAGCAGCTGGAACGGTTCGCGCGCCCGGCAGGTGACGGCGAGATCGTGCTGACCGCCGCGCTCGCCGAAGATGCCGACCCGCTGCCGGAAACCCCCGCGACCCGCGCGGATCGCTCCGGCGGCGAGTGGTTCCTCAGCGGCCGGAAGGTCGCCGTGCCCGCCGGTTGCGCCGCCGACTTCTTCCTGGTGCCCGCGGCCACCGAGCGCGGTCCGCTGGTGTTCGTGGTCGGGGCGTCCGACGAGGGCGTGTCCGTGCGGCGGCAGGAAGTGGTCGACTCCGACAGCGAAGCGCTGCTCGACCTCACCGAGGTCCGGCTGGGCGATGATCGGGTGCTGGGCGGCGAGGACGCCGCGAGCTGGCTCGCCGCGCGCAGCACGCTCGGCCTGTGCGCCGAACAGCTCGGCGTGCTGGAACGCGCGCTGGAGCTGACCGCCGAGTACGCCCGGGAACGGACCCAGTTCGAGCGTCCGATCGGGAGTTTCCAGGCCGTTTCGCAGCGCCTCGCGGACGCCTTCGTCGACGTCGAAGCGGTCCGGTTGACCACCTGGCAGGCCGCTTGGCGCGCGACCGAGGGCCTGCCCTGCCACAGCGAGGTGGCGACCGCGAAGTTCTGGGCCGCCGAGGCAGGTCACCGCGTGGCGCACACCGCCGTGCACGTGCACGGGGGCGTGGGCATCGACCTCGAACACCACCTGCACCGGTATTTCGTCGCCGCCAAGCGCCGCGAGTTCGCCCTCGGTGCCGCCTCCGCCAACCTGCGCCGGATCGGCGCCGCGCTGGCCGGTGCGGACGGACCCGACCTGGACTGAGCGGCGACATCGTTCGCGCAGTCACCCGGCGGGCGTCCGCGAGTGCATTCGGCCGCCCGGCATCTGACGAGGGAGTCGCATGTCCGAGCACGTTCCGACGGTCACCGAACTGCTCGTCGCGCGCGCCGCCGACGAGCGCCCGGGACTCAAGTTCGAGCAGCAGGAATGGTCGTGGTCCGAGCACGTGCAGTGCTGCGCCGACCGCGCCGCCCTGCTGCAGGCGCTGCACCGCGGCGATCGCCCGTTCCACGTCGGCGTGCTGCTGGACAACGTTCCCGAGTTCTCGTTCCTGCTGGGTGCGGCCGCGCTGTCCGGCTCTGTCCTGGTCGGACTCAACACCGGGCGGCGCGGCGAGTCGCTGGGCCGCGACGTGCGGTTGGCCGACTGCGAACTGGTCGTGACCGAGAGCAAGCACTCGGCGCTGCTCGCGGGAGTGGACTTGGATTCCGCGCGGGTGCTGGTCATCGACGATGCCGAATGGGCGGGCCTGCTCGCCGAGCATCGCGGCTCGCCGCTGGACCCGGTGGCGGCCGAACCGGACGACCTGCTCGCGCTGCTGTTCACCTCCGGCACCGGGGGTGAGCCGAAAGCCGTCCGCTGCACCCACGAGAAGATCGCCTTTCCCGGGCGGATGCTGGCCAACCGGTTCGGTCTCGCGCCCAGCGACGGGGTTTACCTGTCGATGCCGATGTTCCACTCGAACGCGCTGTTCGCGGGGTGGGCGGTCGGATTGGCCGCCGGTGCCGCGCTCGGGCTGCGCCGGCGCTTCTCCGCGTCCGGGTTCCTGGCCGACGTGCGGCGATTCGGCTCGACCTACGCGAACTACGTCGGCAAACCGCTCTCCTACATCCTCGCGACCCCGGAGCGGGACGACGACGCCGACAACCCGCTGCGGATCGTTTACGGCAACGAGGGCGCCGAAAACGACCTGGACCGGTTCGCCGAGCGCTTCGGCTGCCAGGTCGTGGACGGTTTCGGCTCCACCGAAGGCGGCGTGGTCGTGCAGCGCACCCCCGACACACCGACCGGCGCGCTCGGCCGTCCCGGGCCGGGAGTGGCAGTGCTCGACCCGGCGACCGAGCAGCGCTGCCCCGCCGCCGAATTCGACCGCGACGGCCGGGTCACGAACCCGGATCAAGCGGTCGGCGAACTGGTCAACACCGCGGGCGCGGGCTCGTTCGCCGGCTACTACAAGGCGCCGGAGGAGAACGCGCAGCGGATGCGCGGCGGCATGTACTGGAGCGGGGACCTCGCCTACTTGGACAGGGACGGGTTCTGCTACTTCGTCGGCCGCTCCGGCGACTGGTTGCGGGTGGACGGCGAGAACCTGGGCACCGCCCCGGTCGAACGGATCCTGCTGCGCCACCCCGGCATCGCGCAGGCGGCGGTCTACGCCGTGCCCGACGCCGAGGTCGGCGACCAGGTGATGGCCGCGATCGTGCTCGCGGACGCACCGCTTACCGCCGCCGAGCTCGGCGATTTCCTCGCCGCACAGCCGGACCTGGCCCCCAAGCAGCTCCCCCGCTTCGTCCGCATCGCCGCCGACCTGCCGCGCACCGCCACGCACAAGGTCCTCAAACGCCCGCTGGCGGCGGAACGCTGGAACTGCACCGACCCGGTGTGGTGGCGCCCGGGCCAGGACCCGTCGTTCGAGCTGCTGACCCCCGAGCGCGCCGCCGAGCTCACCGCCTCTGAGTGAACGACCTGTTCGTCCCACTAGATTGGTCAAACGGTCCGTTCACTCCGAAAGTTCGGCTCGCGGGGACCTCCCGGAATCGGACGGCAGCGCGGAATCGGGCGGCAGCGCAACGCTCTGCCGGTCCGGGGTGATGGTCCACTGCCACGCCGACAGCGGCGGTTCGCCGCGTTGCTGCCACCACCGGTAGGCCGCCTCGGCCGCGTCCCACAACCGGCGCGGACCGAACTGGCGGACCACGTACCGACCGTTGCCCTCCGGGACGATGCTGGCCCACGATCCGGACAGCGGATCGCGCAACCACGCCACTCCGGGCCGATCCTCGGTGCGGTCCCACACGTTCACCCGGCACGACGGCACCGCGACCGCGATCGGCCAGCGGTGATCATCGGCCAGTAGTGGCACCCACGGCGCGAGATCGGTGAAGCCGAGGTCCGCCGCCGGATCGTCGAAGCGTTCCGCCCCGACAGGATCGGACGCGACCCGGTGCGAACGCAGCTCCATGAAACCGACTCGCAGGGCGGTGGCGCGCCCGGTCGCCGTCCCGTCCTCGCCGACGACGAACCGCACCAGCGGGCCGGAAGCGAGATCGGTCCGCATCGGCGCGAGAATCACCCCGCCCGGACGGGTGTTCGCCACCCACGGGAACGGCAACTGTCCTACGTGGACACCTGCGGTCGAGATCACGCGATCCACCCGGTCCGGCAGAACGTCGGCCACCCCATCGGCCAACCTGGCGTCCACCGCTGCGAAACCCGCCGTCTCCAGGCGCTTCCGCGCGTCCGCCGCCAACACCGGGTCGATCTCCACCGTGGTGACGCTCCCCCGCGCACCGACGATGTGAGCGAGCAGCGCAGCACTCCACCCGGTACCTGTGCCGACCTCGAAAACCACGTGCCCCGGACGCACGTCCGACTCGGCCAGCATGCCGAGCACCACCGACGGCATGGACGCCGAGCAGGTAGGCCGATCGCCGACCACCGGCCAGGCGGTCGCCCCACCGTCGAACTGGGTCACGATGACGCGGTTGGAGTAGACCGCCGCGAGCCAGCGGTCCGGTTCCGCGGCCCGATCCAGCGCCAGGTACGGCCCGTCCTCGGCCTCTCGCACCCACATGCGATCGGGGATGAACCACTCGCGCGGGACCGCGGTCAGCACCGAACGGAAATCGGCCGGGAGGCCCCCGGCCGATTCCAATTCGTCGATCAGCGTACGCACGCCGTCATCATCGGCGGCGAGGGTCACGCGTCGTCCTCGTATTTTTTCGGGTCCACGTCTCCGCTGGTCTTGCCGGTCTGCTTGTCGTCCTCGACCGAGTGGTCGTTCTTTTCTTCGCCCACTGCCGTGACCTCCTTCGACCTCGCCAAGATTAGGAAACGCGCCCGGTAGCGCGGAACCCTACTCGCTCGCCCGGACCAACGGCCCCGGCAAACGAATTCCGGCAACTGAATAATTGCCAGAAGCGCAAGGCGAGATCTACGAAATCACGGAGGACGGCGAGTCCCTTCCGGACCCTCGGCCTGCGCAACGGAAACGCGGGAACGCCATGCGCAATGGCATCCCCGCTCCCGCGCTTCAGCGGATCTTGTCCAGCCGGTCGAAGGTTTCGCCCGCCTCGCGCAGCAGGCTCTCCATCACGTCGGCGACCGGGCGGACCTCGTTCATCCGGCCGACGATCTGGCCGACCGGCATGGACACCACCTCCGGATCGCCGGATCGGGTGATCCGCTGGTGGGCCTCGCTGACCAGGATGTTCTGCAGCGGCATCGGCAGCGGGTCCGGTGCGTCCGGCTCGGCCCAAGCGTCGGTCCAGCGGGTTTTCAGCAATCGCGCGGGTTTTCCGGTGTAGATCCGGGTGCGGACCGTGTCGCTGGAGTCCGCGCCGACCAGCGCGCGCTGCATCGCCTCGCCGCCGAGGGCGATGCCGTACTCCTTGGTGGCCAGCCAGCACGAGCCCATCCACGCGCCGCTGGCACCCAGCGCGAGCGCAGCCGCGACCTGACGCCCCGAGCCGATTCCGCCCGCGGCCAGCACGGGTACCTCCTCGCCCACCGCGTCGACGATCTCCGGCACGAGCACCATCGTGGCGATTTCCCCGGTGTGCCCACCGGCTTCGTGGCCCTGCGCCACCACGACGTCCACGCCCTTGTCCACGTGGCGGCGGGCGTGCTCGGCCTTGCCCGCGAGGGCCGCGACCAGCACGCCGTCCTCGTGCGCGCGCCCGATGACGTCCGGCGGCGGCGATCCGAGTGCGTTCGCGATCAGCTTCACCGGGTGCTTCAGCGCCACGTCGACGTGCGAGCGCGCCACCGAGTGCAGCCAGCCCAGCACCGCGTCCCCGCTCCGCTCGCCCTCCGGGAGTTCGGGCAACCCGAGCCGGGTCATCGTCTGCTGCACGAATTCCCGGTGCTGATCCGGAATCAGCGACTCGATGTCCACATCGGACACTTCGGTCGGCACGGTGGACGGCATCACGACGTCCACCCCGTAGGGGCGGCCGCCGGTGTTCTCGTCCATCCAGTCCAGCACCGAATCCAGCTCGTCGGCGTCGTTGAACCGCACGCAGCCGAGCACGCCGAGCCCGCCGGCGCGGCTGATCGCCGCGGCGACGTGCTCGGACGGGGTGAACCCGACGATCGGCTGCTCGATGCCGAGTCGGTCGCAGAGGGCGGTGCGCATCACGGCTTCCTTTCGACTGCGTCGGCCACCGCTGCGGTGCCCGGCTGCTTGGTGCTGCTGGGTTCGTGCTGCTCGGCGTGCTGCTGCGCCCAGCGGTAGTCCGGTTTGCCGCTGGGTGAGCGCTGCACCTGGTCGACCAGCCACAACTTGCGCGGCACCTTGTAGCCCGCGATCCGCTCGCGGTTGTGCGCTTCGAGCTCCGGCCAGGCCAGGTCCGCGCCCGGCCGGGGCTGCACGACGGCGGCGACGCACTGGCCGAGCCGCTCGTCGGGCGCGCCGAACACCAGCGCGTCGAACACGTCGGGGTGCGCTTTCAGCACGCCCTCGACTTCCTCGGGGTAGACCTTCTCGCCGCCGGTGTTGATGGACATCGAGCCGCGGCCCAGCATCGTCACCGTGCCGTCGGCCTCGTAGCGGGCGTAGTCACCGGGCACGACGTAGCGGGTGCCGTCGATCTCGACGAACACCTTCGCCGTCTTCTCCGGGTCGTTGTAGTAGCCCAGCGGCACGTGCCCGGCGCGGGCGAGCAGGCCGACCTCGCTGGAGTCGGCGGGCAGCACGTTGCCGTCCGAGCCGATGATCGCGGTCGACGAGTCCGCGTTGACCCGCGGGCCGCCGGTCTGCGCACCGCCCTTGGACAGCACGCCGATCCCGCTGAACCCGGTCTCCGAGCTGCCGATCGAGTCGGTGAGCACCACGTTCGGCAGCGCCTCCAGGTACTGCTCCTGCACCGACGGCGAGAAAAGCGCCGCACTGCTGGAGATCGCGACCACCGACGACGCGTCGTAGCCGCCCGAGTGATACGCCTCGATCAACGGCCGGGCCATCGCGTCACCGGTGATGGCCAGGACGTTCACCGAGTGCTGCTCGACGGCCCGCCAGATCTCGTCCGCGTCGAACTCGGGCAGCAGCACGACCGTGCTGCACGCGAACAGGTTCCCGAACGTGGCCCACTGCGCCGCGCCGTGGATGAACGGTGCGGCCGGTAACCGGACGAGGCCGCCGCTGTCGGCGCCCTCGCGCGCCTGCTGCCACTCGTCGGCGACCGGCTCACCGGTCATGAAGTCGATCCCGCCGCCGAGGGTGCGCCAGACGTCCTCGTGGCGCCACATCACGCCCTTCGGATTCCCCGTCGTGCCACCGGTGTAGAGCAGGAACAGGTCGCCGTCCGAGCGCGGCTCGAAGTCCCGCTCCGGTGCGGCGCCCTGCAGCGCCGACTCGTAGGAAACCCCGCCGTAGCGGGCGAAATCGAGGTCGCTGCCGTCCTCGATGACCAGCACGTGCCGCAAGCCGTCGGGCAGCGACTCGGCGACCCGGTCGGCGTAGCGGCGCTCGTGCACCAGCGCGGACAGGTCCGCGTCGTCGAAGATGTAGCGCAGTTCGTTGGGCACGTAGCGGTAGTTCACGTTGACCGCGACGGCCCGCAACTTGTAGGCGGCGAGCATGGCTTCCAGCGCCTCGATGCCGTTGCGCGCGTAAACCCCGATGTGCGAACCCCGGCCGAGGCCGCGTTCGGCGAGGTGGTGCGCGAGCCGGTTCGCCCGCTGCTCCAGTTCGAGGAAGGTGACCCGGCGTTCGCCGCAGATCACGGCGACGCGGTTCGGTGTCAGGTCGACGGCGTGCTCGAAGAGATCTGCGATGTTGTGTGCCACCCGATCGAAACTAGAACATGTTATCGTGCGTGGCAACGGGCCGCCGCACGACATCCTCCGGAGGACGCCCATGACCGCCACGCCGGCGCAAGAGAACCGAGAAGTCTCCGAGCAAGCGCACTGCCTGGTGCAGCGGCACGGCCCGGTGCTGGTCGTGACGCTGAACCGGCCCGAAGCGCGAAACGCGCTCTCCGCCGAGATGATGTCGATCATGCGCGAGGCGTGGGACGAGGTCGACGCCAACGACGAGATCCGGGCCTGCGTGCTCACCGGCGCGGGCGGGGCGTTCTGCGCCGGTGCGGACCTCAAGGCGATGAGCAGCGCGCATCCCGGGGACAACGACAACGGCGACCTCTCGGTGATCGAGCCGCTGCTGAAGGGCCGCAGGCTCAGCAAGCCGCTCATCGCCGCCGTGGAAGGCCCGGCGGTCGCCGGTGGCACGGAGATCCTGCAGGCCACCGACATCCGCGTCGCGGGCAGCAGTGCGCGCTTCGGGGTTTCCGAATGCCGGTGGGGACTGTTCCCGCTGGGCGGTTCGGCCGTGCGGCTGCCGCGCCAGATCCCGTACACGCTGGCGGCGGAAATCCTGCTCACCGGCAGGCACCTGACCGCAGAAGAAGCACGCGAGATCGGCCTGATCGGCCGGGTCGTGCCGGACGGCGAGGCGTTGAACACCGCGCTCGAACTGGCCGAGGCGGTGGCCGCCAACGGGCCGCTGGCGGTGCGGGCGATCCTGCGCACGATGCGGGAAACCGAAGGCATGCCGGAGAACGAGGCGTTCGCGGTGGACACCCGCCTCGGCCTCGACGTCTTCCGCAGCGCCGACGCCAAGGAGGGCCCGCGCGCCTTCGCCGAAAAGCGCAAACCCGAATTCCGCGGCGAATGACTTTCAACTTCCGGAGTGAACGGCCTGTTCGCCCAATCTATTCGGACGAACGGTCCGTTCGCTCACGGAGCACCGCGCATAGGCACCCCGTGCTGACACCCCGACGCGCCACCCCAACCGGGCAGATTGAGCCGAGTGAACGGCCTGTTCGTCCCACTAGATTGGTCGAACGGTCCGTTCGCTCGGTATCGTCCCGCGCGAGCAAGCAAGATTTCCGCGTTTAGCTGCGGGTGACGCCCGGAATCGCTGTGACAGCTGGGCGCGGGCGTTGCCGTGCCGCCTGGTACGAGCGCCTGAGTTCGTCGAGCACGGCATCGGGTTCGGTACGTATGCGCGCAGGCAAGCTGTGCACGACCACGATCCCCGCAGCGGTCATCATCGTGTGCCGCCGGACGGTGTTCTCGTAATCAGCGGGCGATAGGTGGTAGGCGCGAGAGTCGATCTGCCAAGCGAGGCCGACCTCGTCGATCCATCCATCAGGGACGCCGAGCAGGGTTCCGTCCGCAGCCAGCAGTCGCGCGTTCCACCACATCGCGGGCAGGTCGGAGCCCCGCACCAACCGGTAAGCCCATCCCTCAGCAGCGGAATGGACGTTGACCGACATCTCGCCCAGCGCCACTCTGCACCGGGACGAACCACGTTGTGAGCCGGCAGCGAGCTCCGCGGCTAACGCCGCCGGGGTCACCATGCCCCGTTGCACGGCCTCCGCGAGCAATGCGCGCACCTCGTCCAGCGAGGTCAGCTGACGTGCCGCGTCGAGCAGTGCGCGGACCAGCGGCGCCACCCTGAAGCCGCTCCGGATTACGGCTGTCGGCAAGCGCTCGGTTCGCTCGACCTCCACGAATCCCTTGCTGGCGCGCTTGCGAGCCACCGGTATCAACACGTGGACAGCGTCGGTCTCGGGCCGCCGTCGAATCCCGTGCAACGCGCATCCAGCCAAACCGGTGATCATCGAACCGTCACCTGCATAGCGCAGCGCCGCTGCATAACGTTGTTCGGTTGTCGCTTCGCCCGAGCGAAGCAGCATTACGCCGGGCAGCAGTCTGGTCCACGATCCGGCGTCCGATGCCCGGTAAAAGACCGTCTGGCGCGGTACGCCGAGCTGATCAAGCTCGCGGACCGTGATGACATCACGATCCGCCGCAGTGACCACTGCGTCCCAATCTGCACGCGCTCGAATCGGCATCCTTCCAAGTTGCTCCGATGCCGCTCCGTGAGCAAGTGTGGTTTCGCGGATCTGTGGACAAATCCGCTCCCTGTGGACAACCCTCGCCGATGTCGGTGAGCGAACGGACCGTTTGACCAATCTATTCGGACGAACAGTCCGTTCGCTCTAATGCTTGGCGGTGGAGTCGGCCCAGTACGGCTCCTTCAGCTTGCGCTTGTAGAGCTTGCCGTTGGGGTCGCGGGGGAGTTCGGCGGTGAACTCGACACTGCGGGGGAGCTTGAACTTGGCGAGCTTGCCGCGGGCGAAATCCAGGAGTTCGGCGGCGAGTTCGTCGCCGGCGGCGGCATCCTCGGCGGGCTGGACCACGGCTTTGACCTCTTCGCCCCAGTCCTGGTGCGGCACGCCGAAAACGGCGATGTCCGCGACCTTCGGATGCACCGACAACACGTTCTCGATCTCGGCCGGGTAAATGTTCACGCCACCGGAAATGATCATGTCGCTCTTCCGGTCGCACAGGTACAGGTACCCGTCGTCGTCCAGATACCCCATGTCCCCGAGCGTGAACATGTCGCGGACGCGGGCTTTCCGCGTCTTCTCCGGATCCTGGTGGTACTCGAAGGTGGACGCGCCCATCCGCATGTAGACCGTGCCGACCTCGCCCACGGGCAGCTCCCCGCCCTCGTCGTCGAGGATCTGCACCACCGAACCGGGCCACGGCAACCCGACCGAACCCGGTTTGCGCAGCCACTCCTCGGCCGGAATCACCGTTCCGCCGCCTTCGGTCGCGGCGTAGTACTCGATCACCACCGGACCCCACCAATCGAGCATCTGCCGCTTCACCTCGATCGGGCAGGGCGCGGCACCGTGGATCGCGGCCCGCATCGACGAAACGTCGTAGTGCTGCCGCGTTTCCTCCGGCAGCGCCAGCAAGCGGTGGAACTGCGTGGGAACCATGTGGGTGTGCGTCACCCGGTGCTGCTCGATGAGTTGCAGCATCCGCTCCGGATCCCAGCGGTCCATCAGCACCGCCGTGTGCCCGAGCTGGATCGAAATGCTCACGAAGTTCAGCACCGCCGTGTGGTACAGCGGCGAGCCGCACAGGTGCACGTGATCGTCGAACGCCTGCAGGCCGAAGATCCCGAAGAATCCCTGCGACTGCGCCGGAACCTCGTCCGGGTCGGCGCCGCTGAGCGCGCGGCGCACGCCCTTCGGCCGCCCCGTGGTCCCGGACGTGTAGAGCATCGGCGAACCGGCGGTGCGAACGTCCGGCCGCGCCACGGGTTCCTTCTCGCCGAGTTCGGACAGCGGCCGGAAACCCGCCACTTCACCCACGGCGAAGCAGCGTTCTTCCGCAAGACCGGCCTCCGCGGCGGCCTCGCCCGCCGCCTCGGCGAACCGCTCGTGCGCGAGGAACGCCTTCGCGCCGCTGTCCCCGACGATGTAGGCGATCTCCGCGCCGACCAGGTGCCAGTTCACCGTGACCACGTACAGCCCGGTCTGCATCGCCGCGAAGTACGCCGCGACCAGGTCGAATCCGTTCGGCAGCAGCAGCACGATGCTGTCGCCGGGCGAGAGGCCCATGCGCTGCAACCCGCGCCCGATCCGGTCGGCTTCGGCGGCGAGTTCGCCGTAGCCGGCCTCCCGCCCGTCCGGAGTGACCAGCGCGGTCCGGCTGGGCTGTTCCGCGGCGATGTTCCACAGTCCGATAGCGGTCACGGTGCACTCCTGTTCCCGGACGCCGACAATGCCCACGAAGCTAGAACGTGTTTCACGATTGCGGCAAGTCCGGGCCGAGCACCGCATCGGCGACCGCGCGCAGCTGCGCCGCGTCCCGGCAACCGACCAGCAGCGTGTCCACACCGGACTCCTCCCAGCGCCGGACGCCGGCGCGCACCTGCTCGCGGTCGCCGATGATGGAGACGTCGTCGACCAGCTCGTCCGGCACCGCGGCTGCGGCCTCAGCGCGCTGACCGGCGCGGAAAAGCGCGGTGATGTCCTCGACCACCTCGCCGTAGCCCATCCGGCGGAACAGGTCGGCGTGGAAGTTCACCTGCTCCGAGCCCATGCCGCCGATGTAGAGCGCCAGGTAGGGCTTCACCTTCGCCTTCTCCGCAACGGGATCGTCGGTTACGACGACCGGGCAGGTGGCGGCCACCTCGAACCCGGAGCGGTCGTTGCGCGCGCCGGGACGCGCGAAACCGTCCGCGAGCCACTGCTGGTAGACCTCGGCGATGCGCGGCGAGAAGTACACCGCGATCCAGCCGTCCGCGATCTCCGCGGTCTGCGCGACGTTCCGCGGACCTTCGGCACCGAGCCAGATCGGCAGGTCGGCGCGCAGCGGATGGGTGATCGGGCGCAGCGGCTTGCCGAGCCCGAGCGAGCCGGAACCGCCGAACGGCAGCGGATAGTGCGGACCGTCGTTGCGCACCGGCGCTTCCCGCGCCAGCACCTGGCGGATGATCGAAACGTATTCCCTGGTGCGCGCCAACGGTTTTCCGAACGGCTCGCCGTACCAGCCCTCCACCACCTGCGGGCCCGAGACGCCGAGCCCGAGCACGCAACGGCCTCCGGAAAGGTGGTCCAGCGTCAGCGCGTGCATGGCGCAGGACGTCGGCGAGCGCGCGGACAACTGGGCCACCGAAGTGCCCAGCCGGACCCGGTCGGTTCCCGAGCCCCACCAGGACAGCGGCGTGAACGCGTCGGAACCCCAGGACTCCGCGGCGAAAACGCCGTCGAAGCCGGCGCGTTCGGCTTCCGCGACGAGTTCCGCGGCGTTGTCCGGCGGTGCGGCACCCCAATATCCGAGCTGCAGACCGAGACGCACGATGGACCTCCTGACGTGGCGGGCGGCCGGTCCGGCCGCGGTCCTCCCATCCTGCGCCAGCGTTGCCCGATTGACGAGAACATGTTTCACTAATCGACGTGACTGAGATCTCCGAACCGCTCAGCGCACCGCTGGAAGTCGGTTTCGACTACACCCGTTCACTGGGATCCGTGCTCGGCCGCTTCGCCACCGCGCTGCGGCAGCGTCGGATCACCGGAGTGCGCGGATCGGACGGCCGGGTGCACGTGCCCGCGATCGAGTACGACCCGAGCACCTTCCAACCCCTCGACGAACTCGTCGACGTCGGCCCGGAGGGCACGGTGCTGAGCTGGTCCTGGGCACCGGACCCGCTGGAGGGCCAGCCGTTGCAGCACGCCTTCGCCTGGGCGCTGGTGCGCCTGGACGGCGCGGACACCCCGCTGCTGCACGCGGTCGACGCCGGTTCCGCCGACGGGATGCGCACCGGGATGCGCGTGCGTCCACGTTGGACGGACGAGCCCTGCGGGAGCATCCGGGACATCACCTGCTTCGAGCCCGCCACCGGCAACGCGCCGCAGCCGCCCGAGGCGCCGGAATCCGATGAACCGGTCACCATGCTGACCACCCCGATCCACCTGCACTACCAGCACTCCGCCTCACCGGAGGAGAGCCGCTACCTGCGCGGGCTCGCGGAAGGCAGGCTGCTCGGCCAGCGCTGCCCCGTCTGCGAGAAGGTCTACATCCCGCCGCGCGGCTCGTGCCCGATCGACGCGGTGCCCACCGAAGACGAGGTCGAACTCCCGGACACCGGGATCGTGACCACTTTCTGCATCGTCAACGTGCCGTTCCTCGGCCAGCGCATCGACCCGCCCTACGTCGCCGCTTACGTGCTGCTGGACGGCGCGGACATCCCGTTCCTGCACCTGGTTCTGGGCTGCGCGGCCGAGGACGTGCGGATGGGGATGCGGGTGCGCGCGGCGTGGAAACCGCGCGAGGAGTGGGACACGACGTTGCAGAACATCGACCACTTCGAGCCGTCCGGACAGCCGGACGCGCCCTTCGAGTCCTACTCCCACCACCTCTGAGGAGTCCTTTCGGAATGATTTGCGTAGCGGTGCCGGTAGCGGAACCTCAGCGGCTTCCTCACTCCGGGATCGATTTCTGACGTATGCCCATACGCGGCGAAATCGCTGTCCTCGTGAGGAAGCCGCTGAGAACCCGCCGCGGTGCCGGTTGCTTGCATGGCCACTGCTCAGCGGCTCCGCCGCTGACAAGACAAAGATCCGGACACCACACTCAAACGCCCCCTAAGAGCACCCCACCGCGTTCCCGACGGGGCGTGAAACCCCACCGCTGCGCGGGAAAACTCAACCGACATCGGGAAGGAGCGCGCATGGCCGACAACGATGTCGCCGTCGTCGGATTCGCCCAGGCGCCGAACGTCCGCGCCACCGACGGCACCACCAACGGCGTCGAGATGCTGGTGCCGGTGTTCGAGCAGGTTCTCGCGGACACCGGACTGTCCAACAAGGACGTCGGGTTCTGGTGCTCCGGCTCGTCGGACTACATGGCCGGTCGCGCGTTCTCGTTCCTCGCGGCCATCGACGCGATCGGCGCCTTCCCACCGATCAACGAGTCGCACGTGGAGATGGACGCCGCGTGGGCGCTCTACGAGGCGTGGGTGAAGATCCGCACCGGCGAGGTGGACACCGCGCTGGTGTACGGCTTCGGCAAGGCCTCGGCGGGTGACCTGCGGCGCACGCTCGCGATGCAGCTGGACCCGTACTTCGTCGCGCCGCTGTGGCCGGATTCGGTCGGTGTCGCGGGATTGCAGGCCCGGCTCGGCCTGGAATCCGGGCGGTTCACCGAACGGCAAATGGCCGAAGTGGCGGCCCGATCCCGGGCCGATGCCAGGAAGAACCCCAACGCGCAGTTGTCGGGCGAGGTCGAAACCGCCGACCTGCTCCGCGAGCCGTACCTGGCGGATCCGCTGCGCAAGCACGACTGCGCCCCGATCACCGACGGAGCCTCCGCGATCGTGCTGGCCGGCGCGCGCCGCGCCCGCGACCTCTGCGACCGTCCCGCGTGGATCACCGGCCTGGAACACCGCATCGAATCCGCTCACCTGGGCATTCGCGACCTCACCACCTCGGAGTCGACCGCAGGCGCGGCGCGCGCGGCCGGTACGGCGGAGGTCGAAGTCGCCGAGCTGCACGCACCGTTCACCCACCAGGAACTCCTGCTGCGGGAGGCGATCGGGCTCGGCGACGACGTGCGCGTGAACCCCTCCGGTGGCGCGTTGTGCGGCAACCCGATGTTCTCGGCCGGACTCTCCCGGATCGGCGAAGCCGCGAGCCGGGTTTGGGACGGCGCGGCTCGGAAAGTGCTCGGACACGCCACCAGCGGCCCCGCGCTGCAGCAGAACCTCGTGTGCGTGATGGAAGGCGGGAATCGATGAGCAAGCAGCACACCGCCGTACTCGGCACCGGGCAGACCAAGCACGCCAGCCGCCGCACCGACGTCTCGATGGCCGGGCTCTGCCGCGAAGCGGTGGACCGCGCCATGGCCGACGCGGGCGTGGACTGGCAGGACATCGACGTGGTCGTGGTCGGCAAGGCCCCGGACCTGTTCGAGGGCGTCATGATGCCCGAGCTGATGCTCGCCGATGCGTTGGGCGCCAACGGAAAACCGCTGATGCGGGTGCACACCGCCGGTTCCGTCGGCGGCTCCACCGCGAACGTCGCGGCGAGCCTGGTGCAGGGCGGCGTGCACCGCCGGGTGCTGGCGGTCTCGTTCGAGAAGCAGTCCGAGTCGAACGCGATGTGGGCGCTGTCGATCTCACCGCCGTTCAACATGCCGGTCGGCGCGGGCGCGGGCGGCTACTTCGCGCCGCACGTGCGCTCCTACATCCGCCGTTCCGGCGCGCCGGAGCACGTCGGGGCGATGGTCGCGGTGAAGGATCGGCTCAACGGCAGCAAGAATCCCTACGCGCACGTGCGCAAATCGGATCTGACGGTCGAGTCGGTGATGGGCTCGCAGATGCTGTGGGACCCGATCCGCTACGACGAGACCTGTCCGTCCTCGGACGGCGCCTGCGCGATCGTGCTCGGCGACGAGACCGCCGCCCGCGACGCGGCGGCACCGGTCGCGTGGGTGCACGCGACCTCGATGCGCACCGAGCCCATCACCTTCTCCGGCCGCGACCAGGTGAGTCCGCAGGCGGGCAAGGACGCCGCCACCGCGCTGTGGCAGCAGGCGGGAATCACCGACCCGCTGTCCGAAGTGGACGTCGCGGAGATCTACGTGCCGTTCTCCTGGTTCGAGCCGATGTGGCTGGAGAACCTGGGGTTCGCCGCGGAAGGCGACGGCTGGCGGCTGACCGAGTCCGGTGCCACCGCGATCGACGGTCGGCTGCCGGTGAATCCTTCCGGCGGCGTGCTCTCCTCGAATCCGATCGGAGCCTCCGGCATGCTGCGCTTCGCCGAAGCCGCCAAGCAGGTGATGAAGCGCGCCGGGGACAACCAGGTCGACGGCGCGCGCACCGCGGTCGGGCACGCCTACGGCGGCGGTTCGCAGTACTTCTCGATGTGGGTCGTCGGTTCGGATCGGCCGGGTGAGCGCTGATGAAGTTCACGTTGTCGGTGGCCATGTGCCCGCTGGAAGAACTCACCGAACTCGCCCGAACCGCCGAGCAGGCCGGATTCTCGGCCATCGCGCTGCCGGATTCCCTGTTCTACTCCGAAGATGTCGCTGCCGACTACCCGTACACCGCGGACGGCAAGCGGATGTGGAACGCGGAGACCCCGTGGGTCGATCCGCTCGTGGCCGCGGGCGCGATGGGCGCGGTGACCGAGCGGATCCGGTTCTACACCTCGGTGCTCAAGCTCGGTCCGCGCAATCCGGTGCTGCTGTCCCGGCAGGTCGCCTCGGCCGCCCGGCTGACCGGCGACCGCTTCGGGCTCGGGATCGGCATCGGCTGGACCCCGGAGGAGTTCGAGTGGTGCGGTGCGCCGTTCGAGCACCGCGGGCCGCGGGTGGACGAGGCGATCGACGTGCTGCGGCTGATCCTCGGCGGCGGAATGGTGGAGCACCACGGGGAGTTCTTCGACTTCGACCGGCTTCAGATGTCGCCGGCACCGGCCGAGCGGGTGCCGATCTACATCGGCGGGCACAGCAAGCGGGCCTTGCGCCGCGCCGCGCTGCGCGGCGACGGGTGGGCTTCGGCGATGATGAGCCTGGATCAGCTGCGCGAGACGATCGACCGGCTCACCGAGCTGCGCACCGAATTCGGGCGCGCGGCGGAACCTTTCGAGATCCAGGCGGTGTGCGTAGACCGCTTCGGCTTGGACGGCTACCGGGAGCAGGCCGACATCGGCGTCACCGACGCCATCACGGTCCCGTGGCTGCTGGACGGTCACCCCTTCGACGCGGACCTCCAGGCCAAGAAGGACTCCATAGCCCGCTTCGGCGAAAAGATCATCGCCCAGCTCTGACCGCCGCTCCCATGGGAGTCCGGCGCGCGGCCGACACTCCCGGACGCCACCCGATCAGCGCATCTTCCCCCGGAGTGAACGGACCGTTCGACCAATCTAGTGGGACGAGCGGTCCGTTCACTCGGATCGATTCACCGGATCGGGCTAGGCGCAGGCATGTCGGCGCAGCGCGTCAGTTTCCGGAGTGAACGGACCGTTTGACCAATCTAGTCGGACGAGCGGTCCGTTCACTTGGATCAATCCGCGTACGAGGAGGAACCATGCACCCCGATGTCGTCTGGACCGCCACCAAGAACGCGCACCCCGCCAGGCAAGCCGCGCTCGCCTCGATGGATGCCGTGGTGCGCGGCGCGAAAGCCGAATGGCTCGAGCTGTTCGCGCCGGACGCGGTGATCCAGGACCCGGTCGGCAAGTCCCCGCTGGACCCGGAAGGCAACGGCCACCACGGCAGGTCCGGGATCGAAGGGTTCTGGGACAACACCATTTCCACGGCCGCACGCCTGGAATTCCACATCCACGAGTCCTTCGCGGCGGGCGACGAGGTCGCCAACGTCGGCTTCATCCGCACCCACCTGCCGGACGGCTCGATCATGGACGCCGAGGGCGTGTTCATCTACCAGGTGGACGGCGACGGCAAACTCCGCTCCATGCGGTCCTTCTGGGAGTTCGAGCGGGCGATGGCCACGCTGCGGCAGGGCTGACCCGGCGAAGCCGATCCAACGAAAAGCGCGGCACCGGAACTCCCGGTGCCGCGCTTTCGCTTCGCCTCAGCGGTACTTGACCTGGAACTCCTTGATCCCGTTGAGCCAGCCCGAACGCAGCCGCCGCGGCTCACCGGCCTTGGTGATGTCCGGCATCTGCTCCGCGATCGCCTGGAACATCAGGTCGATCTCCAGCTTCGCCAGATTGGCCCCGAGGCAGTAATGCGCGCCAGTGCCACCGAACCCGACGTGCGGATTCGGGTCCCGGGTGATGTCGAACTTCTCCGGCGAGTCGAAGACCTCCGGGTCGAAGTTCGCCGAGCTGTAGAACATCGCGACCCGCTGGCCCTCCTTGATCGGCACCCCGCGCAGCTCGGTGTCCGCGAGCGCGGTGCGCTGGAAGGACATCACCGGAGTCGCCCACCGCACGATCTCGTCGGCGGCGGTCGATGGCCGTTCGGCCTTGTAGTGCTCCCACTGCTGCGGGTTCTCCAGCAAGGCGCGCATGCCGTGGGTGATCGCGTTGCGCGTGGTCTCGTTGCCCGCAACGGCCAGCAGCAGCACGAAGAACCCGAACTCGTCGTCGGTGAGCGCGTGCCCGTCGACGTCGGCCTGCACCAGTTTCGTGACGATGTCGTCCATCGGACAACCGCGGCGCTGCTCGGCCATGTTCATGCTGTAACCGAGCAGTTCGGTCGCTGCGGTGACCGGCTCGATCTCGTACTCCGGGTCGTCGTAGGACACCATCTGGTTGGACCAGTCGAAGATGTCCTTGCGGTGCTCCTGCGGGATGCCCAGCAGTTCCGCGATCGCCTGCAGCGGCAGCTCGCACGCGACGTCGGTGACGAAGTCCCCGGTCTCGCCGGCCAGCGCGGTGCTGACGATCTTCTCGGCCCGCTCGTTGAGCGCGTCCCGCAGGTTGTTGATCGCCCTCGGGGTGAAGCCGCGGGAGACGATGCCGCGCAGCTTGGTGTGCTCCGGCGGGTCCATGTTCAGCAGGATCAGCCGCTGCATCTCGATCTGATCGCGGCTCATCTCGTCGTTGAAGCGGGTGATCGCGGTGTTCTTCCAGGAGGAGAACACGTCGCTGCGGCGGGACACCTCCCGGACGTCCGCGTGCTTGCTGACCACCCAGTAGCCGTCGTCGTCGTACCCGGCCTTCCCGTGCGGCAGCGGGTTCCACCACACCGGGGCGGTCCGGCGGAGTTCGGCGAACTCCTCCATCGGCACTCGGTGGGCGTAGAGGTCTGGGTCGGTGAAGTCGAAGCCGGCGGGGATGCGGGGCGCGACCACGGCAACCTCCTGCGGTCGGATCCACGGGATCTCAGTGAGAACTTGTTCTATGTGAACGGAACCACAGTGATCTCGAAAAGTAAACCCGTGTAACCAGCGCCGAGCACCGGCATCTTGCTCCTGACAACGGAAGATCGTTCGCGGGCGCACAAGCACCCGCGCGGAGCCTTGCCGACCGGGAGAACACGTTCTACATTCCTGGTCGAGTCCGTTCACACCGAGGGGAGACGACGGTGGGCTATCCGGTGATCGTGGACGCGGCGCGCACGCCGATCGGCAAGCGGCGGGGCGAGCTGTCCGGCTTGCATCCCGCGGAGATCCTCGGCGGCGCGCAGCGCGGCCTGCTGGAACGCGCCGGGCTCGGCGCCGAGAACGTCGAGCAGGTGATCGGCGGCTGCGTCACGCAGGCGAGCGAGCAGGCGGGCAACATCACCCGCACCGCGTGGCTGCACTCCGGCCTGCCCGAGCAGACCGGCTGCACCACGATCGACTCGCAGTGCGGTTCGGCGCAGCAGTCCACGCATCTGATCGCGGGGCTGATCAGCGCGGACGCCATCGACTTCGGCCTCGCCTGCGGCGTGGAGGCGATGAGCCGGGTGCCGCTGGGCGCCAACATCGGCGAATCCGGCCGGCCCAGGCCGGAATCCTGGGACATCGACATGCCGAACCAGTACTCGGCGGCCGACCGGATCGCCGGGCGCCGCGGGCTGAGCCGCGCCGACATCGACCGCTTCGGCCTGCGTTCGCAGCAACGCGCCCGCGTCGCGTGGGACGAAGGCAGGTTCGAGCGCGAAGTGCTGCCGACCCGCGCGCCGGTGCTGGACGCCGACGGGGCGCCCACCGGTGAAACCCGGCTGGTGACTCGGGATCAGGGGTTGCGCGACACCAGCGAAGAAAAGCTCGCCGCGCTCAAGCCGGTCCTCGACGACGGCCTGCACACCGCGGGCACGGCCTCGCAGATCTCGGACGGCGCGGCCGCGGTGCTGCTCGCTGATTCCGATCGTGCCAAGGCTTTCGGGCTGCGGCCGCGGGCGCGGATCGTCGCGCAGTGCCTCGTCGGGGCGGAGCCCTACTACCACCTGGACGGCCCGGTGCAGGCGACCAACCGGGTGCTGGAACGCAGCGGGATGAAGATCGGCGACATCGACGTGTTCGAGGTGAACGAGGCGTTCGCTTCGGTGGTGCTGTCCTGGGCCTCGGTGCACCAGCCCGACATGGACCGGGTCAACGTCAACGGCGGTGCGATCGCCCTCGGCCACCCGGTGGGCAGCACGGGTGCCCGGCTGATCACCACCGCACTGCACGAGCTGGAGCGCCGCGACGCCACGACCGCGCTGGTCACGATGTGCGCGGGTGGGGCGCTGTCCACCGGCACCATCATCGAGCGGATCTGAGGCGTGGCGGCCCCCGGCACGATCCCGGCCGCGCTCGCGCGCGCGGCCGAGCGGTTCCGCGACGAGGAGGCGCTGGTCGACCACTCGGGCGGCCGCGAAGTGCGGCTGACCTACCGCGAGCTGCACGAGCAGGTTCGCGGGCTGGCGCGGTTCTTCCTCGCCGAGGGCGTCTCGCCGGGTGACCGGGTGGCGCTCAACTCGCCGAACACGCATCACTGGGTCATCGCGGCATTGGCCGCGCTGCACATCGGCGCGGTCGTCACGCCGATCAACACCCGGTTCACCGCCGTGGAGACGCGGGACGTGCTGGCGCGCAGCGGTGCGCGAGTGCTGGTCGTGGCGGGGATCTTCCTCGGCCGCGACCGGCTCGCCGAACTGCGGGAGTCCGAAGAGGACGGTCTGCGAGGTCTGCCGTCGCTGCGCACCGTCCTGCGGTTACCGGTGGAATCGGCCGAGCCGTCGGTGGCGGATTGCCACGACTGGGCGGATTTCGCCGACCGCGCGAGTTCGGTGCCGATCGAGCGGGTGGACGAGGCCGCGGAATCGGTGGACGCGGGCGATGTGAGCGACGTGCTCTACACATCAGGCACGACCGGCCGCAGCAAAGGAGTGCTCAGCACGCACCGGCAGGCGCTCGCGGTCGCCGACGCCTGGGCCACCTGCGGCGAACTGGACCGGACGGATCGCTACCTGGTGGTGAACCCGTTCTTCCACAGTTTCGGCTACAAGGCGGGGATCCTGGTGTGCCTGCTGCGCGGGGCGACGATCGTGCCGGTGCCGGTCTTCGACACGCACGCGGTGCTCGGCCTGGTGCATCGGGAGCGGATCACCGTGCTGCCGGGGCCTCCCACGATCTACCAGTCCATTTTGGACGAACCGGCGCGGAGTGCGCACGACCTTTCCAGCCTCCGCCTCGCGGTCACCGGTGCCGCGTCCGTGCCGGTGGTGCTGGTCGAGCGGATGCAGCGGGAGCTGAGCTTCGACACGGTGCTGACCGCCTACGGGCTCACCGAAGCCGTGGTCGCCACGATGTGCCGGCCCGATGACGACGACCAGACCGTGGCGAGCACGTGCGGACGCCCGACCTCGGACTTCGAGCTGCGCATCGCCGATCCTTCGGGCGCCTCGCTGCCTGCCGGGTCGGTGGGCGAGGTGCTGTTGCGCGGGCCGAACACGATGCTCGGCTACCGCGACGAGCCCGAGCAGACCCGCAGCGCCATCGACGCGGACGGCTGGCTGCACACCGGCGACCTCGGCCGGGTCGACGAGCACGGGCGGCTCACCATCACCGACCGGCTCAAGGACATGTACATCTGCGGCGGCTTCAACGTCTATCCGGCCGAGGTGGAGCAAGCAGTGGCCAGGCTCGACGGGGTCGCGGAGAACGCCGTGGTCGGCACCGGCGACGCGCGCCTCGGCGAGGTCGGCAAGGTCTACGTGGTGCCCCGGCCCGGCCACGAGCTGACCGAACGCGAGGTCCTGGAGTTCTGCCGCGAACGCCTGGCGAACTACAAGGTGCCCCGCCACGTCGAGTTCCGCGCGAGCCTCCCCCGCAACCCCAGCGGCAAGGTCCTCAAGCACGAGCTGCGCTGAGCCACGCACCCCCGCGCTTTCCGAGCGAACGGACCGTTCGACCAATCTAGCGGGACGAACAGGCCGTTCACCCGGGGAGAAGTGAGCGCAGCGCGAGTTCGCGGGTGCATGCCATGCAGGGCATTCCGAGCAGGTCTGAGATCAGTTCGGTGTCGGCGCTCGGCAGACGCAGGTCGCAGGGTGCGTGGAAGTCGCCGTTCGGCAACGGCATCGCGATGTGCACCACGCGTTTGGTTTCGCCGACGACGCCCGAGCGGTAGCGCACGCGTGCCGGATTTTCCGGGGCGTCCGCGGGAGTGCAGCTCGGTTCTGCTCGCTGATCCGACCGAGCTGGCTCACCGTGGGCATGGCCGGAATCCCGCAACAGCTGGCGGGCGCGATCGAGTGTGAACGCGCGGCTTCGGCGATCACCGAGTGGTCGCCGATGGGCGTGCCGGGCTTGTTGCAGACGGCCGACTACACCCGCGCGATCTTGGAACAAGTCGACCTGCCCGGCCATGAGCTGGACGCACGGACCATGGCCCGCGCGGGTCGTGATGAGGTGCTGCTCAGACGAGAGCCCGCGTCGTTCGAGGCGCTGATCAGCGAAGCCGTCGTGCACGAGCCGATCGGTTCCGCGCGCATCATGAGCGCTCAAATCACGCACCTAACCGAAATGGCCCGACAACCGAACATCACGATCCGGGTTATCCCTCTGCAAGTGGGGTGGCACCCAGGATGGGCAGGCCCATTCGTCGTCTACGACTTCGCGAACGTACCCGCTGTCGTGCACTTCGAGCACTATAGTTCCGGAGCATTCGTCCCGGACCAACACGATGTTGGCGAATACCGCAAAGCACTGGTCAAGATGCGTGATTTCGCCTTGAGCTCGTCCGACTCGGTAGACTACTTCACGAAAGCCCGGAAGAAGTGGGAGACGGCAGATGAGTGAGATGCGCTGGCAGAAGTCTAGCTACACCAACCCCAACGGCAACTGCGTGGAGTTGTCCGATCCGCGTGGCCAGATCCGCGACTCCAAAGACCCCGGCGGCCCCAAGCTGCACGTGCACATCCCGGAGTTCCTCAACGCCATAAAGAGCGGACGGTTCGATCAATGAGCGATGTGCACTGGCAGAAAAGTAGCCACTCCAACCCCAACGGCAATTGCGTCGAGATTTCCTGGCAAAAGTCCAGCTATACCGGCCCCAATAGCAATTGCGTCGAATTGTCCGATCCGCGCGGCCGGGTCCGCGACTCCAAAGACCCCGACCGCCCCAAGCTGCACGTGAACATCCCCGAATTCATCGATTCCGTGAAGAGCGGCCGCTACGACCCGAAGTAGCCGCGCCGAACGGCTCCCCCGGCAGCGTGCGGGTGGCACCCAGCCACCTGCGCCAGTTGCCCGTAGCTGTGGGACGGAGAGGATCAGCTGCCGAGCGGATCATCCCGCTCGGCGAAGACCTCGCGGGCCACGAAGGTCGCGTTCAGGGCTCGGGGGAATCCGCAGAACACGGCGGCGTGCAGGAGCGCTTCGGTGATTTTCTCGCGGCTGATGCCGACGTTGAGGGCGGCGCCGATGTGGACCTTGAGCTGCGGTTCGCATCCCCCTAGAGCGGTCAGGACCCCGAGGGTCACCAGCTGGCGGCTGCGGGCGTCGAGGCCGGGTCGGTCGTAGATGTCCCCGAAAGCGAACGCGGCGACGTGGTGTCCGAGGTCGGGGTTGATGTCGGCGAGCGAGTCGATGACAGCCTCGCCCTGATGTCCGTCGATCTTGGACAGGACCGATTGCCCGTGACGGCGGCGGGCGAGATTGTCGGGACTGTTGATGTCGTGCTGCGGGGCGGTGCTCGTCATAGCTGGTGCACTTCCTGGTAGGTAGCGATCTTGTACTCGGTGGTGGCAAGGGCGAGCTGTAGTTGGGCGATCTGGGACCGCAAGGTGTCGCGGTGCTCCAGCAACATGTCCATGCGTTCGGACACGGTGTCTTGGTCGGCGTCGGCGAGGTCGATGTAGTGGCGCAGGTCGCTGATCGGCATGCCCGAGGTGCGCATCCGGGTCAGGAACACCAGCCGGCGCACCGCGGGCGCGTCGTAGCGGCGGTGACCGGCTGCATCCCGGGCGACGTGGACCAGACCGATGCGTTCGTAGTACCGCAGCGTGTGGGGGTTCACCCCAAGGTGCTTGGCCGTTGTGGCGATGTCCCACTCGGTTGCGTCGTCATCGCGCGCGAGCTCACGCAGAGCCTCGATCGAGACCCCGCCGGGCGGATCCACTGCCAGGCGTAAGGCCTGTCGCAGTGCCTCGTCTTGTTCCACACCAACCGAAGGTAGGGGTATGAGTGCGCTCAAACGCAAGAACGCGCTCGATCAATGTCCCCGGTCACTACAGCGAGCTGGTAGCGGTACGGCTACCGAAGTCATGGCCAACGGGAAATCGTGCTCGCCACCGTCCGATGTCGAAGTGGTGGCAGGACGCCTCGATGTGGTCGAGGTGCCGGCTGCTCCAGTCGCCCATTCCGCCGACGATGTTGCGCAGATCCAGGCCCGGCGCGCTGAGCGCGAATTCCGACGGGCAGCGACGCCCGGGGACGGTTCCGGCGGCGAACTCGATCAGGCAGGCTGGCGGGATGAGTTCGACAGCGCTTCCGGACGCCTTGAACCGCGCCCTGCCGCTGCTCGCGGAGGCACCGGACTCCCCAGAGGCACCCGACGGCTACCTCGATCTGCTCGGCGAAGACCAGGGCAGTCCGCAAGAGGAAAAGGCGGCGATCTGGTCCTCGCAGGCCGTTTCCGCGCTCTACGACTACGGCCAGTCGCTCGTCCGCACGGTCGCGACCACGCTTCCCGCCTCGGCGACCCGGCTGCCCGAAGGCACGCGGGTGCTCGACGTCGGCTGCGGGCCCGGGAACATCACCGGCAAGCTCGGCCGCGTGGTGGGGCCGGACGGACTCGCCCTCGGCGTGGACATCTCCGCTGCGATGCTGGAACGCGCCGTGCAAGCAGAAGACGCGCCGCAGGTCGGTTTCCTGCGTGCCGATGCTTGCCGGCTTCCGTTCCACGACGGCAGTTTCGACGCGGTGACCAGCATCGCCGCGGTGCACAACACTCCTGATCCGCTGACGGTGCTGAGCGAACTCGCCCGCGTGCTCGCACCGGGCGCACGCCTGACCGTCCTCGTGCTGGCCACGGGCGGCCTGTTCGATCAGGGAGCGAGCCTGATCGAGCACCTCACGAGTCGGTTCCCCAGGCCCAACGCGGTGCGCCCGGAACAGGTCGCCGAGGTGCTGCACGCATCAGGAGTGGCGACCGTGCACACGCACCGCAACGGCTCCCTGCTGTGGGTCGACGCGCTCAAGCAGCAGTAGCCCAACGGAGCTCGGAGGCGCGTTCACCGGCCCACGGCCGGAAGTTCGGGCCTGACGGCCGGTGATCCGCTCCGCGGAGCGCTCGCTCTCAAGCGGGTCGCAAGGCAACCGCGCGCGGAAAGCTCACATCCAATCGTCGTGGCACGGCCACGTGAGGAAGTCCTCCAGGCCCTCCGCGCGCGTCAGACGTTCCACGTTCGCGTAGGAGCCCTGGTAGAACAGCAGCGGCGAGTCCTCATCGGACTCTCCCAAGGAGTTCACCCGGCCGATCACGACGTAGTGGTCCCCGGCCTCGTGCACGGTCTCGACCGTGCAGTCGATCCAGGCGAGAACGCCTTCCAGCACCGGAGAACCCGACGGCGCAGGCCGCCACGGCGCCTCGGCGAACTTGTCCGCGCCGCCGCGGCCGAACACCGAACTCACCGCTTGTTGGGGCTGTGCAAGGACATTGACGCAGAAGCTGCCGGAAGCGGCCAGCAGCGGCCAGGTGCGCGAGCTCTTGCCGGGGCAGAACAGCACCAGCGGCGGATCCAGCGACAACGCCGCGAACGACTGGCAGGTGAAGCCGACCGGCTGCGCGCCGTCC
Organism: Saccharopolyspora sp. SCSIO 74807; assembly: GCF_037023755.1. Taxonomy (NCBI): domain Bacteria; kingdom Bacillati; phylum Actinomycetota; class Actinomycetes; order Pseudonocardiales; family Pseudonocardiaceae; genus Saccharopolyspora; species Saccharopolyspora sp. SCSIO 74807. The sequence goes on along the minus strand of NZ_CP146100.1, from coordinate 2,371,089 downwards.
AGCCCGGCGATCACCGTGACGCCGGTGCAGAACCGCCCGAGCACCCGCCGGAAATCGTGCTGATCCACCTCGGCGGCTGGTGCGGACACCGCGCTCACCCCTGCATCCCGACGCTGAAGTCGTGGCCCCACAGGCTCACCGCGGTGCTCTCCCGCGCGATCCAGTCCTCGTCGTCGACCTGCCTGCCCTCGCAGCCGAACTCCACGTCGAAACCGCCGGGAGTCTTCATGTAGAACGACAGCATCAGGTCGTTGACGTGCCTGCCGAGCGTGGCCGACATCGGAACCTTCCGCCGCTGCGCGCGATCCAGCGTCAAACCCACGTCGTCGACGTTCTCGACCTCGATCATCAGGTGCACGATCCCGCTCGGCGTCGGCATCGGCAGGAACGCCAGGCTGTGGTGCCGCGGGTTGCAGCCGAAGAAGCGCAGCCACGCCGGATCGCCGTCCTTGGACCGTCCGACCAGCTCCGGGGCCAGGCGCATCGAGTCACGCAGCCGGAAACCCAGCACGTCCCGGTAGAAGCGCAGCGCAGCCTCGTCGTCGTGGGTGGACAGCACCACGTGCCCGAGGCCCTGCTCTTCGGTGACGAAACGGTGGCCGTAGGGGCTCACCACGCGGCGGTGCTGCAACACCGCGCCGTGGAAGACCTCCTGCGTGTTGCCGGACGGGTCCTCGAAGCGCAGCAGGCCGTTCACCCTGCGGTCGGCCAGGTCGTCCGCGCCGCCTTCCTTGTAGGGCACGCCCGCGGCTTCCAGATTACGCGCCACCTCGCGCATTTCCGGCTCGTTGGCGACCTCCCAGCCGGTCTGCGCGAGCCGGTCGGTCTCGCCCGGCACGATCACCAGCCGCGCCGGGAAGTCGTCCATCCGGAAGTACACCGACTCCGGGTCCGGCCCGCTGCCCTCGACCATGCCGAGGACCTTGGTGCCGAACACGCGCCACGCCTCCACATCGGTGGCCTCGATCCGCAAGTAGCCCAGCGAACGGATGCCCATCACGATCCCCTCAATCCAGCAAGAAGTCCTGCGTGATCCGGTTGAACTCGGTGGACTTCTCCACCTGCGCCCAATGCCCGCAGCGGCCGAACACGTGCAGTTGCGCCCGCGGAATCATCTTCAGCGCCAGCAGCGCCCCGTCCAGCGGGTTCACCCGGTCCTCCCGGCCCCACACGAGCAGCACCCGCTGGCGCAGGCGGTACGCCTCGCGCCACAGCAGGCCCTGCTCATAGCTCTCGGCGCGGGCGAAAGATGCGCCCATCGCGCGCATCGCCGCCAACGCCTCCGGGTCGGACGCGTTGGCGTAGCGCTCCTCGATGAGATCGTCGGTGATCAGCGACTGGTCGTACACCATCGTTCGCAGGAACTCGGCGAGCTTCTCCCTGCTCGGGTCCCCGCCGAACGCCGCGAGCCGCTGCACCCCTTCGGTCGGGTCGGGCGCGAACAGGTTCACGCTCAGCCCGCCCGGGCCCATCAGCACCAGCCTGCCCGCCCGTTCCGGGTGGTCCAGCGCGAACCGGACCGCCGTCCCGCCGCCGAGCGAATTTCCCAGCAGGTGAGCCTTTTCCACGCCCAGCGCGTCGAACAGCTCGTGCAGCGCCGATGCGCTGTGGGTGAAGTACTGGCCGTGCTCGGTGGGTTTGCCGGAGCTGCCGAAGCCCGGCTGGTCCGGCGCGAGCACGTGGAACCGCTGCGCGAACTCCGCGAAGTTGCGGCTGAAGTTGCTCCAGGCGGCGGCGCCCGGGCCGCCGCCGTGCAGCATCACCACCGTCGTCGCGTGCTCGGTCCCGGCCTCGTGGTAGTGCAGCCGCAGCCCGGACGGCAGCTCGACCGAGCGGCTGGTGGACCGGTAATCGATGGCCGGTTCGTCGTGGACGGTCGCCACGGTTCCTCCTACCTGTTCGGGCGGAACTCAGTTCTGTTCAGGAAGCGGCGAAGCCGCTTGCGCCGACCACCTGAGCAACCGGCACCGCCGCGGGTTCTCAGGCGTCTGCTCGCGAGGACAGCTCCGACGCCTAGTAGGGCGCTACTTCAGGAGGAGATCCCGCAGCGAGCAGGCGCCTGAGGTTCCGCCACGCAACCAGCTACGCAAACCACTTTCCAATACTCATTTGGCTCACACCATCGAATCCTTGACCGGCAAGCCGAATTCGCCGGTGCCGAACATCGTGTAGGCGCGTTCCGGATCGTTGGCCGCGTGCACCCGGCCGGCGTGCGCGTCCCGCCAGAACCGCTGGATCGGGGTGCCGTTGGCCAGCGCGCGGCCGCCGGAGTTCTCGAAGAGCCGGTCGATCGCCTCGATCGCCCTGGCGGTGCCGCGGACCTGGTCGCGGCGGGCGCGCAGGCGCAGCGCCATCGGCACTTCCTGCCCGTCCCGCAGCAGTTCCAGCTCCTCGGAGATGTTGCGGGTCAGCTGCAGCCAGGCGGCATCGATTTCGCTGGCCGCCTCGGCGATCCGCACCTTCGCGAACGGGTCCTCTTTGGACCGCTCGCCCGCGTAAGCCGCTCGCACCCGCTTGCCCTGGTGCTCCACGTGCGCGTCGTAGGCACCTTGGGCCATGCCGACGATCGGAGCCGTGATCGTCGTCGGATGCACCGTCCCCCAAGGGAGTTTGTAGAGCGGGGCGGTGTTCACCTCGTGCCCCGGGCACTGCGTCTTCGACATGGCCATGAAGCTCAGCGCCCGGTGCGCCGGGATGAACACGTCGTCCACGACGATGTCGTTGCTGCCGCTGCCGCGCAGGCCGACGGTGTCCCACACGTCGTCGATGCGGTAATCGCCCAGCGGCAACAAGTAGGTGCAGAAGTCCACGGCCTCGCCCGCCGCGTTGTAGGCGGGCCCGCCGACGAACGCCCACCGCGCGTGGTCGCAGCCGGAGGAGAAGCTCCACCGCCCGGACAGCCGGTACCCGCCGTCGACGAGCGTCGCCTTGCCCATCGGCGCGTACGACGAGGAGACCAGCGTGTCGGAGTCCGAGCCCCACACGTCGTCCTGCGCCTGCTGCGGGAACAGCGCGAGGTGCCAGGGGTGCACCCCGATGATGGAGGCGACCCAACCCGTCGAGCCGCACGCGCTGCCGATCAGCTTGACCGCGGTGTAGAAGTCGACCGGGTCGGCTTCGGCGCCGCCGTAGCGGGCCGGTTGCAGCAGCTTGAAGAAGCCGGTCTGCTGCAGCGCCTCGATCGACTCCTCGGGGACCTTGCGGGCGTCCTCCGCCTTCTGCGCGCGTTCGCGCAGATCCGGGAGCAACTGCCGCACCCGGTCGATGACCTGCCGGCCGTCCTGGTCACTCATCCATGCGCTCCCGTTTCCTCGTGCACGGCGCGAGCACGGCGTGCAACTCGTTCTGCCGATGAATCGATGGACCGAAGCGGAACCACCGTCGTCGAACCACTCCTCCGCGGATCACGACGCTGCTCCAACACTAGAACTTGTTCTCGTTTTTGTCGACAGCCGCGCCGCGCCACCGTCGCGAACTCGCGAGTGAAGGACTCCTGCGACCAACCTCGCGGGGCGAGCGGCCCCGCACTCCGAGGCGCCAGCGGGCAGCGTCAGGATTCGGCGCGCAGCTCCAGGGCCAGCTGGATGAGCTGGTCCTCCTGGCCGCCGACGAGGTTGCGCTCACCGGCGCGCACCAGCAGCGCCGCGGCATCGACGCCGTAGCGCTCGGCCTGCTGCTCGGCGTGCTTTAGGAAGCTCGAATACACGCCCGCATAGCCCATCATCAGCGCCGACCGGTCCAGCAGGCATTCCTGCGGCATCGCCGGACGCACCACCTGCTCGGCGGCCTCGGCCATCGCGAAGAAGTCCACACCGGTGCGGATGCCCAGCTTGTCGCAAACCCCGACGAACGCCTCGACCGGCGTATTTCCCGCGCCTGCGCCGAATCGGCGCGCGCTGCCGTCGATCTGCACGGCACCCGCCCGCGCCGCCGCGATCGAGTTCGCCACACCGACACCGAGGTTCTCGTGCCCGTGGAAGCCCACCTGCGCCTCGCCACCGACCTCGGCCACGATCGCCGAAACCCGGTCGGACACCTGCTCCAGCACCAGCGCACCAGCGGAGTCCACCGCGTACACGCACTGGCAGCCCGCGTCGACCATCACCCGGGCCTGCTTGGCCAGCACCTCCGGCGGCTGCGAGTGCGCCATCATCAGGAAGCCCACGGTTTCCAGGCCGCGCTCCCGGGCGAGCTGGAAGTGCTGCACCGACACATCGGCTTCCGTGCAGTGCGTGGCGATCCGGCACACCGAGGCGCCGTTGTCCTGCGCCGCGGCGATGTCGTCGAGCACGCCCACACCGGGCAGCATCAGGAACGCGATCTTCGCGTTGCGCGCGGTGCGCACCGCCAGCTCGATCAGCTCTTGTTCCGGCGTGCGCGAGAATCCGTAGTTGAACGACGAGCCGCCGAGCCCGTCGCCGTGCGTCACCTCGATCACCGGCACCCCGGCGCCGTCCAGCGCGGTGACGATGTCGCGGACCTCGTCGGCGGTGAACTGGTGGCGCTTGTGGTGCGAGCCGTCGCGCAGCGAAGTGTCGGTCACGCGCAGGTCGAGGGAATCGGAGTACGTCCTGGGCAGTTCGGTCACGGGACTCGCTCCCCTTCGGTGTCGAGCGCGCCCGCGCGGGCCAGTCCTTCGCCCACGCGCACGGCCGCGGCGGTCATGATGTCGAGATTTCCGGAGTACGGCGGCAAGAAGTCGCCCGCACCAGCGACTTCGACGAACGTGGCGACCCGGGTGTGGTCCGCGGCGGCGTCGAACTGGGGCTCCGCCAGCAACCGGTAGCCGGGCACGTACTCCGCGATCTCACCGGCCATCCGGGTGATCGACTCGCCGACCGCGTCGGTGTCCGAACCCGGCGGGATGGCGCAGAAGATGGTGTCGCGCATGATCATCGGCGGGTCGGCGGGGTTCAGCACGATGATCGCCTTGCCGCGCTGCGCACCGCCGATGGTCTCGATACCGGCGCTGGTGGTCTTGGTGAACTCGTCGATGTTCGCGCGGGTGCCCGGACCGGCGGAGACCGACGCCACCGAGGCGACGATCTCGGCGTAGCTGACCGGTGCGACCCGGGAAACCGCGTGCACCATCGGAATCGTCGCCTGCCCGCCGCAGGTGATCAGGTTCAGGTTCGGCGCGTCCAGGTGCGCACCGATGTTCACCGGCGGGATCACCGACGGCCCCACCGACGCCGGAGTCAGGTCGATCGCCCGGATCCCGGCGGCGGCGTAGCGGGGCGCGTTCGCGCGGTGCACCGACGCCGACGTCGCCTCGAAGACCAGGTCGGGCCGCTCGTCCTGGTCGAGCAGCCAGTCCACCCCGGCGGCGCTGGTGTGCACGCCGAGCTCGGCTGCGCGGCGGAGCCCTTCGCTGGCCGGGTCGATGCCGATCATCCAACGCGGCTCGACCAGCCCGGACCGGTGCAGCTTGTAGAGCAGGTCGGTCCCGATGTTGCCGGATCCGACGATCGCCGCGGTCGCTTTCCTCGCACTCATCTGCGCTCCTCGAAACCTCGCTGAATCTCGCTGGCCCGGAACCTCGCTTGCCCGGAACCTCGCCGGCCCGGTCACACGAACGACACGGAAACCTCGCCCAACCGCCGACCGTCCGCGCTGAACTCCGCAGCGAACCGTTGGCCTGCGGAAACATCGACCGCGCGGGTGCACGAGCCGGGCAGCACGACGTTGCCCGCCCACAGCCGGACGCCGAAGCTCGCGACCTTGCGCGCCAGCCACGCCACCGCGGTCGCCGGGTTGCCGAGCACGGCGTCCGAACTGCCCGCGGCGATCTGCTCGCCGTCCCGGCACAGCACCGCGTCGATCGCGCGCGGATCGACCTCGTCCGGACGAATCCGCTCCTGCCCCAGCACGAATCCGGCCGAGGACGCGTTGTCGGCGATGGTGTCGGGCAGGCTGATCCGCCAGTCCGCGATGCGGCTGTCGATGAGTTCGATGGCGGGGACGAGCGCCTCGGTCCGGTCCAGCACGTCCTGCTCGGTGCAGGACTCGCCCGGCAGGTCCGCGCCGAGCAGGAAGCCGACCTCGACCTCGACCCGCGGATGGCAGTAGCGGCCCGCGTCGACCGGCCGGTCCTCGGTTAGCCGCATGTCCGCGAGCAGGTGGCCGTAGTCGGGCTCGTCCACGCCCATCATCCGCTGCATCACCGGTGAGGACAGGCCGACCTTGTGCCCGACCACCTCGGTCGCCGACAGCCGGCGGCGGATGTTGCCGAGCTGGATCTCGTAGGCGTCCACCGCGGTCAGCTCGGGGTGCGCATCGATCAGCGGGGCGATCGGCGCCCGGTCGCGCTCGGCGCACCACAGCCGCTGCGCGAGCCCGTCGCGCTGTTCACTCGTGAGCACATCGCCTCCCGACTCCGTGCCGCAGCGGCCGGGGACGACTGCGGCGGCGCCCCTCGTCAGCACCGATTGGAACAGGTTCTCATCGTCGTCCGACCGGGCCGAATCCAAGTTTCTGCGACACACCATAGCGCCATCCCGCCCAAGAACTATAACATGTTTCAATAACAACTGCGATGGAGGTGCCATGAGCGCAGCCGCCCCGGAGACGCCGGACCACCGGTTCGACGTCGTGGTCGTAGGCAGCGGCGCAGCCGGGCTGTCCGCGGCGATCACCGCCGCGCGGCAGGGCTTGCGCGCCGTGGTGGTGGAGAAGGCCGCCCGCTACGGCGGATCCACCGCCCGCTCCGGCGGCGGGCTGTGGGTGCCGAACAACCACGTGCTCGCGCGCGCAGGCATCGAGGACACCACCGACGACGCCACCGCCTACCTCGACCACATCGTGGGCAGCACCGCGCCCGCCGAGCTGCGCAGGGCTTTCCTGGAGCACGGACCGGAAATGCTCGCGACGGTGCTGCGGCGCACTCCGCTGCGGATGCGGTGGGTGCCGGGATACTCCGACTACTACCCGGAGGCGCCCGGCGGCCGTCCCGGCGGGAGGTCCATCGAGCCCGCTCCGCTGGACGGGCGCGTGCTCGGGCAGGATCTCGCCGAGCTGGAACCGGACTTCACCAAGGCACCACCGAACTTCGTGGTCACCCAGGCCGATTTCCGCTGGGTGAACCTGCTCGCCCGGCATCCGCGCGGCGTGCTGCGCGGTGTCCGGGTGGGACTGCGCTGGGCCTTCGCGCAGCTGATGCGGAAACGGCTGCTGGTGCGCGGGCAAGCGCTCGCCGCCGGGCTGCGCGTCGGACTGCGCAACGAGCAGGTGCCGCTGTGGCTGAACACCCCGCTGCTCGACCTGGTCCAGGACGACGAAGGCCGCGTGACCGGCGTCGTCGTGGACCGCGCGGGCGAACGCACCACACTGCACGCGCGCAGCGGCGTGGTGCTCGCGGCCGGCGGTTTCGAGCACAACGAGGTCATGCGCAAGCAGCACCAGCGCGAACCGATCGGTACCCAGTGGACGGTCGGCGCGAAGGCCAACACCGGCGACGCGATCCAGGCCGCGCAGGCGATCGGCGCCTCGATCGACCTGATGGATGACGCCTGGTGGGGACCGTCCATCCCGCTCACCGGCGGCCCGTGGTTCTGCCTGGCCGAACGCACCCTGCCGGGATGCATCCTGGTCAACGGCGACGGGCAGCGGTTCGTCAACGAAGCAGCGCCGTACGTGGACGCGGTGCACGCGATGTACGGCGACGGCGACGGGCCCGCGCGGAACATGCCGACCTGGCTGATCGCCGACCAGCGCTACCGCAACCGCTACGTGTTCGCCGGACTCGGGCCGCGGCAACCGCTGCCCCGGCGCTGGTACGACGCGGGAGCGGTGCGCCGGGCGGGCACTGTCGAAGAACTCGCCCGCAAGATCGACCTGCCCGCCGAGACCCTGCGCGGCACCGTGGACCGGTTCAACGGCTTCGCCCGCAGCGGCGAGGACACCGAGTTCCACCGCGGCCGCAGCGCCTACGACCACTACTACGGCGACCCGCGCAACCGCCCCAACCCGTGCCTGGCTCCGCTGGAAGTGCCGCCGTTCTACGCCGTGAAGATCGTTCCCGGAGACTTGGGCACCAAGGGCGGCCTGCGCATGGACGTGCACGCGCGGGTGCTGCGCGACGACGACACCCCGATCCCCGGTCTGTACGCGGCGGGCAACGCCAGCGCCGCGGTGATGGGCCGCACCTACGCGGGGCCGGGAGCCACGCTCGGCCCCGCCATGACCTTCGGCTACCTGGCCGCGCTGCACATGGCGGCGCAGCCGGCCGCACGGCAACCCGAATGACCGAGCTGACGAGAACCGCATCGAGCCCCGTTGGGGGGCGGACGGAGGAGACAGCGATGACTCAGCCGGAGCACAACGGCCACAGCGACGTGCGGACCATCGACGTCGGCACCCCGCCGACCAGGTTCGCCCGGGGCTGGCACTGCCTTGGGCTGTCCGAACCATTCAAGGACGGCAAACCGCACTCCGTCGAGGTGTTCGGCACGAAGCTGGTGGTCTTCCAATCCAGCGACGGCGAGCTGAACGTGCTCGACGCCTACTGCAGGCACATGGGCGGCGACCTCAGCCAGGGCACGATCAAGGACAACGCGGTGGCCTGCCCGTTCCACGACTGGCGCTGGTCGGGCGACGGCCGCTGCGCGGGCATCCCGTACGCCAAGCGGGTTCCGCTGCGCGCCCGCACCCAGGCGTGGACCTGCATGGAGCGCAACAAGCAGCTGTTCGTGTGGAACGACCCGGAGGGCAATCCGCCGCCGCCGGAGATCACGATCCCGGAGCTGCCCGAGGTGTTCTCCGACGAGTGGAGCAATTGGAGCTGGAACTCCGAGCTCATCGAGGGCTCCAACTGCCGCGAGATCATCGACAACGTGGTGGACATGGCGCACTTCTTCTACGTGCACTACGCCTTCCCGACGTACTTCAAGAACGTCTTCGACGGCCACATCGCGACGCAGTACCTGAACACCAAGGGACGCCCGGACGTCGGCAACAACGAGTCGAACTACGCGGGTGAGGACAACCTCGGCCGCTCGGAGGCTTCCTACTACGGGCCGTCGTACATGATCGACCGGCTGTGGAACGAGCACAACGGCACCACGATCGAGACGATCCTGATCAACTGCCACTACCCGGTCACCTCGAACTCGTTCGTGCTGATGTGGGGCGTGCTGGCGAAGAAGCTGCCCGGGCTCAACGACCGGCAGGCGGACAAGATCGCGCACAAGATCTCGGAGAACACCAGCGTCGGCTTCCTGCAGGACGTCGAGATCTGGCGGCACAAGACGCGCATCGACAACCCGCTGCTGTGCGAGGAGGACGGCCCGGTCTACCAGCTGCGCCGCTGGTACGAGCAGTTCTACGTGGACGTCGCCGACGTCACCGAGGACATGACCGGCCGGTTCGAGTTCGAAGTGGACACCACGCGGGCGAACAAGGCGTGGGAGCAGGAGGTCGCCGACAACCTCGCCCGCCGCGCGGCGCAATCCACGGACGGGGCGTGAGCGTGGCTGCGGACAGCTGGGCCAAGGCGCCGTCCTTCGACGACCGGCCGGAGGTGCGGGCGCGGCTGCGGGAGCGCACCGCCGCGGACCGCCGCGAGCAGCTGGAAGGCGGGCTGCGCCCGGTGGAGTGCGCGCGGTGCGGCTCCTGCGTGCTGGCGAAGAAGAACAGCCCCGACCACACCAGCATCCAGTGGACCGCCGAAGCCGTCGAGAACTGCCCCGAACTGACCACCCACGCCCCCGGCGGCAACACCGCGCACGTCGACGGCTGTCCGGACCTGTCGGCCAGCGTCAACCAGTCGGCGCACGCCCCCGACTCCGAAACGAGATGAGCGAACGGACCGTTCGACCAATCCAGCGGGACGAACGGTCCGTTCACCGACTGCGTGCCACCGGCGTCTCCCACCGCGAGCGGCTTGGCCGCTGATGAAACAGATCCTGGGAGTGTTCATGTCCGCACCACGGACCCCCGAATCCCATCGGCTGAAGGTCGACGAGGTCGTCGAGGAGACCGCCGACGCCCGTTCACTGGTGTTCGCGGTTCCCGAGGACGCCGACGAGGCGTTCAGCTACGCACCCGGCCAGTTCCTGACCCTGCGGGTCCCGGACGACCGGGGCGGGTCGGTGGCCCGCTGCTACTCGCTGTCGAGTTCCCCGCACACCGACGGCGCGCTGCGCGTCACGGTCAAGCGGGTCGACGGCGGGCACGGCTCCAACTGGTTGTGCGACAACATCACCGCCGGGTCCACTGTGGAGGTTCTGCCGCCCGCGGGGGTGTTCACGCCGAAGTCGCTGGACGGGAACTTCCTGCTGTTCGCGGGCGGCAGCGGGATCACGCCGATCATGTCCATCGTGCGGTCGGCGCTGGCGCGCGGCGACGGCCGGGTCGTGCTGGTCTACGCGAACCGGGACGAGAGGTCCGTGATCTTCGCGGATGCGTTGCGGGACCTGGCCGCGCGGCATCCCGGGCGGCTGACCGTCGTGCACTGGCTGGAGGCGGTGCAAGGGCTGCCGGAGGCGTCGGCGCTGCAAGCGCTCGCCGAGCCGTTCGCGGACTACGAGACGTTCGTGTGCGGACCGGCGGCCTTCATGGACATCGCTGCCCAGGCGCTCAAAGCCGTGAGCACGAACAAGGTGCACGTCGAGAAGTTCCTGTCCCTGGAGCAGAACCCGTTCGAGGACGCGCCGGAGCCGGTCGAAGCCTCCGGCGAGGACGCCGCGACCGTCGAGGTCGACATCGACGGGGAGCAGCACCGGATCACCTGGCCGCGGCAGCAGCGCCTGCTGGACCTGCTGCTGGAACGCGGCATCGACGCGCCGTTCTCGTGCAGGCAGGGCGCGTGCAGCGCGTGCGCGTGCCGGATCAACAGCGGCGAGGTCGCCATGCAGCAGAACGACATCCTCGAGCAGGAAGACCTCGACGAGGGCATCGTGCTCGCCTGCCAAGCGCTGCCCGTCACCGACGAGGTGCACGTCAGCTACGAATGAACGGGCTCAGGGTCGTCGGTTCTTCGGCTCGGCGACTCGGCGCGCGAATTCTCCCGCACCGCCGGAAAACGCACTGCGAAAGGACGCCAGATGCCGATCGATCCGGACGTCGCCATCGGGGCGACGGTGGCCGCCCAGGACGTCGAGTGGGATTCCTCCGACGTGCTGCTCTACCACCTGGCCCTCGGAGCCGGAGATCCGCCGACCGACCCCGGCGAGCTGCGCTACGCCTACGAGCGGGACCTGCGGGTGCTGCCCACGTTCGCGGTCGTCGCGCCGAACCTGCGGCAGTCCGAGCCGCCCGCGGTCTCCTTCCCCGGTGTCGAGATCGACCTGGCGAAGGTGCTGCACGGCGGGCAGGAGATCGCCGTGCACCGCCCCATCCCGACGAGCGGCCGCGGACGCTCGACCACCCGCATCGCGGATGTGCAGGACAAGGGCAAGGCCGCGGTGATCGTGCAGGAGAGCACGCTGACCGTGGACGGCGAAGCGCTGTGCACCACCCGGTCGTCGATCTTCGCCCACGGCGAAGGCGGATTCGGCGGTGAGCGCGGGCCGTCGCACCGCGTGCAGCCGCCGGAGCGCGAGCCGGACATCGTCGCGGACTCGGTCACCCAGCCGCAGCAGGCGTTGCTCTACCGCCTCTGCGGCGATCGGAATCCGCTGCACGCCGACCCCGCGTTCGCCGAGGCGGCGGGCTATCCGCAGCCGATCCTGCACGGCCTGTGCACCTACGGCGTGGTGTGCAAGGCCGTGGTGGACAACGCGCTGGGCGGCGAGGCGGAGCGGGTCTCGTCCTTCGCCGCGCGGTTCACCGGCGTGGTCTTCCCCGGCGAGACGATCCGGACCCGGATCTGGGACGAGGGCGGCAGCCTCGTCGCGGAGTCCTCCGTCGTGGAGCGCGACTCGCGGGTGCTTTCGGACGTGGTGCTCGCGGTCGGCTGATCGCGGTCGGCTGATCGCGGCTCGCTGCGGCGAATTGACAGTCGCCGCACGACCGCCGGATAGTCGGATTCGCGCATCGCGTTTCGAGATGTGCAACGCGGAGTCCGACTGGCTGCTCGTGCGAGTGTCGATTCGCAGGAACCGGAGGGAGCGCAGCATGGTGTACTACCGCCGAATCGGTGAGGTGCCACCGAAGCGGCACACCCAGCACCGCAGCGCCGAAGGCACGTTGTACTTCGAGGAACTGATGGGCGAGGAAGGCTTCTCCTCGGATTCATCGTTGCTGTACCACCGCGAAATCCCCTCGGCGATCGTCGACGCGACCCCGTGGGAACTGCCCGATCAGTCCACGGTGGCCAACCATCCGCTGAAGCCGCGGCACCTGAAGCTGCACGAGCTGTTCGACGATCGGGAGTGGAAGGCCCGCGACGTCGTGACCGGGCGGCGGCTCGTGCTCGGCAACGGCGACGTGCGGATCTCCTACGTGGCGGCCGGGGAGGCTTCGCCGCTGTACCGCAACGCCATCGGCGACGAGTGCGTTTACCTCGAGTCCGGCGATGCCGTCGTGGAAACCGTGTTCGGCGAGCTGCGGGCGGGTGGCGGCGACTACGTCCTGCTGCCGCGCGCGACGACGCACCGCTGGATTCCGCAGGGCGACGAGCCGCTGCGCGCCTACTGCATCGAGGCGAACAGCCACATCGCCCCGGCCGCGCGGTACCTGTCGCGGTACGGGCAGTTCCTGGAGCACTCGCCGTACTGCGAGCGCGACCTGCACGGCCCGACCGCCCCGCTGCTGGCAGCGGGCACCGACGTGGAAGTGCTGGTCAAGCACCGCGGCCGCGGTGACGCACCGATCGGAACCCGGTACGTGTACCCGCAGCACCCGTTCGACGTGGTCGGCTGGGACGGGTGCCTGTACCCGTACACGTTCAACGTCGCCGACTTCGAGCCGATCACCGGGCGGGTGCACCAGCCGCCGCCGGTGCACCAGGTGTTCGAGGGCGCGAACTTCGTGGTGTGCAACTTCGTCCCGCGCAAGGTGGACTACCACCCGCTTTCCATCCCGGTGCCGTACTACCACTCCAATGTGGACAGCGACGAGGTGATGTTCTACTGCGGTGGCGACTACGGCGCCCGCAAGGGTTCCGGGATCGGCCAAGGCTCGATATCGCTGCACCCCGGCGGGCATTCGCACGGCCCGCAGCCCGGAGCCTACGAACGCAGCATCGGCACCGAACGCTTCGACGAACTCGCCGTCATGGTCGACACCTTCCGCCCGCTGGAACTCGGCGAGGCCGGCCGAGCCGCCGACGACGGCGCCTACGCCTGGACCTGGGCCGGCCGGGGCCCGCTGTCGTGAACGCGCGGCGGCTGCTGACGGCCCGCTCCGGCACGCCCTTTCCGCTGTTCAGCCACGACGAGATGCGGAACTGATCTCTCTTCGCGAGCGGCTGGTTCGCCGACCGGGAGGTCGATCAGGCCGCGGTGTCGATGCCCAAGAGGGCGGCGGCGTTGGCCGAGCGAACTTTGTGCCGGTCGGTGGTGAGGTGGCCGAAGAAGGTGTCGATCTCCGCCCGGGTGGGCTGCTGGAAGGGGTAGTCAGTGGAGAAGATCAGCCGGTCGGTGGTCGTCACCGTCAGGGCGTGGTGCAGCAGAGCGGGGTTGAGCATTCCCGAGGCCGTGAGAAAGACGTTGGTCCGGACGTAGTCGGAGATCGGGCGATCGAGGCCGGCGATGCGGGAAAGGCTGTCGGCGCGGTCGAGCCAGAAGGGCAGCAGTTCGCCCCAGTGACCCAGCACGATCTGCAGGTCGGGGTGGCGGTCGAAGGTGCCGCGCAGGATGAGCCGCAGCGCAGCGGTCGCCGCCTCCAGGTGCCAACCCCAGCCGAAGGTGGCCAGCCCCAGGTCGGTCATGGGGTCGAAGCCCCGGTAGGCGGCATCGCGCAATTCCTCGGAGGGGATCTGCGGGTGGATGAAGACCGGCTGGCGCAGGTCGGCTGCGGCGGCGAAGAAGTCCTCGTAGGCGGGATCGTCGAGGAACCGGTCGCCAGACCGCCCATAGACCATGGTTCCCACGTGGCCCTGGGCTGCGGCGCGTTCGAGTTCGGTGGCGACGTGGCCGGGGGAGGAGATCGGCAGGGTCGACAGCGACCGGAAGCGCGTCGGGCGGGTGCGGACGGCTTCGGTGGCGGTGTCGTTCGCCAAGCGGCTGAGCGCGACCGCCTCCGCCGGGGGCAGCGCCTGCGTTCCCGGAGGGGTGAGAGCGAGGACGGCCAGGTCGATGCCCTGGGCGTCCATGGTGGCGATCCGGCCGGCTCCGAGGTCTTCAAGCCGCTCGCCCACATCGCCCCGCTCGTTGAAGTGGAGACTCTCGTCCGGCTGCGGTACGGCCTTTAGGGCGGAGGTCAGTTCGGGCAGCATCCAGTGCTCTTCGATGCCGATGAGGGTCATGGTCGGCGTTCCTCCGGTCTCGCGACGCACGCCCCTGCGCGCTGGTGGACGGGGATCGGTGGGATTGCGGTTCCGCACCACACGTGGCGGAGCCGTGCGCGGCCAGCGCGCTGGCCCGGTAAGAGCGCACCTGAAGCAGGTCGTCGAGCGACTCCGGCCACCTGGCAAACGTAGACCCAGGGCCGGACCAAGTCGTCTCGGATGCCGCTGAGGCGGACGTGGTGATCGCCACGCGTCGCCGCATCGAGTCGGGGCTCTTCCGCATCCCCAACCCCGGCACAACGAAGAAGCCGCTCCCGCCTCAGCCGCGGAAACGGCCTCGAAAGGAGCGGTTCGCACCATGACTAAATCGGTGGAGTTTGCACGAGCCCACTCGAACACAGAACCGCTATTCAGAGCCCAGGCCGGGAACACCACCCGCCGGGAGGAGCCGACAAAAGCAGCCACCGCACCGTAGGGGCCTGCGGGGGCTCGGCCCCCGCAACTAATACACGAAACGCAAAAAAGGCCCGCGCCCTCCGCGAGCACGAGCCTCCTACTGCGAGAAGCCCACCGAACCTCACGCGAACACCCAACCGCTAGTCCGCAACCAAGCCGACAACCACCCCAAAACACGGAGCCAACGGAGAGCGACCACCGCACCGTGGGGGCCTGCGGGGGCTCGACCCCCCGCAACTAATACGCGAAACGCAAAAAGGCTCGCGCCCTCCGCGAGCACGAGCCTACTACTGCGTGGAGGTTGGGGGAGCTTACTCGAACACAAAGGACCAGGTCAGCGCCTTGGAAACACTGCGAATGAAGCTGCCGGACCTGGCTACACCGTCCCAACCGATACCGAAGCGGGCAAAGCCCGGCCGCACCCGGCGACTCCCCGACGACCAAGTGCAGCGACTGATCGAGGGCTACAAGTCCGGCGCCACCGTCTACGAGCTGGGTGATCAGTTCGGCATCGAGCGCCGCACCGTCAGCACGATCCTCCACCGCCACGGCGTCCCGATGCGCCGCCGCGGCCTGTCCGAGAAGCAGATCGACGGCGCAATGCGGCTCTACAACCAGGGGTGGTCACTGGCCAGGATCGCCGCACGCATGGACGTCGCCGCCGGCACCGTCCGCCAACGCCTACACGAGCGCGACGTCCCGATCCGCAACACCCAGGGACAGCCTCGGGCGGGTGACGCCCGATGAACAACCGACCATCCCCGTCGAGTCCCGCCCCCGATCGATCACTGCATCTGCAGTGCGCTTGCACACTCCTTGTAGCTGTTGGCGCGGCCTATGTCTCCTACCGACACGGCCGCGAATTCGCCCTCCGGTTCGGCGCCGACGAGACGACCGCCACCCTCTGGCCGCTCATCGTCGACGGCTTGTTGACGATGGCGACCATCGAACTGTGGAAAACCGGCCACCACCGGACCACCGGGCAGTGGAAGGCATGGCTGTCATTCACCCTCGGCATCGGGCTGTCGCTGTGCGCCAACATCGCCTCCGCACCCGAACTGAACAACTTCGCCATCGCCGTAGCCGCCTGCCCACCCCTGGCACTGCTGCTCTCGGTGGAACTGCTCAATCAGGCACTCAAGCGGCACCGCACGGAGACAGTAAGGGAGGCCGTTCATGAATCCGACGAGAGCCCGTCAGCGCACCCGAACTCGACGGACTCGGGCGATGCCAGCCAGCCGCTGAAGGCTCCCGAGGAGGCCGAGGATGTGCCAGCGCTGCGCACAGTGGAGAACAACATGCCTGGTCACAGCGCCAACAGTGCGGGCGCCGTCCAGGAGACAGCGTCCGGTGAGGATGATGATCCGCTGCGCGAGGAGGCATACCGGCTCGACGCCGAACACTGGAACCTATATCAACGTCCGATCTCAGCCGACACCCTCCGCCGAAAGCTCAGCATCGGCTCAACACGAGCCCGCGCCCTGACCCGCCACATTCGCCAGCACCACCAGCCAGGAACAGTGTTGGCGGCGGTGGAATGAGCACCGGCCTGGCAATGGGTTGCCGAGCCTCAGGCAGCCCGCCGTGGCAGGTCCTTCATTGATCGAAAGCGTGCCCATGCTGCTCCGACCCCCCGCAACTGCGTTGTCACCGACTTCCGGTGTGAAGAAATGCGGTGATGGAACCGATCCGGCACCCGATGGTGACCAGGTGTGCCAGAGCGGGGGACCTGTGGCGGGCTTGCCACCGGGGTCGACGCCGGCTGGTCATGAGCCGTCCTCGGTGACTGGCATCGGGCGTGGTGCGTCGGCGAGTCCGATCACCGGTCGGGTGGTGATGCGGTGGCCGAGGAAGACCGGCCGGTTGGCCTGGCCCAGGAGCAGCGGTAGCAGTTCGTCTGCGCGGACGTTGCCCCACCAGCCGTGCCGGGCAGGCAGTTCTCCCCATTCGGTGACGGTGTCCGGTCGGACCGTTGGGCCGGCCACGAGCAACGGGGTCGGGTCGGCTGTGTGCATCACCCCGTGAGTGGAGGGTGTGGCGTGGTCGCCGGTCACCGCGACGATCGCCCGCTCGGCCAAGGAGGCCAGGCCGGCCAGGCCCCGGTCGAGCGCTTCCAGGACGTCACGTTTGGCATGGGGTTGTTTGGTGTGGCCGGCCTCATCGGTGGCCTTGGTATGGACGTGCACGAAGCGGGCACCGGACGCAACGAGGTCGTCAGCGGTTTCGAGCCGGGCCGCGATGTCGCAGGCTGGGTCGTCGGCCGAGGACAGGTGAACCGAGGCCATGTCCAGGGCTGTGGCGATCCCGCGGTACAGGCGCGTGCTGGTGACCGCGGCACCGGCGACGCCGACCTGCTCGACGAACGAGGGAATGTCGCCGTAGCGGCCGGACCACTTCGTCGTGAGCACGTCCAACGCGGGCAGCCCGCGGCGTTCCCGCGCGGCATTGATGTCGCTGGCGAGCAGGTAGCGGTGTGCTGCCTGTAATGCCGCGGTGAGCGCTTCAGCGAAGGCCGATCCCTCCGCGCTGGTCGGAATCGGCTGCATCCAGGGGTGGAAGTTCTCGAACAGCGGATCCGAGTCAGTCACCTGCGCACACCCGTGAGCGGGGGCGGTCAGCAGCGCTTCGCCGGTCTTGCCGTGGCGTTGCAGGCTCATCCCGTGCTCGGCGAGCACCGGCCCGAGGCCGCTCAACAGGGCCGCGATGTCGGCGTCGTCGTCGACCCGGGCTCGTCCGGTGATCCACAGGCGGTTGCCGTCGCGGCGCGAGGTGCGCAGCGCCGCGTGGGTGACCGCGCAGTCGCGGGCGATGTCGAGTCCGGCGCCGAGTGCTTCCAGCACGGCGCGACCGGGGAAGGGCACCGTGGCGTAGCCAAACATCGCCCAGTGGGCCAGTTCCGAGGCCGGCGCTCGCCCCCATCCGAAAGGCAAGTGCCATCCGGAAGCGCCGTCGTGGGCCAGGGCATCAAGGTGCGGGGTGTGGGCCGCCTCGGCGGGAGTGCGCCCCCCGAGTTCCGGGATGGGGCGATCGCCCAGCCCGTCGAAGATGACCAGCACGACCGGCAACCGGTCGTCGTCCAGCCGAGGCTGGGTTTCGCCGTATCCAGGTGGCGTCATCATCGACCTCCAGTGCGTGCTGCTGACCGCTCTTTCAGCAGCTCAGTCAGGATCGGTGCGATGGAGGCTGGCACCATGTCCGTCCACGTCGCCGTCTTGTCCTCCAGGCGTGCGCGGATGTCGGTGGCGGAGACCTTGGCAGCGGGATCACCGTCGAGCACCGTGAGCCAATAACCCGCATCAGCCAGCAGCCCCGCCTTGTAGCGCTCCCAGTCGCTGTAGACACGCACCACCTGCCGGGCGCGCAGCGGGACATAGTGCGGCCAGCACTCCGGCCGGGTGAGATCGAACGGCACAATGGTCGTCTTCTCCACCCAGCCCCGGTCGGCCAATGCCGCGTACAGGAGCCGGGCACGTTCGAAGTAGGTGAAGGGATTGGCCGCGGACAGATGCCGGTGCGCCGAAGTCGATTCCTCCTGCCGCGCACCGGGATCAGGGTTGGTGATCGCAATGATGAGATGGTCGGCATCACGCAGCGCGATTTCGAACAGCTCCAAGTGCTGCTCATGAACCGGTTGGAACCGGCCGGTCACACAACTCAAACGGTCCATCCCGACTCCCCTCCACCGGCGCCTGGCGGTGTCTCGATCGCGACGTGTCCAGGACGTCCGGCTACGAGCTCTCCGACCACGGCTGCATCCGCATCACCCCGCTCGTCCAAGGCCGCGACCGTCGAGCTCGCGATGGCCGGGGGGACGCACAGCAGCAGACCGCCGGACGTTTGGGCATCTGCCAGCAGCAGCTGCGTGGTCTGGTCGGCGGTGGAGGGGTCGAACCAGCCCGCGGCGAGCGCGTCGGTGAGAGTGCGACGGCTGCCATCAGGGGCACAACCCTGCCGCACGAGCTCAGCAACCGAGGGCAGTAGCGGCACGGCCTCCGGCCGGATTCGGGCCTCGAGACCGGCCGCAAGCGCCATCTCGTGCAGGTGGCCGATGAGGCCGTAGCCCGTGACATCGGTCCCACCGCGCAGCCCCGCGGTGGTCGCCACCCCGGCCGCGGACGCGTTGGAACGGCTCATCGTGGCGACCGCCTCGCTGACGGCCGAGCCCGGTGCCTGCCCCCGCTTCACCGCCGTGCCGATGACCCCAGCGCCGAGCCGCTTGGTCAACACGAGCAGGTCACCGGCACGACCTCCGCCCTTGCGCAGGATGGAGTTCTCGTCGACCTCGCCCACGACGGCCAGCCCGTATTTGGGGGCCGGGTCAACGATGCTGTGCCCGCCGGCCAGCACCGCGCCAGCATCGGCGACCGCGCCCGCGCCTCCCCGCATGACCTCCGCGAGCAGGGCACGGTCAAGGTTCTCCGGCCAAGCGAGCAGGTTCAGCGCCAACAGCGGGCGCCCACCCATCGCGTAGACGTCCGACAGGGCGTTGGTGGCCGCAATGCGTCCCCAATCGTAGGGATCATCCACCATCGGAGTCAGGAAATCGGTGGTCACCACCAAGGAACGGCCCTCAAGGCCAGGCACGTCAAGAACAGCCGCATCATCTGCGGGCGACAACCCGACCCTCAGAGCCGCACCAGCAGGACTGGTGCGGCCACTGCCCGCGGGGTCGCCATCGCCCGCATTCAACGACGCCAACACGTCGTCGAGCAGGCTCTGCGGCATCTTGCAAGCACACCCCCCGCCCGACGAGTACTGCGTGAGCGGGGTCGTCAAGGTCGTCATGCAGCTCGCCTCTTCAACAGGCCTCGCGCAATCCCGTTGCGCTGGATCTCAGACGTTCCTGCCGGGATGCGGAGGTTTCGCGCGACCCGGAACAGCTTTTCCTCAGGCGAGTCCTGCATGAGCCCCATCGCACCGCGCACCTGCACCGCGGTGTCTGCGACGCGGAAGAACGCCTCGTCGTTGATCACCTTGACCAGACTGATCAACCGGGGAGCATCGGAGTGCATCGGGATCGCGAACGGCCCTAGTTCATCGAGCTCGGCCTGCGCCACCAGAGAAGTCGCGCGGGCCTGGTAGATGTCGGCGTCCATGTTCGCCAACATGTGCTGCACCGCCTGCTGCGCGGCGATCGGCTCGCCACCCGAGGTGCGCTGCTGGGTGTAGTCCAGGGCCCGCTCGAGCAGCCAGGCGCCCCAGCCCGCGCACATGCCACCGCGGCAGAGCCGGCGCCAGTTGATCCACGACATCGCCAGCGCGAAACCGTCGCCGATCTCGCCGACGACGTTCTCGGCCGGAACCCGCACGTCGTTGAACTCCAGGGTGCCGGTCAGACCGTCGGCCATCATCGTGGGCAGATCACGCCCCCGGGTGACCCCGGGCGCGTTGGCGTCGACCAGGAACATCGACAGCGACCGGGTCCGGGCACCGGGCTCGGTGACGGCCACGACCTGCAGGACGTCGGCGAAGTGCGAGTTGGTGATCCACGCCTTTTTCCCGTTGATGATCCAGTCGTCGCTGTCCCGGGTCGCGTGCGTCGACATCGCCAGGACGTCGGAGCCGACGCTGGGTTCGGTGTTGCAGAACGCCGCCGTGATCTCCCCCGCGATCAGCGGCTGCAGATATTGCTCCCGCATGGTCGGCGAGCAGTGTTCGATCGCCGGGTTCGGCCCCTCCGTCCAGGCCAACGCGGCCAGGCCGAGCCCAAGCCCGGACCGGCGGTAGACGAACTCCTCCACGTGATGCATCTCAACCCGGTTGAAACCCCTGCCACCAGCAGAGACCGAGTTGTGCGGCGCGTAGAGGCCAAGCGCACCCGCGCGGCGCTGCACCTGCCGCCGCGCCTCCCACACCGCCGGATGCATCCGCCCCAGCTCGTCGAACTGCGGCCGGCTGGCCGTGCCAGCACCCTGCTGCGCCAGCTCTTCTTCGATCGGGGCGACCTCCTGGTCGAGGAAGGTCTGGAAGCGGTCGGTGCAGTCGGCGACTCGCTCGCTGGCACCGATGGCGGCGACGGCAGTCATGAACTGACTCTCCCTCTCGACGATTGAACAGTGTTCATTCGATTGAACGCTGTTCACAGGGTAGCGTCACCGTCAACACGAAGGAAGGGCAAAGGACATGTCTGAGGGTGCGCGCGCGGACCGACTCGACGCGGTGAGCGAGACCAAGCGAGCGCTGATACTCGAGGGAGCGCTGAGCGTTTTCGCACGTGACGGCCTGCGTGAGGCCAGTATGCGGGCGATCGCCAAAGAGGCCGGCTACACCCCGGGAGCGATCTACAGCTACTTCCCAAGCAAAGAGCACATCTACGCGGCGGCACTAAACGAATCGCTCAAGCGGCTACAGAACGCGACCGAAACCGCCGCGTCCCAAGCCGCCACCGCAGCGTCCCGCTACGTCGCCACCGGGTTGGCCTTCTTCGACTTCTACGACGAGAACCCCCGCGACCTGGACATGGGGTTCTACCTGTTCTCCGGCGGAATGGCACCGCACGGGCTCTCCGACGAGGAAACCAATCGCGATCTCAACGCGGCACTGCTCGCCACCCTGGAACCGGCCCGCCGTGCCGCGGAAGAGTTGTTCGGTGCAGCGGCGGCCACCCGCCTGACAGCGGAAGCGTTCGCGCACGCTTCCGGGTTGCTGCTGTTGCGGCACACCCGTCGGCTGAACCTCTTCCGGCTCGATGCTCGGGAGTTGATGCAGCGCTACCTCACTGAGCAGGTCAGCCGAGACGAGGTGTCCGGAACCGAATGACGCTTGCCGCGGGCGGGCCGCGCTCCCGCGGCACGCCGACCGCCTGGGCTCGAACCGCGGCGCTCGGAACAAGTCGTCGCGATACCGGCTCGCAAGGGCTGCGCGAGCCGCGCTCTACCGCATGCACAACGAGCTCCCCCCACGCTGCGTTCACTACGCCTCGTAGCTCTACGACCAGGTTGCGATCACTGAACTCGTCACCACCCGTTTGAAACAGGTCGGCGCGGCAACGCAACGGGCAGGTGCTCAGCCATGAACGGCGACCGGCCGTGACGACTCAGCTCCGGCAGTGACCGCACGTCACCATGAGCACACTCCTGCAAGCCAAGGACAAGCCGGACGAAGACAGCTACGACGAGCGTCATGCAGGAGAGCGCTATCGCCGCGTTCGTGGTCGGCCAGGATGCGCGTGCGATCGTCGGCTCCAAAGACGTGGGTGGCCACGAATTCAAAAAGCTTCACCATGAGCGACCTAGCTCTTGCCGCCAAGCAGACCGCCAACGGCCCTTCCCGGATCCACTCACCCGGCGGGAGCGTGCCGTCAGCAATGTTCTCGCGGATGCGCTCGTACACCGCGGCGCGCGCGCCACCGGACGTAGTTGGTGTTGCCGTGGTGGACAAGCAACCTCCTCAGAACGTAGTCAGTCACCATCGTCCCTTATGGCGCGTACGTGGCCGCGTTCTACGGGAAGAGACAGCAAGGCCGATTCAGATCGGCAGATGGTCGCAACGTAGTCACTGCTGCTCTCCGGCGATGCGTTCGAGCAGTGGAGCGAGGCGGTAGGTGACCATGTCCCGCATGACGAGCGCGGTGTTGGTGCGTTCGACTCCCGGGATGGCCAGCACCTTGCCTGCGATCCGGTACAGATCGTCCGCGTCCCTGGCGACTACGCGCACCAAGAGATCCGCCTCACCGCTAAGTCCGTGGACTTCGACCACCTCTGGAACGCAGCTCAGCGCGTCGGCGACGTCGTCGAGTTCCCGCTGCGTCACGACGGTCGTGACGAACGCCAGCAGAGGGTAGCCCAGGGCCTCGGGATCGATGCGACGCTCGAAGGCGGCCAGCGCTCCGCGCTGCTCCAGCTTGGTTAGACGCGCCTGCACGGTGTTGCGGGAGATGCCCAGGAACTCAGACAGGGCCAGGACGGTGGCTCGCGGCTGCGCAGCCATCGCCATAAGCAGCCGAGCATCGACGGCGTCGATGCCGCCGTCGTTTCTCATCGTGCTCGACCTCGCCGCAGACACAGAGGGGACTGTTGTGCATTATGCTCAACTTTTTCTCGACACATTGTACTTGTGTCGGTCTTCTGTTGGTCTGTGGATCGATCTGCACTTCCACCGCAGCTCGCATCCGCACGGAGGTGAACGACGGATGACCAGTGTCATTCCTGCGCACAACGACGTTCCCGCCCGCGGTGAGGGGCCCAGCCCCGATGTGCTCCGCGAGGTGGAGGAGCGCGTGCTGTGGCTGTCCACCGCGATCATCGACCACGCCAACCGGGTACGTCCGAATCCGTCAGGTCTGAAGGTGGGCGGACACCAGGCGTCGAGTGCCTCGATGGTCTCGATCATGACCTCGCTGTGGTTCACCCAGCTCACCGCGGACGACCGGGTCTCGGTGAAACCACACGCCTCCCCGGTGCTGCACGCGATCAACTACCTCCTGGGTGAGCTGGACGAGTCCTACCTGACCTCGTTGCGTTCTCTGGGCGGCCTGCAGAGTTATCCGAGCCGGTCGAAGGACCCTGATCCGGTCGATTACTCGACCGGATCCGTCGGGATCGGCGCCACTGCCCCCATCTGGGGCGCCGTGGCCCGCCGGTACATCGACAGCCACCTCGGCGGTGCAGGCTGGGGTCGGCAGTACTCGCTCCTGGGTGACGCGGAGCTGGACGAGGGCGCGGTATGGGAAGCGATCCTCGATCCGACGGTGGGCAAGCTGGGCGAAATCGTGTGGATCGTCGACCTCAACCGCCAATCCCTGGACCGGGTCGTCCCCGACATCGCGGCCAGACGCTTCGAAGGCATGTTCGCGTCCGCCGGCTGGCAGGTGCTCACCGCAAAGTACGGTCGCCAGCTGGAGGATCTGTTTACCGAACCCGGTGGCGACGCGCTGCGCGCTCGCATCGACGCGATGAGCAATCCCGAGTACCAGCGCATGCTCCGCTGCACGGCGAAGGAACTCCGCGAGCGCCTCCCCGGCACTGGCTCGGCGGCGGGCGAGATCGCGTCCCTGCTGCACCAGCTCGACGATGCCGCGCTACGCTCAGCGATCCACAACCTCGGCGGGCACGACTTCGACGCCCTGACCAACGCGTACGCCCTGATCGACGATACGCGCCCTACCGTGATCTTCGCGTACACGGTCAAGGGCTACGGGCTGCCCACCCGGGGCCACCCGCAGAACCACTCGTCCCTGCTTACCCGCGCGCAGATGCTCCAGCTGGCTACGGACACCGGCACAAACCTCGAGAACCCGTGGGTACGCTTCGCAGCCAAGAGCCCCGCAGGACGACTGTGCACGGCGACAGCTTCCCGCCTCCGGCGAGACGAGCCGCCCACGGCGCAGTCGTTCGCGCTGCCGAGTGACATCGGCCGGACTCCCGGCGGGACGGCGACGACCCAGGCGGCCCTGGGGCGGGCGCTGCTCGACCTGACGCGGGAATCACCGCAGGCGGCAGAACGCGTAGTGACGGTGAGCCCCGATGTATCGTCGACGACAAACCTCGCCGGCTGGTTGAACAAGGTGGGGACGTGGTCACCGGCCGAGGGCACGAACTGGTTCGCCGACGACCCGGAGACGATGCTGCACTGGAGGGAAAATCCGGAAGGGCAACACGTCGAGCTGGGCATCGCCGAGACCAATCTCGTCGGCCTGCTGGGAGAGCTGGGTGCCACATGGAGCCGGTGGAACCAACCATTGCTACCTATCGGCGTGCTCTACGACCCCTTCGTGGAGCGTGCCCTGGAACCGTGGTCGTTCGGCACCTACGCTGGTGGGCAGTCTATCCTCGTCGGAACGCCATCCGGAGTGACCCTCGCCGCCGAAGGCGGTGCTCACCAGTCCGTTACGACGCCGTCGATCGGTATCGAACAGCCCGGGTGCACGACCTACGAGCCGGCGTTCGCGATCGACGTCGAATGGTGCTTGCTGTCCGCGCTGGCACGGCTGGGGCAACCAAGTGGGAGCTCCACCTACCTGAGGCTCTCGACCAGACCGGTGAACCAGAAACTCGCGCGGGTTCCACAGGACTCCGCAGCGCGCGAACGCCGCCGCCAGCAAGTCGTCGCAGGCGCGTATTCGCTGCGCCGACCGCGCGAACCGACCGTGACGATCGCGGCGATGGGCGCCC
Source organism: Saccharopolyspora sp. SCSIO 74807 (assembly GCF_037023755.1). Taxonomy (NCBI): domain Bacteria; kingdom Bacillati; phylum Actinomycetota; class Actinomycetes; order Pseudonocardiales; family Pseudonocardiaceae; genus Saccharopolyspora; species Saccharopolyspora sp. SCSIO 74807. Next base: position 2,346,192 of record NZ_CP146100.1, on the reverse strand, counting down.
TGCTGCCCGAGGCGCTGGCAGCAGCGGACCGCCTCGATGAACTCGAGTGCTCCGCGGACGTCGTGTGCGTCACCAGTCCAGGATTGCTCTTCCGCGCCCTACAAGCGCGGCGTGGAAACGGGGACGATTCCAGCTGGATCCTCGACCAAGTATTCCCCGCCAACCGCGCCGCACCGATAGTAACCATCCTTGATGGACACCCGCACACGCTCGCGTTCCTAGCCAACATCAACCAAGTGGCCAGCAACAACCTAGGCGTGACCCGGTTTGGGCAGTCCGGAGATCTCGAGGACGTCTATCGCCACCACGGCCTCGACACCGAGAGCATCATCCGAGCCGCCCTGGACCTCGTCCATTAATAGATCTCACCCGTCTTGTCAAGCGGCATCTCTACGACCGCTACTTACAGTAAGTTGGCAAGTGGTCACAAATAGTCCCGGTGTCCCCAATGGTGCGGCGCCACTGAAGCGGCATAGCCGGACGATCGAAACTGCCCGTGTGTGATAGGCCGAGCGGAAAAACCACGTCACACAGGCCAACTCAGCGCTTAAACGGCTGCTGAGCAGCAAAGATAGACCGAGTACAGCATCGAGTGATTGACAAGCTCGCCCGATGTCCAGTCCTGACGCATGTGCGGACGCTAATGCCCCGACCAGCGCCACGATCGAGTGATCACTACTTTGCGGTTGGTCGAGTAACCAGAGACCCGGGGCCCACTTGAGCTGGTCCTTGTCTGGATTTCGGGGATCAAGGGTTCTCGGGTGCCCACCGGTGTCGTGCGATCACGTGGAGGTTGCTGAGGGGACTCCAGTCGGGTTCGCGTGTGTGGGGTAGGTCGAAGCGCTTGCGGACTTCGCGGTCGAAATCGTCGCGATGGGGTAGGCCGGGCACGTGGTCGTCCCAGGTGGCGTTGGGGGCGCGGCCCTGGTGCTGGTCGTCGGGTGGGTATCGCCGTGCCGCGTGGCCCCAATAGGACGAGAGCAGAAGCGCGGCGCAGATCACGGTTTCGGGGTAGCGACTGATCAGGGTCCGTGTGGCTCGATGTAGGTCGGCGCCGAGCTGCTGTTCACGGTGCTGCCAGCGCTGGGTGAGCGGGTGGTGCGGGCCGGGATCACCGATGGTGACGTTCCGGGCGTCGCGGAATGCGCTGGCGACGGCGGCTGCGCAGCCGAACCGTGATCCGCCCCTCGGCGAGATCGACCGTGTGCAGCGCGTCCAGGAACCCCCGCAGGACCTCGGCGTGGATGTCGCTGGGGTCGTCGGCGTAGCGCTCGGTCAGCCGGGCCGCCAAGGGGGTCAACATGGGCAGCGCCAGCCCAACCGCGGTGATCGTCCAGGTGCTGCCTTCGATGCGGGCACGGCTGATCACGTGTGCCCAGACCTGGTCCCACACCCGGCGGGGGCAGCGCTGGTCCAGCAACAGGTCCCGGAGTTCGTCGACCGAGATGATCCGGGCCGGAAGGTGGTCGAACAGGCGGCCGTCCACAGCCACCGGGTGATCCCCCGCGGTCAGCCAGCCGAAGGCTTCACGGGCGGCATCCAGCGGATTGTGTCGCCACTCTTCGTGCTCGGCACAAGTGGGGAGAGCCATCGCTCGGCTCCTCTCGAACGGCGGTTGATGACGCCGCCGAGAGGGCCAGGAGAGGAACAGCGCAGCGCACGGTTCCGTACTAAGACGAAACTAAAATGATCTTCTTGTTCCGGAACAAGAAGATCATCTTCTGAGCAACTTCAAGATCGCGATCTAGACGAACAGCAATCCTGTGCGCTGCGGCGTTAGTCAGACGCTGTTCCGTTGCTGTCATCCCGAGCAGACGGAGAGACGGAACAAGAAAAAGGATCTTGAGAAATTTCCGGGACGATCTTGGACAAGCCCACCGCGGGCTCTACTGGCCCCCGCCAGCCGGAGCGGCCGTTGATCTTGCATAGGCCATCTCAAGATCAACTAAGCGGAGACGAAGCCAGTGACGCTAGGTGTCCACTCCGGCTGAGAACTCTTCAAAAAAATCTTGGAGGCCGGTGGCGAATCGAGGCCGTTTTCGCGGACTTCAGGGGTGTCCTTGGCAAGACCGACCGATCACCGGAGCACGCGATGTCTGCCCTCCCGCTCCCGGAGGTACCGCCTCCCGACACCCCCGACAGCCACGAACCGAGCCCTCGCATTGGGGTGGTCCGCGAACGCACAGGCCCGCCGGTGTCGGCGACGGTGCGGCTGTGCCTTGTCGACCCCGCCGCAGACGCCGACGAGATCGTCACCGCCGCGGTCTCGATGATCACCACCACCTACACCGCGCCCGGAGACCGGATCATGCTCGCAGCCCCCGAGTCCCCGACGACCGGTTCGAGCCGGACGCGTCGGGACCGACTCGTGGAGTCCGTCCTCCGACTCGGCCGCGGCGCGACCACCGATCCGGACTTCCGGTCTCACAGCGATCAGGAATTCGCCGCGGCGGGTGGGGAGCTGCCTGCCGCCCCGGGGTCCGGGTCCGGACTCGGACCCCGGGGCGGCGACACGACCGATCCCGTCGCGAACCCGACCGACCGGCAGTCCCCGGCGAGCAGTCCGGTCCGGGTTCCGACGGCTTCGAGTTGATCATTACGGGCTGGTCCGAGCAGCCCGCGGACCCGTTCGCGATGGCGGACTTCACGGCCGCGCTAGCTCCTGCCGGCACCGTCGTCGTACTCACGCACAGTAGCGATCACCGGGCGCGAGTGGGCCATTCGGGGCAGTTGTCGCGGGCCGCGGCATTGGCCGGATTGATCTTGAGCGACCGGCTGATCCTGGTTCACGAACCCCCGTCCTCCCCTCGGCCGGCGACCCGGCGCAGGCGCCGGGAGATCGCTCTCGGCGGCCACCGCCGCATCCACACCACCGCCTCCGTGTTCCGTCGTTCGACCCCGCTTCCGGAGGTCCGCCATGCCTAAGACCGCCCTGCGCCCCGGCAGCGTCTGGGACACCGGCCGCACCACCCCTGCCCAGCAGGTCGCGGACCGACACGTCGGGGCCACCCGCAGCGATACCGCACTGACCCCGGAGGTCGCGCGGCAGATCATCACTACCTACACCGCTCCCGGCGACACCATCTGCGACCCGAACCCGGGACCGGGACTGGTCCTGGCCGAAGCCCTCCGGGCGGGCCGGGACGCGCTCGGCCTGCCCGCCGATCCTCGGTGGGAATCCGCCTTGGAAGCCAACCTCGACCTCGCCCGCCTCGCCGGCCCGGTCGGCCCGCGACCCTGTTGGACAGCGTCGACGACCCCCGCGCCGCCGAGCTGCCCGGTGCCGTCGACCTCGTGTTCACGGGGCTACGGCACACCCCGCGCAGCGACCCCAGCCGGGTGCTGGTCGGGCTGTATGAGGACTTGGACGCCGTCGCCGACTGGGTCTGGCCCGGCGGGCACATCGTCATCACCTGCCGCCCGTGGCGCCGTCACGGCCGGCTGCTCGACCTGCCCGGCAAGATCCACGACGCCGCCGACGCGATCGGTCTCGTCCCCGCCGACCACTGCATCGCCCTGACCGCGCCCATTCGAGGAAACCGGGTGCGCCCGAGAATCGTCAGCCGCGCGGGGCGCCTCCCGGAAAGCACAGATATTCACGGCCCCACGACCGCCATCTCTGCTCATCTTGACGTGCTCGTTTTCCGCCTCCCCGCAACCGCACGTCGCGAAGAAACTCCCGAACGAGGTGTCGCGTGAACAGGCTCTACTATCGTAAGGACGCCATCGAATTGCATGTTGGCGATGCACTTCAGGTCATGGAATCGATGTCCAGTGCCTCGGTGGATTGTGTCGTCACCTCGCCGCCCCACTGGGGATTGCGTGATTACGGAACTGCGGTCTGGATCGGCGGAAACCCGGAATGCCGACATACCTTGGGAACAACACCCCATCAACGCCGGACTACCAAGAAACGTACATCCTCGTGGCTTCGTTCGAGCGTGAACAAGCGTTGCAGGAAGTGCGGCGCTCTTGCGCATGATAGGCAATATGGCCTGGAGCCGACGATCGATGATTACGTTGATCGGCTGCGGAAGGTGAGCGCGGAAGTCTGGCGCTTGCTGACCCCACGGGGAACGTACTGGCTCAATCTCCGAGATGGTTTTAGCTACCACAACAGCGGCACGGGAAGCACGCGCAAAATAACGAACGAAGAGACCACCTCGATCGTTCGTCACAAAAGCCTTATGGGAATTCCGTGGCGGGCTGCTCTCGCCTTGCAACACGACGGGTGGATTATTCGCAACGCGATGGTCTGGCACAAGCCCAACGGCATACCGGACCCGGCATCGGATCGATTCTCCGCGCGCTACGAGATGGTTTTCTTCTTGGTGAAGCAGCCGGATTACTACTTCGACGCAGCCCGCGCGCTCGAACCGTTGTCGCAGAGCCGTCCGGAGCATCGGAAGAACCATCGTGGGGGCAACAAGCCGCACACGGTCCGGTCCCCGTGGCAGCCGCGGGGAACCGGGAAGAATGTCGGCGACGTCTGGTCGCTCTCCACACGACCGTTGCCGGATGCGCACTGTGCTCCGTTTCCGGTCGACCTTCCGCAGCGGTGTATCGCGGTGGGCTGCCCGGAAAACGGCCGCATTCTCGACCCCTTCTCTGGCGCTGGCACGACGGGCCTCGCCGCGCGACAGTTGGGCCGATCCTTCCAAGGAATTGACCTGCGGCCGGATTATCACGACATATTCATTCGTCGGCTGCTCGGTGAACTACCCAGCGACGCCGGAGAGGCGGCCTGACCGAAACGAGGACGATCCGAAACGTCGCGTCCCCAACGCCATAACGCGCTATCGGGAAGGGAGTACGAGCTACGAGCTGAATCGTGATTGCGAATCAACAGAGTGAGACCGCCTGATCCCGCTTACTGAAATCTGGACCGCGCGTCGACCGTCCCGCGCCGCCCACCCAGTACCGAGCGCTTCCCGTACGGGTGTGCCCCGGGGCGCCGAGGTCCAGTCGGTCGGTGGAGTACTGGCCCCGATGAGTGCCCGAGAGCAGTCGGGGAGTCGAAGTCCCACTGATCGCCCACGCCGACACCCCCAGCCACCACAGCGCGCGTCATGGCGCGTGCCCGCGCCCGATCAAGCCCCCGTGGTAAGGGCCGCGGGTGACCCGGCTGGGGTGTGTCCGCTGCGTCGACGGTTGCCCAACCGGCCGACCAGCGCCCGCGACCTCCCGCTCGGCAGCGGGCTCGCGGGCTCGAAAGGTGCGCTCATGTGCCCCGACGAACCCCACGCCCAGCACGCCTCAACCGATGGAGGCGAACACGAACCCGGCAACGTCGCCAAGTTGCCCCACGTCGACGACAGCGCCGGCGTTACGGTTCCGACCGAACCCCAGCCGCGGGGCAACGCCAGCGCATCAGCCAGGAAGACGCGAAGGCGAGGCAACGCCCGCCGGACCGGCCAGAACCTGGTCGTTCGCGGTGTCCGCCGCGATCCACCAGATATCCACAAGCTCGCGCAAGTGGTCGCCAGCCTCGCGGCAGAGATGTTGGAGGACGAGACCGACGATGAGCAACCGGCCCTGGCCGACACCGACGCATCGGACAGCGCAACGACGGCTGACCAGCGACAACCTCGCCGGGCAGCGTAGGTCCGGGAGTTCCCTTCAACACGCACCGCCACCACACCGAGCACGCGGTTACGCAACACTCGCAAGGAGGTCTGACGATGTCCCACGCACCGCCTCAACTACACGACCTCAGCCGGGGAACAGCGAGCCTGAACTCCCCGGAATCGGTCCGGGTCGGGATCTACACCCGGTGGCCTTCGGCCGGAGAGGACGACTTCATCCAGTCCTATGTGGAGTCTCGACCCGGCTGGCACACGGTCATGCGATGTTCTGACCACGCGTCCGGGCGCACGTTGAACCGACCGGGTCTGCAACGGGCTCTGAATGCCGCCCGCGCCGGACTGCTCGACGTCCTGCTGGACCACGTCCACAGCCTGTCCCGCAGGGTGCGTCACTTGCACTTCCTGCTCGGAAAGCTGGACGCCTACGGCGTGGCCTTCCGCTCGGCTATCGACCAGTCCTTGGACACCTCGACGCCCGAGGGGCGGTTCCAGGTTCAGATGCTGGGCTCTTTTGCACAGTTCGAGGAAGAAGGAGTACTCGAAGATCGCCGTGCCGCACGCGCCTCCAGCACTGGACTGAGCGACGGTTGCTCCCCTAGCCATGACCTGGGCCGCGAGGTCAATGGCCGACAGGTGGGCCACAGCGCCGCTGTTGACCAGTGAGCCGTTGGACGAAAATCCCTTTGCTCACACCGAATCACGAAGGGCTGTCATGACCAGCGCATACGCTGACTCCAACGACGAGTTGCAGCAGGACATCGCTGTTCCTGTCGAGCACCCCGCGGATGACGTGGAACCAGGCGCGCGGGCGGTGATCTACCTGCGCGTGTCCTCTACTGGGCAGGTTAAGACCGACTACGACCCCGAGGGCATCTCCATCCCGGCCCAGCGGGAGGCGTGCCTGCGCAAGGCCAAGGACTTGGGCCTGACCGTCATCGATGAGTATGTCGAGCCCGGCCGCTCAGCGACGGAGATGACCAAACGGGAAGCATTCCAGCGGATGCTGGCACGCGTGCGCGCTCAGGGTGATGTCGACTACGTCATCGTCTACATGCTCTCCCGCATGGCGCGGAACCGCTACGACGACGCCATCGTCATGGCTGACCTCCGCAAGCGCGGCGTCACGCTCGTCTCCGCCACCGAAGCGGTCGATGACTCGCCCGTCGGACAGCTCATGCACGGCATCCTGGCCACCTTCAACGAGTACCAGTCCCGCCAGTCCGGCGCCGACATCGCCAACAAGATGGGGCAAAAAGCCCGCACTGGCGGCACTCTCGGCCGCGCCAAGATCGGGTATCTCAACCACATCGACCACTCCGACGGCCGGGTGATCCGCACCATCGTCCTCGACGACGAGCGGGCGCCTTTCGTACAGCTCGCCTTCGAGCTGTACGACACCGGCAACTACACACTCGATGAGCTGGCCGACGAACTCTACGACCGCGGCCTGCGCACCCGCCCTACCGCCAAGCACCCGGCGAAGAAGGTCTCGATCAACAAGCTCTCCCAGATGCTGCGGGACCGCTACTACATCGGCTACGTGACCTACAAAGGCGAAGAGGTCCGAGGCCGGCACGACCCGTTGATCGACGAAGACCTCTTCGACCGGGTTCAGGACCGGATCAACGCCCGGTCCGCCGCCAAGGAGCGGCGACGGGTGCACCACCACTACCTCAAGGGCTCGCTGTTCTGCGGGCGCTGCCGCCGAGCCAGAGTCACCCAACGGATGATCATCCAGCGCACCGTCAACTCCAAGGGCGCCGAATACCTGTACTTCTTCTGCCGCAACCGGCAGAACAGCACCTGCGACGCCCCACACGTCAACGCCGAACTCGTCGAGGACGTCATCGAACGGCACTACGCCACGATCCGCTTCAGCCAGGCGTTCATCAGCGACGTCCGAACCCAGATCGACACCGTCATCAGCGAACAGGAGAAATCCGCACGACTGCTGCATCAACAGCTCTCCACCCAGCTCGCCGAACTCGACACCCAGGAGGAAAACTTGATCGACCTCGCAGCCGACGGCACCCTGCCGCAAACCAAGGTCAAAGCCAAGCTCCGCGACATCGAACGCCAGCGGCGGCACCTCAACCAGCGCCTCGACACCGCCTCCGCCGACCTCACCGATGCCGCCCGCCTGATCGACGTGAGCCTGAAGCTGCTCGAACGCCCCGAGGAGCTGTACCGGCGGTGCAACGACGAGCAGCGGCGCCTGCTCAACCAGGCGATCTTCCACAACATCTACATCGAGGATGAGGAGGTCACCGACCACGACCTCCAGGAACCGTTCAGTCAGCTCCATGCCATCCAGCAGACGCAACGGTCAACGCGAGACGCACAGCACAACATGCCCGCCATTCCGGAGCCCCGAGACAGCAAAAGGGCCACTCGCCAAGCGGGTGGCCCGTCCTCGCCTTCCGGCGTCGCGGTACTACTCCAGGGCCTTCAATCAGGCACGTGTTCTAGTAATACCTCTAAGGTGGAGCTGAGGGGAATCGAACCCCTGACCTTCTCGATGCGAACGAGACGCGCTACCAACTGCGCTACAGCCCCTTTTTCCGAGTGCTGTTGCAGCTTAGCAGGCCGCCGACAGCACTCGGAGCACCCCCCTCGCTTGCGGGCGGGAGGTTCATTCGCCCACCGCACGGCGGTACGGCTGCCAGGTGCGCTCGTCGAGTTCGTCGAACATGGGGTCTTCGTCGTCGATCTCGACGACCACCGCGTCGGAGCCGCGCCGGTCGTCGCGGCGGGGCTCGTAGTCGTATCGGTCGTCCGCGGCGGGCTCGGCCGGTTCGTCGTAGTACGTCTCGCGGTAGTCCGCGTCGGGTTCGTCGCGGGACTCGGACATGCGGGCGAGCCGCCGATCCCGGATGTCCTGTTCGATCCGCACCTGCCGCCGCAGGTAGGTGAGGTAGCCGACGATGCCGAGGTCGATCATGCCGTGCAGCCACCAGGCCGCGGTCCAGGCGAAGGCGGCGAGCAGTGCGGTCGCGACGGCGGCGGCCACGATGAGCAGCAGGACGCGCTGCCTGCGGGCGTACTTGGTGCGCGCGGCCAGTGCCGCGGCTTCCGGGTCGTAGCCGCCGCGGCCGGGCCGGTAGCGGCGGCCGGCGCGGACGTCGTCGCCGTTGACCGGCCGCCCCTGCTCGTCCTGCTCGTCGGGTACGTCGTCGAAGTCGGGTTCGATGTCGTCGTCGTGCCGGTCGGTGTCGGCCATGCCGTACGCCTCCTGCGCCCTGTCGGTTTCCGCGTCGCCGGGTTCCGCGGGTGCCCGGTCGCCGCCTCTGCGCACCACTCGTGCCGCCAGCGCTGAGTCGGTGGTCCGGGACACCTCCTGCCGACGGCGGGCGAACATCGGAACCAGCACGACGAGCCACGCCGCCGCCAACGCCGCGAAGATCAAAGAACTGGGCACGCGCCGCCACCTCCCCCTGGCTGCCTGCCGCACACTTCTGCGATCGCCACGCTAGCCACTTCTGTCACATCTGTCTCTGAGCCACGCCGATTCGTTTCCGTTTCGCCTGCGCTCGAGAGAAACGCACGCGGGGTCGCACGGGCGGGAGATGATGTACCGGCGTGTCGGCCCGCGCACGCCTGTGAACAGCGGAAATACACTCGATCGGGCGATGTGCGCGGACGGGCGCGGTGACGAAGCTCTCGCCGCGGTTCAGGCGCGTTCGGCCCACCCGGCGCGAACCAACGCGCGCACCGCGCCGCCCGGCACGTCCTCGGTGGTCAGCCCGTAGACGTAGTGATCGCGCCAAGCGCCTTCGACGTCGAGGTAGCGCTCGAACAGCCCTTCCCGGCGGAACCCGGACTTCTCCAGCACCCGCACGCTCGCCGCGTTCTCCGGGCGCACCGTCGCCTCCAGCCGGTGCAGCCCCGCCGGGCCGAAGCACTGATCGACCGCCATCGCCACGGCGGCCGTCGCAACGCCCCCACCGGCGCACTCGGCCGCGACCCAGTAACCGACCCACGCGGAGCGCAACGCCCCGCGCACGATGTTGCCGACGGTGAGCTGCCCGGCGAACCGGCCGTCCACGGTGATCACGAACGGCAGCGCCTGACCGCGCCGCGCCAGCCCGCGCAGCGCGCTCCACTGGGCCGGCCAGGCCAGCAGCGCGTTGCGGTCTTGCCAATCACCGAACGTCGTCGGCTCCCAACGCTGCAGGTAGTCCCGGTCCTGCAACCGCAGCCCGCTCCACGCGGAGGCGTCCCGCAGCCGGGGCGGGCGCAACGCCACCGCGCCCGCGCGCACCGCCAGCGGAGCGGGGCGGGCCGGCCAGCCGGGATGCCGCCCGGCGAAGATCTCGGAATCCGTGGCCATCGTCGCCGCGGGTCAGGCGCGCTGCGACAGGAAGCGGATCTGCACGTCCTCGCCCGCGGACACCTCGGAGACGTCTTCGTCGATCAGCACCAGGCAGTTCGCCTCGGCCAGCGAGGCCAGCAGGTGCGAGCCGGAGGTGCCCAGCGGTTGCACCAGGTAGGAGTCGGTCTCCGGGTCGCGCAGCAACTGCCCGCGCAGGAACCCGCGGCGCCCGGCCGTCGAGCTCACCGGGGACAGCAGGTTCGCGGTCACGGTGCGCCGGTGCGGGTTCTCGCGCCCCAGCGCTGCGCGGATCAGCGGACGCACCAGGACCTCGAACAGCACGAGGGCGCTGACCGCGTTGCCCGGCATCAGGAACGTCGGCACCTCGTCCGGTCCGAGCCGGCCGAAGCCCTGCATCGAACCCGGGTGCATCGCGACCCGAGTGGTGTCGAGCTCGCCGAGATCGGACAGCGCCGCGCGCACCTCGGCACCCACCGCGCCGCCGATGCCGCCCGCGATCACGACGATCTCGGACAGCAGCAACCGGCCCTCGATCACCTCGCGCAACCGCTTCGGGTCGATGCCGACGATGCCGACGCGGGTCACCTCGGCGCCGGCGTCGCGAGCCGCGGCGGCCAGCGCATACGAGTTGACGTCGTAGACCTGCCCCTGCCCCGGCGTGCGGTCGACGTCGACGAGCTCCTCGCCCAGCGAGATCACCGAGACGCGCGGGCGCGGGTGCACCAGCACCTTGTCCCTGCCGACCGCGGCGAGCAGCCCCACCTGCGCGGAGCCGATCGCCGAGCCGCGGCGCACCGCCACGTCACCGGTCTGCACGTCCTCCCCGGTGCGGCGCACGAACGCCGCCGACGGCACGCCCTCGCGCACCGTGACCTTCGCCGGGTGCTCGTCGGTTTGCTCCAACGGGACGACCGCGTCCGCGAGCGTGGGCAGCGGGGCGCCGGTGGCGACCCGGACCGCTTGCCCCGGCTGCAGCCTGCGCGGCTGCCGCGAACCGGACGTTATCTCGCCGACCACGGGCAGCACCGGAGCTTCGCCGTCGTCGGTCCGCACGTCCACGCTGCGCACCGCGTAGCCGTCCACCGCGGCCTGGTCGAACCCGGGCAGCGCTTGCCCGGCCACGACTTCCTCGGCGCACAGCAGTCCCTGCGCCTCCGAGATCGCCACGCGGACCGGAGAGGGCCGCACGGCGGCGGCGAGGACTCGCGCGAGCTGTTCGTCCACTGACCTCATGGCACTCGACCTCTTCCGCGCGGAGCCGAGGCCGCGAGTCCTCAGCTCCTGTTCAACCTCTTGCCGAGCCAGTCCCGCAGGCCCGGCCCGTACTCGGAATCCTCCAGCGCGAAGTCCACCGCAGCTTTCAGGAAACCGCCAGGATTTCCCAAGTCGTGTCGGTCTCCGCGGTGCACCACGACGTGCACCGGATGACCCTCCGAGATCAGCAACGCTACGGCATCGGTGAGCTGCAACTCACCTCCGGCACCGGGTTCGATGCGCTTGAGCGCGTCGAACACCGCGCGATCCAGCAGGTACCGCCCGGCCGCGGCTAGGTTCGAGGGGGCTTGCTCCGGCGCGGGCTTCTCGACCATGCCGTGGACCTGCTTGACGTCCTCCTCGCCGGTGTCGGCCACCTGGAACACGCCGTAGGAGGCAACCTGCTCGGGCGGGACGTCGAACGCGCACAGCACGCTTCCGCCGTACCGCGCCCGGGCTTCGGCCATCTTGCTCAGGACCCCGTGGGGCAGGACCAGGTCATCGGGCAGCAGGACGGCGACCGCGTCATCGTCCGGGCCGAGCTTCGGTTCAGCGCATCCGACGGCGTGCCCGAGCCCGAGGGCGCTCTCCTGCAGCGCGGTTTCCGCGGTGATCAGGCCGGGGCCGCGCTGCACCTTCTGCAGCAGGGTGTCCTTTCCGCGGTCGCGCAACGTCCCCTCCAGCTCCGGGGCCGGCTGGAAGTAGTCGGCCACGGCCTGCTTGTCCGGTGAGGTGACGATCAGTAGCCGGTCCGCGCCCGCCTCGGCGGCCTCGGTGGCCACCAGTTCGATCCCCGGGGTGTCGACGATCGGCAGCAGTTCCTTGGGGACGGATTTCGTGGTCGGCAGGAACCTCGTGCCGAGGCCCGCAGCGGGCACGATCGCGGTGCGGAATGCAGCGGTCGCGGGGTTGCTGGCAGCGCTGTTCATGGTCCCGGAGCCTATCGGCCGGGCCTACAGTGGAGCTGTGACCTCGCTGGGAGAACTACGGGAAGCCAAGACGCAGTGGCGGCGCGAGCTGGGCGAACTCCGGCGGTCCAGCGCCGAGACCACACGATCAGCGGAGGCGGAGGCGCTGCGGGCGGCGGTGCTGAGCTGGGCCGCCCGGCGCAAGCCCGGTGTGGTGGCCGGTTACGTGCCGGTGCGCGGCGAACCGGGATCGCTGGCGATGCTGGACGCCCTGCGGGAATCCGGTTGGCGCGTGCTGCTGCCGGTGGTCGTCGGCGCCGAGCCGCTGGAGTGGGCGGACTACACCGGCGCCGATTCGCTCCGGAGAGCCGAGTACGGCTTGCTGGAGCCGGTCGGCGCCCGGCTCGGCCAGGCGGCGATCTCCGCGGCGGATGCGGTGCTGGTACCGGCTCTGGGCGTGGACCTGCGCGGTGTCCGGCTGGGCCGGGGCGCTGGTCACTACGACCGGTCGTTGCCGTCGGCAGCGCCGGACGCGGTGCTGATCGGCGTGGTCCGGGACGAGGAATTCGTGGATTCGCTGCCGGGCGAGCCGCACGACGTGCGGCTGCACGCGGTCATGACGCCTGGTCGGGGCGTTGTGCAGCTGGCTGCCGACGCCGATCTCGGACGTCGTGTGACGTAGGAGTGTTTGCGCTGGGCACCCGATTTGGCGCATCATCGGGTTGGCACTCTGTCCGCTCGAGTGCCAATACCATGAACGCCCGGAGGTTGACCGCCGTGCCCACGTACCAGTACGCCTGCACCGAGTGCGAGCACCGCTTCGAGACGGTGCAGTCGTTCAGCGAGGATTCGCTGACGGAGTGCCCCGAGTGCGAGGGCAGGCTGCGGAAGCTGTTCAACGCCGTGGGCATCGTGTTCAAGGGCAGCGGGTTCTACCGCACGGACAACCGGTCGAACTCCGGCTCGACCGGTTCGTCGGATTCGTCGTCGTCCGGCTCGTCCGGCTCGTCGGATTCGTCTTCCGGATCGTCGTCTTCGGGTTCCGGCTCTTCGGAGTCGAAGAGCTCCGGTTCGGACTCGTCGGCGAGTTCCTCGTCGTCCTCGAGTTCTTCGAGCTCGTCCACCGCGACCGCGGCGTCCTGACTGGGGCCGCAGCTCGCGGCACCTGAGCTCGCCGCGTTCGAGCTCGCAACGCTGCAGTCGCAGCACTGAACTCGCAGCAGTTGCCGAATCGCCGATCGCTTGCAGCGGTCGGCGATTTTCGATGCTCACCCGCGGCCGAGTTGTCCACAGGCTGCCGGTTCATCCACAGATTCCGGATTTGACCCTGCCCGCCGGTTCCCGGCTCTTCTAGCGTCGATCACAGGTGGTCAACGACGCAGGGGGCGACATGAGCGGGCGAGGTAGCGGTGCGAGCGGGAACCCGGGTTCCGGTGGGAAGGCGGGTCCCAGCGGGAAGGCGGGCTCCGGCGGGAACCGGCGACGCGGGATGCGCCGGAGACGGCGGAAGGAGCTCTCGCTCGAACCGACGTGGCGGGACCGGGTCTCGGCCCGGCTTCCCTGGCTGCACGGTGCTCGCGTGCTGTTCGCCCGCCGAGCGGCCGCGGGGATGCTGATCGTGCTCGCGTTGCTGCTCGCGGTGCGGCCGGAGTCCGCTCCGCCGGATGACCGGGTCCGGGTCGTGGTGGCCGCGCACGACCTCGCGCCGGGGCACGTACTGACGGACTCGGACCTGGCGCAGCGGGCGCTGCCCGCAGATGCGGTGCCGCGCGGAGCGGTGCGCGAGGTCGCCGCGGCCCGCGGACGCACGCTCGGCGGCGCCTCGCGCGGCGGTGAGCCGTTGACCGACGTGCGCTTCACCGGGCCGGAGCTGACCAGGATCACCACCGGGCGGGAGGACCACGTCGCGGTGCCGATCAGGCTGGCCGACCCGGCCGTCGCCGACCTGCTGCGCTCCGGCACCCGGGTGGACATCGTCACGATCCCCACTCGGTCCGATACCGGATCAGTGCTGGCCGAGCGGGTACCGGTGCTCGCCGTCCGCCCTGCGGGCAGCGGCCCCGATCAGGGACGACTCGTGGTAGTCGGGCTGCCGGAGCAACGCGCCCCGGCAGTGGCAGGAGCGTCACTGACCCGATCGGTGACCGTTACGCTGCGCTGAGCAGACGTAGGGCCGAGCGGACGGACGGCTTCCGCCGCGCCTACCGGCCCGGGACGGCCCCGGGCATCTCGATCGAAGAAGGAGCGTGCCGTGCTCAAGGGCTTCAAGGACTTCCTCATGCGGGGCAACGTCATCGACCTCGCGGTGGCGGTCGTCGTCGGCAGTGCCTTCACGGCACTGGTCACCGCGGTCACGAACAGCATCATCCGGCCGGTGATCGCCTCCGCGGGCGGTGCCCAGGTGGACGGCCTGACGATCCAGCTGGTCAAGGGCAACGAGTCGTCGAAGATCGACTTCTCGCTCGTGATCAACGCGGTGATCACCTTCCTGATCACCGCCGCGGTGGTCTACTTCCTGTTCGTGCTGCCGATGCAGAAGATCCAGGAGCGGCGCAAGAAGGGCACGGAGGAGTCGGTCGACCCGACCGAGGCGGAGCTCCTGCTGGAGATCCGGGACCTGCTGCGCAAGGAGCAGGGCCTGCCTGCCATCAAGGGGCTGGCGGACGACGAGACGACCAAGGGCGGCGACGGCGAGGCGGCGACCGCGAGCACGTCCGCTTCGGCCTCCAAGAGCTCGAACGGGAACGGCAGCAAGAACTGAGGCTGCGATTCGAGTGGGCGCGGACGGCGTCCGGCAGCCTCGGCGTGCAGCACCGCGGCGTGGTCGACGGCCTTCGGCCCGATGCGGGCGGCACGCGGCGCGTCGGCCGTACGCGGGTAGCTCAGCCGCCGTGGTGGGGTGGGCGGTTCTCCGCGTACCAGCGGTCGGAGTCCCGCGCGGCGTCCGCGCCGGACTCGGAGGCGCTCTGCTCGTCGGAGGTCGTCTCCGGCAGCACCTCGCCGAAGATCTCCGCGAGTCGCCGCTGACGCCGCCGTTCGTCGTCGGTCACGCCACCATCGTCCCCCATCGCGGCGACCGCGGAAGCGCCGGGAGGCGGGTCGCTTCCTCCGCCAAGATCACGATGTCACCATGGGAATATCGGGAAACACCCGGTGACGGCACGGACACGCCGGGCCGCGACGAGCACCGGCTCGCGGCACCTGCTACCACCGGCCGGGCAGCGTCGAAGCGGAGGCAGCCGATGAGTTTCGTGGACAAGGCCAAGGACCTGGCCAACCAGGCC
Source organism: Saccharopolyspora sp. SCSIO 74807 (assembly GCF_037023755.1). Classification (NCBI taxonomy): domain Bacteria; kingdom Bacillati; phylum Actinomycetota; class Actinomycetes; order Pseudonocardiales; family Pseudonocardiaceae; genus Saccharopolyspora; species Saccharopolyspora sp. SCSIO 74807. The sequence goes on along the minus strand of NZ_CP146100.1, from coordinate 2,330,828 downwards.
AAGGGCAAAGCAGGCGAGTTCGCCGAGAAGGCCGGGCCGAACGCCGCCAAGGGGCTGGACGCCGCCAAGTCGAGCGTGGACAAGGCTACCGGCGGCAAGTACCACGACCAGATCGAGAACGTCAGCGGCAAGGTCGAGGGCATGCTCAAGCGGGACGGGCAGGCCAAGCCGGACGGGCAGGACGGCAAGTCGTCCGGCGAATCCGGCTCCGGCCCTGACAAGCCTTCCGGGCCGGACAAGCCCTCCGGCAGCTGAGCCGGAACCGACCGCGAACAGCACGGTGGCGGCACCCGAGCGGGTGCCGCCACCGTTTTGTACGTCCCGCCCACCGCGGGCGGGGATCAGGCCGATTCGAGTCCGGACAGCTGCTCGATCACGTGCGTGACCAGCGGGGACAGCGTCGCCATCCCGTCGCGGACCGCGGCCCGCGAACCGGCCAAGTTGACCACCAGCGTGCTGCCGGAAACCCCGGCCAACCCGCGGGACACCCCGGCGTCGACCGCCCCGGCCGCCAGCCCGGATGCCCGCAGCGCCTCGGCGATGCCCGGCACCGGCATGTCCAGCACCCCGGAAGTCGCATCCGGTGTCACGTCCCGCGGCGACACTCCGGTGCCGCCGACCGTGATCACCACGTCCACCCCGCCGATCACCGCGGTGTTCAGCGCGTTTCGGATGTCCACCGTCTCACCGGCCACCGCGACGCTGCCGTCCACGATGAATCCGGCCTCCTCCAGCAGTTCGGTCACCAGCAGACCGATGCTGTCCTCCTGCTCGCCCCGCGCGACCCGGTCGTCCACCACGACCACCAGGGCGCGTCCCAGCCGCTGCGCGCTGCGTTCCATGTCGTTCACCGTAGTGGCAAGGAATTCGTCGTTGAGATCGAGTGACCCTTCGGGTTCGACCAGGCGTATCCGGTCGCCGGGCAGAACGGTGCCGTTGCGTTCGGACATCGGACGGGTCCTCCTTGTTCAACCTGCCCCGGTGGGGGCACGGGTCGGGGCGGCCGCGGCTGGTGGCCGGGCCGGTTCGCGTCAGCGCTTCTCGCCGGTGAGCACGACCTCCACGGTCTGCTCACCGCCGCCGTTCGGGGAGACCGTGGTCATCGGGACCTTCTGGCCGGGCGTGTGCGAGCGCACCGCGGCGATCAGCGAGTCGGCGTCCTCGATGGTGCGGCCGTCGAACTTGGTGATCAGCTGGCCCGGCTGGACACCGGCTCGCTGCGCGGCTCCGCCCGGGGCGACGGTGCGCACCAGGGCTCCGGGCTGGTTCGCCGAGACGATGCCGACGCCGAGCGTGGTGTGCGTGGCCGAGCCGGTGTTCTTCAGCTCGGTCGCGATGCGCTTGGCGTGATCGATCGGGATGGCGAAGCCGAGACCGACCGAGCCGCCCTGCTCCTGGCTGGACCCGGGGCTGTAGATCGCCGAGTTGATGCCCACGACGCGCCCGTCCATGTCGACCAGCGGCCCGCCCGAGTTGCCCGGGTTGATCGCGGCGTCGGTCTGCAGCGCGTTGAGCACGCTCGACTGGTCACCGCTCTGCCCGCCCGCGCGCACGGCCCGGTTCTTGGCGCTGATGATGCCGCTGGTCACGGTTCCGGAAAGGCCGAACGGCGAGCCGATGGCCACCACCGGAGCGCCGACCGGCAGATCGTCGGAACGGCCGAGATCGGCAGGCTGCAAGCCGTTGATGTCCGCCTTCACCACCGCCAGGTCCGAACTCGGGTCCGAGCCGATGACCCGCACCGACGCGGTTCGGCTGTCGCTGAACACCGCGGTCAGCCGTCCTTGCTGGGCGCTTTGCGCGACGTGCGAGTTGGTGAGGATGTAGCCGTCCGGGCTGAGCACGATGCCCGAGCCCTCACCGGATCCTTCGGCGCTCTGGATCTGCAGCTGCACAACGCTCGGCAGGACCTTCTGCGCCACGCCTTGCACGGAGCCCTGCGGGGCGTTGCTGGCGCTGCGCGCCGGTGGCTGCTGCTCGAGGCTCGTGACCGCGGAAGAGCCGTTGTTGCTGCCGAAGTGGTAGCCGACGTACCCGCCGATGCCACCACCGAGCAGGCCGATGAGCAGGGCGCCGCCGAGCGCCACCCCGACCGTCGAGCCCCGCCGCCTGCGGCGTTCCTGCTGCACCGGAACCGCACCCATCGGCGGGTGCGGTTGCTGCTGCCAACCTTGGTTCGGCGGTGTCCCCATATACGGGTAGTGCCCACTGGGAGCGCCGCCGATACCCGGTTCCTGCGCGCCGTAAGCAGCGGCGCCAGATTGAGTTCCGGGGTACTGCGGGTACTGGACGGTGCCGTACTGCCCGATGCCGGACTGGCCGGCGCCGTATTCCCCGGTTCCGGCTTGGCCGACGCCGTGCTGCCCGGCGCCGTACGGCCCGCCCCCGTACTGCTCGGTGCCGTACGGCCCCGTACCGATCTGATCGGTGCCGGCCTGGCCCGCATCGGGCCTGTCCGGCCGCCCGGTTCCCTGCTGGGCCGCCCCGTACTGCTGGCCCTGCGCACCGGTGCCGGACCGCCCGCTCTGCTCGCCACCGGTTGCGCCGTAGGCGTCACCGGCCGAGGTCTGCGACTGCGTGGTGTGCTGCTCGGAAAACCCCGCCGGCGGAGTGTCGGCGGAGGCTTTCGGCGCGTCCGTTTCGCCTGCTGCCTGCTGCTGCGGCTCCTCGGGTTGCTCGCCCGAACCGCGCTGGGGCGTGTCGCTCATGTTTCCCACTTTGGGGCATCGAGCTGAGAGGCACCTGAGACCCCCCTGTGGACGAGCAACGGAAATTCAACACGATGCGCAAGCTCATCCGCCCAGTCGGGAACGAGGCAGTTCACGCAGCGTATCGACGCAGCAGTCGACTCGGCGGGCGGCGCGGCAGGAGGCGCTCAGATCGCCTTGAGCCGGTCGGCGATCTGCTCCGGAGTCACGTCGTTGATCCACACCGCCATTCCGGACTCCGACCCGGCGAGGTACTTGAGCTTGTCCGCGGACCGCAGCACCGAGAACACCTCCAGGTGCAGCCACGACAGGTCCCGCCCGGTGCGGACCGGCGCCTGGTGCCAGGCGGCGATGTACGGCAGCGGCCGGTCGTAGAGGCCGTCCAGCCGACGCAGCAATTCGAGGTAGGTCACCGCGAAGTCGTCCCGCTCGGCATCGGTCAGGGCCACCAGGTCGGGCACCTGCCGCCGGGGCACGACGTGCACCTCCACCGGCCAGCGCGCCGCGGCGGGCACGAACGCGGTCCAGTGCTCGGAGTCGACCAGCACGCGCCGCCCGGAAGCGCGCTCACCGGCCAGCACATCGCCGAGCAGCGGCCTGCCGTGCTCGGCTCGGTACTGCTCGGCGACGCGCAACATCCGGTCCGTCTTCGGCGTGACGAACGGGTAGCCGTAGATCTGGCCGTGCGGGTGGTGCAGCGTCACGCCGATCTCTTCGCCCCGGTTCTCGAAGCAGAACACCTGCTCGACGCCGGGCACCGCGGACAGTTCGGCCGTGCGGTCCGCCCACGCCTCCACCACGGTGCGCACCTGCGCGGGCGTGAGCTGGCCGAACGAGGTGTGGTGATCGGAGGTGAAGCACACGACCTCGCAGCGCCCGCGCGCCGATCCGGTGGGCACCATCGGCATCTCCGGCACTTCGGACGTGTCGGCGGGTGCGGCGGCGAACGAGGGGAACTGGTTCTCGAAGACCGCGACGCCGTAGTCGGACTCCGGGATCTCGGTCGCGCGGCCCGGCGCGCTCGGGCACAGCGGGCACTGGTCGGCCGGCGGCTTGTAGGTGCGGCTCTGCCGGTGCGCGGCCATCGAGACCCACTCGCCGGTGAGCGGGTCGCGGCGCATCTCCGAAACCGGCGGGCGCGGTGGCAGCTCGCGGGTGTCCTCGGCCGCGCGGGGCGGCGCCTCGTCGGAGTCGAAGTAGATGATCTCCCTGCCGTCGGCCAGGTGCCGAAGCGTGCGCTTCACCGCGCGACCTCCTGTTCGGTGCCGGGGCCAGCCGGGCTCGCACCGGCCGAGCCGGAATCGGCCGGGACTGAATCGGCTCTGCCTGCATCAGCCGGGATGGAATCCGACGAACCGGGTTCTGCTGAGCCGGATTCCGCTGCGCCGGATTCCGCTGGCCCGGACCCCGCAGACGAGGACTCACCCGCACCGGCCCCGGCGTGCTGATCGGCCTTGAGCCCGGCCGCGGGTTCGGCGATCACCAGCTCGTGCACCTGCTCGGACAGCACCTGCCTGGCGTCCGCGGGCAGGCCGTCGTCGCTGATCAGCACGTCGACCTCGGCGAAGTCGACGATCGTGGAGATGCCCACGGTCGACCACTTGGCGTGATCGGCGACCACGACCAGCCGGCTGGCCGCCTCGGCCAGCGCCCGGTTCGCCTCGCTCTCGTTCAGGTTCGGCGTGGTGAAGCCGGCCCGCGGCGCCATGCCGTGCACGCCGAGGAACACCAGGTCCAGGTGCAGCGAGCGCAGCGCCTGCACCGCGACCGGGCCGACCAGCGCGTCCGAAGGAGTGCGCACGCCGCCGGTGAGCACCACGGTCCGGTCGGCCCGGCCGCGCTGCTGGAGCACGTCGGCGACCCGCACCGAGTTCGTCACCACGGTCAGGTCCGGGATGTCGTCCAGGTGCCTGGCCAGCGTCCACGTGGTGGTGCCCGCGGACAGCCCGATCGCGGTGCCGGGCCGGACCATGCCTGCCGCGACGGCCGCGATGGCTTCCTTCTCGGCGAGCTGGCGCACCGATTTGGCTTCGAAGCCGGGTTCGTCGGTGCTGCGCCCCAGCGTGGAGGTAGCGCCGCCGTAGACCTTCTCCACCAGGCCCTGCCTGGCCAGCGCGTCCAGGTCCCGCCGGATGGTCATGTCCGACACGCCGAGCCGCAGCACGAGTTCGCTGACCTGCACGGCGCCGGTGCGGCGCACTTCGTCGAGGATCACTTCCTGGCGTTGCCGCGCGAGCACTCCACCCGTCCCATCCGGCCCGGCAGGAACCGGGCGCTGTGTCCTGAGCAGTGAGCTTGAGTCCATCAAGTCAACACGAAACAACACTACCCGCAACTACCCGAACGAAAAATCCGGGTGTTCGGCCGAACTGATCACCAACCGTGTTCGGTGCTGTTGGATTATCGGCCGAACCGGGCAACCGCTCGGTCAGCCGAGCCCACCGGGCAACATCATCCGCAACAGCGCGCCGCCTTCCGGCGCGGGCCCGGCCCACACGCTGCCGCCGTGCCGCTCGGCGACCTGCTTGACGATCGAGAGCCCGAGCCCGGAACCGGGCAGCGTGCGCGCGTGCGACGAGCGGTAGAACCGCTCGAAGACGTGCGGCCGGTCGCCCTCGGCGATGCCCGGCCCGCTGTCGGCGACCTCCAGCGCCGCAGAGCCCTGCCCGTCCGGATGCAGCTCGACCCGCACCCGTCCGCCGTCCTGGCTCCACTTCGCGGCGTTGTCCAGCAAGTTCAGCACCGCGCGTTCCAGGGCGGTGGCATCGCCCGGCAAGGTCCACGGCTGCAGCCGCACGTCGAACTCCACCGAGCCCGCGCGCCGCCGCGCCCGGCTCAGCGCCCGTTCCACCACGTCGACCAGCTCGACCGGCTCGTGCACCGCCTGCGGAGCGTCCTCCCGCGCCAGCTCCACCAGGTCGCCGACCAGCGCGGACAGCTCGGTGATCTGGCCGCGCACGTCGGCGAACATCTCCTCGCGGTCCTCCTCGGACAACGTTGGCGCGCCCGGCTGGGCGGCGGCCATGAGCAGTTCGAGGTTGGTGCGCAGCGAGGTCAGCGGGGTGCGCAGCTCGTGCCCGGCGTCGGCGACGAGCCTGCGCTGGCGCTCCTGCGATTCGGCGAGGGCGCCGAGCATCCCGTTGAACGAAATGGTCAGCCGGGCCAGCTCGTCGTCCCCGGACACCGGGATCGGCCGCAGATCACCGGTCAGCGCCACCCGCTCCGTGGCCGCGGTGAGCCGCTGCACCGGCCGCAGCCCGGCGCTGGCCACCGCCGTTCCCGCCGCGGCGGCGAGCAGGATGCCCGCACCGCTGATCACCACCAGCACCAGGCTCAGCTGCGCCAGCGTCGCCTTCGTCGAAACCAGCGACTGCGACATCACCAGCGCGCCGTTGTCCGCGGGCACCGCCACGACGCGGCTGTTGCTGCCCTCGTCGGTGCGGACCGAGCGGGGCAGCTTGTCCTGCGCGACGGCCAGCTCCAGCACGCCGGTCGGCGGGCGTTTGCCCGGCGCGATGTCCGAGCCGTTCGGCGCGAGCAGGCTGATCTGCAGGTTCGCCGCGGAGTAGAACGCCAGCGGCACGCTCTGCATCCCGGGGGCGCTGATCAGCGGCCCGGCGGCGGCTTCCGCGGCACGGCGGGTCAGGTTGTCGTCGAGCTGCTCGTACAGGCTGTCCCGCACCGTGTAGAAGGCGCCGAGCGACACCAGCGCGACCGCTCCGGCCACGCACAGCGCGGCGAGCAGCGTGACCCGGTTGCGCAGCGAAACGCCTTGCAGCGAGCCACCTTTGGGCTGGGCGTCGCCCTCCTCGGGCGGTGGTTCGGGCGCGGTCACGGCGGGGTCTCGCGCAGCACGTAACCGACGCCCCGCACGGTGTGGATCAAGCGGGGTTCACCTTCGGCTTCGGTCTTGCGGCGCAAGTATCCGACGTAGACCTCCAGCGCGTTGCCGGAGGTCGGGAAGTCGTAGCCCCACACGTCCTCCAGCAGCCGACTGCGGGTGAGCACCTGCTTGGGGTGCGCCATGAGCAGTTCCAGCAGCGCGAACTCGGTGCGGGTGAGGCTGATCGGCCGGTCGCCGCGGCGCACTTCGCGGGTGCCGGGATCGAGGTCCAGGTCGGCGAAGTGCAGCGCGGCGGGTCCTTCGCCGCCGTCGGCCTCCGGCGGAGATGCGCGCCGCAGCAGCGCGCGCACCCGCGCCAGCAGTTCCTCCAGCGCGAAGGGCTTGGGCAGGTAGTCGTCGGCGCCCGCGTCCAGCCCGGCGACCCGGTCGGAGACCGCGTCGCGCGCGGTGAGCACCAGGATCGGCAGGTCGTCGCCGGTGCTGCGCAGCCTGCGGGCGACCTCCAGGCCGTCCAGCCGCGGCATCATCACGTCCAGCACCATCGCGTCGGGTCGCTGGTCGGCCAACCAGTCGAGTGCCTGCTGACCATCCGCGGCGAGTTCCACCTGGTACCCGTTGAACTGCAACGAGCGGCGCAAGGACTCGCGCACGGCACGGTCGTCGTCGACGACGAGGATGCGCATACCGACAGTGTTCCTCGGAGCCCTGAGAGGGAGCTGAGAAGCACGCCGCGACCGCGGACCCGATGTGATCGATCCCGCGCTGGACCTGCCGGACGCGGCCCCGCTCGCCCGGAAAGCCGTGACGAGCGGGGCCGCAGGCGGGTTCAGCGCTGCTGGAAATAGCGCACCAGGCGCCGCGGCACGAGCTTGCGCTCGCCGTCCACGACGACCGGCACCAGCTCGGGCGCGCTCGCCTTCCACTGCGAACGCCGCTGCCGGGTCTTGCTGCGGGGCTTCTTCTGCTTGGGGACCGCCATCGCTTCCTCCTCAGCGGGTTCGGCCGCCGTAGCGGCGGCGGAACTTCTCCACACGTCCCTCGGTGTCCAGAACCTGCTGGGTGCCGGTCCAGAACGGGTGCGAGTCCGCGGAGACGTCCACGACGACCAGCGGGTAGGTGCCGCCGTCCTCCCAGGTGGTGGTGTGCTCCGAGGTGGCGGTGGACTGCATCAGGAACTGCTTGCCGGTGTTGCGGTCCTGGTAGACCACCGGGCCGTAGTCGGGGTGGATGTTCGGTTTCACGCTTGCCTCCTCACTTCGGTTCCGCGTTCGCGGGTCATTGGTTGCGGCGCTCCTGCGAGGCCGGTTCTTGCTCGCCCTCGGCGGGGTCCTCGCACGGGTCCTCGTGCCATTCGCCGAACGGGTCCGGGTAGTGGCGCCACGCCGGTTGCCCCTCGGCGATCTCGTCGTCGGTGAGCACCGCGCCGAGCAGCGCCTGCCGGATCTCGCCGGGATCGGCCTCGTGCGCGATCACGACGAGTTCCTGCATCCGGTCGCCGTAGTCTTCGTCCCAGTTCAGCGAGGCTTTGAGCTGCTGCTCGGAGTCCAGCTCGGACCACTGCGGGCCAGCTTGCGAGGCCAGCCACGGCCCCGCGTGGCCCACCCGCATGCCGCCACCGGCGGATTCCAGCCACAGCGCGATGTCCGGCTGGCTCGCCACCCACGCGCGGCCGCGGGTGCGCACGACGCCTTGCAGCAGCACGTCCAGCGCCTGGTGCAGCCGCTCCGGGTGGAACGGGCGGCGTTCCTCGAACAGCAGCAGCGACACGCCCGCGTCGGTCTCCATGGACGGTTGCCCGCGCAGCAGCTGCCCGTGCGGGCCGTCGACCTCGCCGCGCCGCGCGTTGTCCGGGATGCGCCGCAGCAGCTCCGGCAGGTCCAGCCGGCCGAGAGCGGTGGTCGGCGCGAGCGGAGTGAGCCGGTCGACGACCGCCTCGGTGCGCACCTGCTGCCAACGGTCGGTCTCGCCGGCGAACACCACGGCATCGGCGAACTCGACCTGGCCGACCGCGACCTGAGCGACGGTTCGCTCGTCGTCCGGGCTGCCGCTGAGCCCGCGCTCGTGCAGCGGCTCGTCCCCACCGGCGTCGTCGAGCCAGCTCGGCAGGTCGACCGCCGCGACGACCGCGCGCAGCTCGACGTCCTCGACGACCGGGGACTCACCGACCAGGACGTGCTCCATCGCCCAGCAGATCGCCTCCGGCTCCACCGACGGGTCCAGCTGCACCACGATCCGTCGCACGTCGGGCGCCGCGGCCAGCCGCCGCAGCAGCGGCAGGAAGTCCTCGCGCAGCGTGCAGGACACGCAGCCGTGCGCCAGTTCCAGCGCGGTGACCTGGTCCGAGTCGCCCTGCCGGAGGTGGCGGCGGACCACGCCGTGGGCGATCTCGCGCAAGTCGTGGTGCACGAGCGCGGTGCCCTGCGGGTCGTCGTCGGCGGCGGCCCTGGCGATCCGCGCGAGGTGTTCGGCGTGCACCCCCGTGATCACGGTCAGCGGGACTCGGGACGGCTCGGCTTCGGTTCCCACGTGCGGCCCCAATCGGGAATGGTTTTCATCTGGTCCGGTGGACACGGTACTCTTGTTGAAAATGGATGTCGTTACCAGGAGGTCTCCGTGTCCGTCCGCTGCCAGGTGACCGGGAAGAAACCCGGCTACGGCAAGCAGGTTTCCCACTCGCACGTGCGAACCAACCGGCGCTGGCTGCCGAACGTGCAGCGACGCCGGTACTGGCTGCCCTCGGAAGGGCGCTGGGTGCGGCTGCAGGTGTCCACCAAGGGCGTCAAGACGATCGACAAGCGCGGCATCGAGTCGGTCGTCGCCGAGATGCGCGCCCGCGGGGAGCGCGTCTGATGGCCGCCTCCGAGATCCGTCCGGTGATCAAGATGCGGTCCACCGCAGGAACCGGCTTCACGTACATGACCAGGAAGAACCGCCGCAACAACCCGGAACGGCTGCGGTTGCGCAAATACGACCCGGTGCTCGGCGAGCACGTCGAGTTCCGCGAAGAGCGCTGAGGAGGACCCGAGTTGGCCAAGAAGTCCAAGATCGCCCGCAACGAGCAGCGGCGGGCGGTGGTGGCGCGCTACGCACAACGGCGCGCCGAGCTCAAGAAGATCATCTCCGCGCCCGGCAGCAGCCCCGAGCAACGCTCCGCCGCGGTCACCGAACTGTCCCGCCAGCCGCGCGACGCCAGCGCCACGCGAGTCCGCAACCGCGACGCGATCGACGGGCGCCCGCGCGGCTACTTCCGCAAGTTCGGGCTCTCCCGGGTGCGGCTGCGCCAGGCCGCGCACAACGGCGAACTGCCCGGCGTGACGAAATCGAGTTGGTGAGCATGGCCCAGCACGACCGGCGCGCACCGCGCCGCAAACCGAACCTGCTGCGCAGGGAAGGCGTGGTCGAAGTGGACTGGAAGGACACCGCGCTGCTGCGCAAGTTCATCTCCGACCGCGGCAAGATCCGTTCCCGCCGGGTCACCGGGCTGACCCGGCAGCAGCAGCACGAAGTCGCCCGCGCGATCAAGAACGCCCGGGAGATGGCGCTGCTGCCCTACCCGAGCCCGGCCAGCCGCTGAGCCGCCGCGGGTGGGCGGTGCGGCCGCCCACCCGCCGCGCCCGGTCCCCTCGTTGTCACGCGCGGCAACACGGCAGGATGGCCGGGATGACCACCATGCGCAACGCGCCCGAACCTTCCGCCGATCTCTACGACGTGCTCCAGCGCCGCCGCGACGTGCGCAACGAGTTCACCGGGGAGCCGATTCCGGACGAGGTGCTGCACCGGGTGCTGACCGCCGCGCACAGCGCGCCGAGCGTCGGGCTCACGCAGCCGTGGGACTTCGTGCTGGTCCGCGACGACGCCACCCGCCGCGACTTCCGGGAGCACGTGCTGGCCGAGCGCAGCGTGTTCGCCGCCGAGCTCAGCGGAGAGCGCGCCGAGACGTTCTCCAAGATCAAGGTCGAGGGGATCGTGGAATCCAGCCTCGGCATCGCGGTCACCTACGACCCCGCCCGCGGCGCTCCCGACGTGCTGGGCAGGCACGCCATCGCCGACGCGGGCCTGTACTCGGTGTGCCTGGCCATCCAGAACCTGTGGCTGGCCGCGACGGCCGAGGGCATGGGCGTGGGCTGGGTCAGCTTCTACCGCGAGGAGTTCCTGCGCAGGCTGCTGGACATCCCCGGCGGCGTGCGGCCGGTGGCCTGGCTCTGCGTCGGCCCGGTGCGCGACCTGGCCGATACGCCTGACCTGGAACGACACGGCTGGCGGCAGCGGTCGCCGCTGGAAGATGTGGTTCATCACGACAAGTACCGCCGGGAACGCTGCCGGTAGCCTGAGTCGGGAACGCGAGCGGCGGGGATCCCGCCGCGGATGAATGCGATCCTCGGAGCAGCCGTGCGGCAGGACGATCCAGTGATGGCCGGGCACCTCCCGGCGCAGGATCGCCACGTCCGGCTGCTGGTGGAAGCGGGCAAGCTGCACGCCGCCGACGTCGCGTTCGACGAGCTCACCGCGGCCGGGCTGAACCTGGTCGGCGAGCAGTGGAACCGCGCGACGGTGCTGGTGCATCGGGCGTGGCTGGCGTGGCGGCTCAGCCGCATCCCGCAGGCGCTGGAGCTGGCCGCGGAGGGCTGGACGGAGCTGGACACCGACCGGCCGGCGGATCAGCCGACCGCGCAGACCGTGAGCATCCTCGGCTACCTGCTGGAGAGCATCGGGCACCGCGAGTCGGCGATGGACCTGATGTCGCTAGCGGTGCAGATCGCCCGCAAGGCGGGCGGCGGCGAGACGCTGGCGCACTGCCTGGTGCGGGAAGCGCACGCGCTGCTGTTCCGCGCGTTCGCCCGCGAAGTGGACGTGCACGAGCACTACCGCACCGCCCGCGACCTCTTCGACGAGGCTTTGCTGCTGGTGGACGAAGGTCCGACGCAGCGCATGGCGCTCGGCGGCGGTGCGCAGAGCATGGCCGGTCTCGGGCAGCCGCGGCAGGCGGAACGGCTGGCGCAGGAGGCGCTGGTGCTGTCCCGGGACGCCGAGGACTGGTTCGCGGCCGCGGTGGCGAACTGGGTGCTGTCCACCATCCGCCGGGTGGACGGCGAGCTGGACGACGCGCGCACGTTCGCCAGCCGCGCGCTCGACGGCGCGGAGACCCTCGGCGACACCATGATGATGATGCGGTTCTCGCTGGACCTGGCCAAGATCTGCGATCTGCTCGGAGACCCGGTCGGCGAGGCCGCGGCGCTGCGGCGCACGGTGCGCGCCAGCAGTACCGCGGTGGAGACCTTGCAGGAAGGGCTCGGGCAAGCGCTGGAGCAGCGGCGGGTCGCGGTGCAGGCACAGCGGATGGCCACCGCCGCGCAGGAGGCCGCGGTGCGGGATCCGCTGACCGGCCTGGTCAACCGCCTCGGCCTGCAACGGCGGGCGCCCGCGCTGCTGGAGGCGACCGCCGCGCAGGGCCGGGTTCCGTGGCTGGTGCTGCTGGACGTGGACTGGTTCAAGAACGTCAACGACCTCGCCGGGCACGCCGTCGGTGACGCGGCCTTGCAGGAGGTCGCGCACTTGCTGCGGCGGGAGTGCCGCGAGCAGGACCTCATCTGCCGGTGGGCCGGCGACGAATTCGTCGTGCTGCTGGTGGACGAGTCGGAGGATTCGCGCAGCGCAGGGCCGGTGGTCGCGGAACGGATCCGGGCCGCGGTGGACGAGCACGACTGGCGGCTGGTGGTGGGCCGCACCCGGAAACCACCGACGGTGAGCATCGGCGTCGCGGGCGGACCGGCCAAGCTGGACCACCTGTTCGCGGCCGCGGACATCGCGCTGTACCGGGCGAAGCGCGCGGGCCGGAACCGGGTGGAGATCGACCGCACCGGACCGGAGCGGGACCGGCCGCAGATCAGCTGATTAGGATCGGCGGTCATGCCCGTGACCGACGCCCGGCCGCTGCCCGGTACGGCGATGCGCGATCAACTGGGACAATTCCGGCCGGAGAGCCGGAGAGCCGGAGAGCCGGAGAGCCGGAGAGCCGGAGAGCCGGAGAGCCGGAGAGCCGGAGAGCCGGAGAGCCGGAGAGCCGGAGAGCCGGAGAGCCGGAGAGCCGGAGAGCCGGAGAGCCGGAGAGCCGGAGCGGGCATGGCCGCTGAACGCGCCGACCGCTGGTCCACCGTCCCGGTGCGCCGCCGCGTGCTCGGCGTGGTCCGCACGCTGACCGCGCTGGACCGGCTGCACGACGTTTTCGGCGTGCTGGCCGACGATTTCCGCGTGGAGGTGCGGTTCGCGGTCGCGGAAGGTTCGGAGTTCTCCGACCGCCTCGCCGAACACCTGCACGCCGCGGGCATGACCGTCGTCGATTGGCAGGACGCGACGAAGGAGCACTTCGACCTCGCGATCTCCCCGAGCAGCAACGGCGCGCTGCACGAACTGGACGTCCCGCTGCTGACGCTGCCGCACGGCGCCGGCTACCACAAGCTGCGGCCGACGGATTCCGGCGTGGCGGGCGCGATTTCCGGTCTCGCACCCGAACAGCTCCTCCACAATGGACGCGTGGTGGCGTCGGTCCTGGCGCTGTCGCACGACGACCAGCTCGACCTGCTCCGCCGTTCCTGCCCGCAAGCGGCCGAGCGCGCGGCGGTCGTCGGCGACCCGTGCTTCGACCGGCTCCGGGCGAGCGTGCCGATGCGCGCGCACTACCGATCCGCCATGAGCGGCGGAAAACTGGTGATGGTGAGTTCGACCTGGGGCGGCGAGTCCCTCTTCGCCCGGCAACCGGACCTGGCCGCACGCCTGGTCGCGCAGTTGCCCGGCGATCACCGGGTCGCGCTGGTGCTGCACCCCAACATCTGGTCCCGGCACGGTGCTTGGCAGATCGACCGGTGGACGCGCGGTGCGCAGCGCGCGGGGCTGATCGTGGTGCCGCCGCACCGCGGTTGGCGGGCGGCGCTGGTGGCTTCGGACGTGGTCCTCGCCGACCACGGCTCATTGGCGCTGTACGCAGCAGCGCTGGGGAAACCGCTGCTGCTGGCCGAGTTCGGCGCCGCCGAGGTCGCTGCGGGAACTCCGGCGGCCGATCTGGGCACTCGCGCGCAGTTCCTCGGCCCTGGCGACTTGCGGTCCCAAGTGGACGGTGCGATCCCGCTGCCGGAACGCGCCTCGTTCGCCTCCCGGACGTTCGCCGAACCGGGCGGATCGACGGCTCGGTTGCGCGCGGTCATCTACGACCAGCTCGGCCTGCCGGAGCCCGACTACCCGGCACGTCCGGAACCGGTCGAGGTGTTCGCCGGGAGTTAGAGCTGTTCGCGCAGCTGCTCGGCGCGCGGACTACCGGCCTGTTCCAAGATGTTCAGCGCCTCCGCGGCGCATTCCCGCGCGGCCGCGGTTTCGCCGATGTGCGCGAGGGATTCCGCCAGCAGCTCCAACGGTTCCGCGAGGTCGTGCGAAACCCGCCGCTCCCGCGCGTCGGACTCCGCGGCACGCAGCACCCGCACGGCCTCGGCGTGGTCGCCGAGCCGCTGGTGCACCCGCCCCATCGCGACTCGGATCCGGCCCGGTGTGCGCTTGTCCTGCGGATAGTCCTGGAGCCGGTCCAGCGCGCTGTGCAACTGCCGCAGCGCATCGTCCGGTCGTCCATCGCCTCCGAGCGCGCGCCCGAGCATGTATTCCTGCAGCGCCATGGCGCGCGGCAGCCCCAACTCCGCGTTGAGGTCGCGGGCCCGCCGGAACAGCGGTATCGCTTCGGCCCACGAGCTCTGCTCGAGGTGGGCGCGGCCGTGGAACTCCAGCGCCGAAGCCAACGCCCGCCGGTGCCCGGCCCGCTCCGCCACCTCCCGAGCATGAGCGGCCTGCTCGTGCGCCGCGGAGAAATCGTGCTGTTCCGTGTACAACCGCACCAGCAAGGTCCGCATCCGGGCCTCGGCGACCAGGTCCTGCGCGCGCTCGGCGGAAGAAACTCCGTTGCGCAGCGCCGAGATCGTGTCCGCGTAGTGCTTGTGCTGGTTGTGCAGCGTCCACACCGGACTGTCGCAGAGCGAGATCACGACCCGGTCCCATCCCTGCTGGTGCGCGGTGTCCAGCACGGCCAGCAGGTTGACCCGCTCGCGCTCCAGCCATTCCAGCGCGGAGTCGTGGTCGAACGGGTTCTCGCCCAGCAGCTCGTCGTCGTGGCCGACTCGGAACCGCTGCGGCTCCATCACGGCCCGGTCCGCGTACGCCCCGCGCAACCGGTACCAATCCGCGAGCCTGCGCAGCGCCGCCGCGTCGACACGCCGCTTCTCCACCGCGTGCAGCCGGACGAGGTCGTGGAACCGGAACTCGTCGTGGTCGTTGCGTTCCAGGAGGTTCGCATCGTGCAGCTCGTAAAGGAGGTCTTCGGCCTCGTCGACAGTCAGCCCTGCCAGCGCGGCCACGGCGTCGGCCGCGAACGCCGGCCCCGGAACGTTGCCCAGCAGCGCGTACAAATCCCGCTGCGCCTGCGGCAGTTCCTCGACGGCGCGGTCCAAGGCGTTGCGCACCACCGGCTCCCCGCCTTCCTGCAAGCGGTCAAGCCTGCTGTGGTCGTCTTCGAGTTCCGCGGCGACCCGGGCGAGTTTCCAGCCGGGCCGCTTCGCGAGCCGCCCCGCGACGATCCGCAACGCGATGGGCAACCCGCCGCACAGTTCGACGAGCCGCCGCGCGTGCGCGGGTTCGGCATCGACACGCGCAGCGCCCGCGGAGCGCAGCACGTCGACCCCCGCAGCCGCGTCGAGCCTCGGCACTTGCAGCGACAGCACACCGTCGACCGCCAACTCCGCCATGCTCCGCCCGCTGATCACTCCGACCAGCGCCGCGGACGAGGCGGGCCGCAGCTGAAGCAGCTCCCGCGGTTGCACGACGTTGTCGAAGACCAAGGCGACCGAGCGACCGCTGGTCTTGCTGCGGTAGAGCGCCAGCGCAGCGTCCGACGACCCCGGATACTCCTCGCCCAGCGCGGACAGGCAATGCCACAGCACTTCGTCGAGCCCGACGCTGCGCCCCCGCATGTCCAGGTACACCACATCGTCGAACCGCGCCCGCGCACCGTGCACCCACCGCGCCACCAACGCGCTCTTGCCCGTCCCGCTGCCCCCGCTGACCAGGACGCACAAGGCTTGATCAGGAGCCCGCTGCGCACCCAACGCCGCGTCCAGCTCCGCCAGCACGTCCTCCCGGTCGACGAAAAGCGCCGGCGCGGGCGGCAACTGCTGAGCACGCAACGCTTCGCCGCGATGATTGTGAATGTGCACGTCGCCGACCGTCTGCGCCTGCACCAGGTTCCGGACGTCGCCGACGTTCTCGTTGCGGCCGAAGTTCTCGTTCTGGCCAGCGCTCTCGTTGACCATCCCACTCCCCAGGCACGACCGACTCGACCCCGTGACGATCACATCACCCTACGCCACCCGCCACCCCTGCCCCGGCCGTCCGCACTCCCTGCTGTCAACAACCACGCCCCGGCCGGTACCCTCCAGGGGTCGACACGTCGACCACGCCCCCGTAGCTCAGGGGATAGAGCACGGCTCTCCTAAAGCCGGTGTCGCAGGTTCGAATCCTGCCGGGGGCGCATACGCTGACCAGCGGAAACGCTGAGGCGGATCACGGGGTTCGAGCGCTGTGGGCATGGTTTGGGCATGAGTTGCCTTAGCCTTGAGGCCCATGTCAGCTCGCAAGCAGCGAGTCCGCGGCAGCATCGAGGAGCGCGGAGACGGCTTCCGAGTCCACGTCTACGCCAGCACCGACCCGATCACCGGCAAGCCGCACTACCTCCGCGAGACGCACGGCAGCTACGACGAAGCCGAGAAGGCTCGGACCCGCTTGCAGAACCAAGTCGACGAGCGTCACACCGCAGTAACGTCACTGCGACACAAGTTGTCAATCAATGGATGGACGTGGCGGGTCATGCGGAGTCCACTCGGGACCGCAACGAGAACCTGATCCGCAACTACATCAAGCCGAACTTCGGCACGATGTCCGCCGCCAAGCTCGATGCCGAAACCCAGGAGCGCTTCTACGCGCGCCTGCTGAGGTGCAGCGAGCTGTGCTGTGCATCGGCCGCCGGACCAAGAGCCACGAGTGCACTCCTCTGGCACCGAACACGGTCCGCAAGATTGACTTCCATCTTCCGCTCCGCGCTCGACCGCGCGGTGCGGTGGCCCTACCTGTCGGTCAACGAGGCCGAAATCGCCGAACCATCCCAGTTCGAGGCCACCGACCCGGACCCGACCACATCCAAGGAAGCCGCCAGCCTGCTCAACGAAGCCTCCCGCGACCCGCAGTGGTGCCTGCTGCTGTGGATGTCGATGATCACCGGCTTTCGCCGCGCCGAGCTGTGCTCGAGTGGCCCGGAAGCCATCATGTGCAAGGATCGGGCCATGGCCGTTTTCCGCCACCCCGCTCGCCACCACGTCGCCGTCCTGGTGCGGCAAGGCCTGCTGCCGATGGAGCCGGGCATCGTGCACCAGCTGTTCTCGCTGGCCGCGAACTCCGCGGGCGAGCAGCTGTACGAGGTCGTGACCTGCGGTGTCACTCCCGGCGCGGTGCGCACGACCGCCGATTTCAGCGTGTTCGTGGAGCACGGGCCGGAAGCGTTGGCCGAGGCGGACACGGTTTTCGTGCCCGCCTCCGACGAGGATTACGAGCCGACCGCGGGCGACCTGTCCGATCCGCTGGCGGCAGCTGTCGAACACATCCCTGCGCACGCCCGCGTCGCCTCGATCTGCACCGGTGCGTTCGTGCTGGCGGGGGCAGGGCTGCTCGACGGGCGGGCGGCGACGACGCACTGGAATTCCGCCGCGCGCTTCGAGCAGCGGTTCCCGGACATCCGGCTCGACCCGGACGTGCTCTACGTCGACGAAGGATCGGTGCTGACCTCCGCGGGCGAAGCTTCCGGGATCGACCTGTGCCTGCACCTGATCCGCAAAGATCACGGCACGGCCGTAGCGAACGACGTAGCTCGCCGGGCGGTCGTCCCCGCGCACCGCGATGGCGGCCAGGCGCAGTTCATCCGCTGGGCGGTGCCGGAGCCGCAACGCGCCAGCACCGGCCGTGCGCGGGCATGGGCGTTGCAGCACCTGGACCGCACGTTGCCCCTGAGCGAACTCGCGGCGCGCGAGTCGATGAGCGTGCGGACCTTCACGCGCCGATTCCGGGACGAGGTCGGGCTTTCGCCGCTGCAATGGCTCACCCACCAGCGCGTGGAACGCGCGCGGCAGCTGCTGGAGGAGACCGACCTGCCGGTCGACCAGATCGCCGAGGACTCCGGATTCGGCACCGCGGCCTCGCTGCGCCAGCACTTGCGCGCGAAGCTCGGCACCTCGCCGAGCACGTACCGCAGCACCTTCGGGTCGGCTCGGCCTGCCGGTTAGAACCCGCGCTGCTCCGTTAGGAGTGCACTCCCTGGGCACGGACCTGCCGCCCTGCTAAGCAAGAACGGGCGACGCTGCGGGAGGAACCGTGCAGGACGCGCGCAAGATCGTTCGCGAAGAATCCCGGGACCGGTGCCCGGTGCACCGGGATCCGGACGGGATTTGGCAGGTCAACGGCCACGCAGCAGCTCGTGCGGTGCTGCGCAGCTCCGACACCGTGCAGGCCGGGCTCGGCGTGCAGACGCTCGAGAAGATGCCGCCGAACATGCGCCGCCCCGTGCTGTACCGGGACGGGCAGGGGCATCGGGACGACCGGAGGCAGACCGCGCGGTTCTTCACCCCGCGGCGAGTCGACGAGCACTACCGCAGCGTCATGCAGCGCACCGCCGAAGCCCAGATGGCGACACTGCGCCGCGACGGCGAAGCGCACCTGGGCGACCTGGCCTTCCAACTCGCCATCGGGGTCGCCGCCGAGGTGATCGGGCTGACCGAAAGCCGTCCCGGTATCCGGCGGCGACTCGAGCGGTTCTTCCCCGAAGAGTTCGGCACACCCGGTTTCACCAGCATCGATGGACTCCGCTGGCTCTTGCGGCAGGTGGTCAACTGGAGCGCGATCCACATCCGCGACGTGCGCCCCGCGGTGCGGGCGAGATGGCGGGAACGTCGCGACGACGTCATCTCGCACCTGCTCGACGAGGGTTGTTCCAGCGCGGAGATCCTCGCCGAGTGCATCACGTTCGCCGCGGCGGGCATGGTCACCACCCGCGAGTTCGTCAACCTCGCGGCCTGGCACCTGCTCACCACACCCGAGCTGCTGGCCCGGTACCGCGCCGCGGACGAGCCGGAACGGCTGGCCGTGCTGCACGAATTGCTGCGCCTCGAACCGGTCCTCGGCCATCTGCGCAGGCGCACCACCGCACCGCTGGAACTGTCGGGCACGACCATCCCGGCAGGCGCGCTGGTGGACATCGCGCTCGGCGACACCAACGTCGACCCGGCCGAGATGGGCGCCGAACCGCTGCAGGTGTGCCCCGGACGCGAAGTTCCCGGTGACGCGGCGGGGCTTTCGTTCGGGGACGGTGCGCACAAGTGTCCCGGCGCAACGATCGCGATCTTGGAGACCGACGTGTTCCTGCGGGAACTGTTCGCCCTGCCGGTGCGGATGAAGACGCCCCCGCGAGTCTCGTTCAGCGAGGCCACGACCGGCTACGAACTGCGTGGCCTGGTGGTCGCGGTGGATTGAGCCGGTCAGCTCAACGCGGCTTGCACCGCGACGAGCCCGAGCAAGGCCGCGCCGACCGAGGCCAGCACGCTCACCACTACGTTCACCGCGGCGTAGAAGTACGCCTCCTGCTCGGCGAGCCGCAGCGTCTCGTAGCTGAACGTGCTGTACGTCGTAAGCGCACCGCAGAAGCCGACGCCTAGCAGCGCCGACACCTGCTCGGGCAGCACACCACCGGTCAGCGCTCCCAACAGCAACGAGCCGACGACGTTCACGGTGAGCGTGCCCCACGGGAAAACCGTGTCGTGGCGCTGCTGCACCGCGCGGTCGGTCAGGTATCGCAGCGGTGCCCCGATCGCCCCGCCGAGGAACACGAGCACGGCCGTCACTGTTGCACCTGCTTTCCCACGATGGAACGGGTGAGCGCCACGCCCGCCAGTACCGCGAGCAGCGCTCCCAGCACGGTGCCCACGAGGTACAGGCCCGCGGGCAGAACTGATCCCGGCCGCAGCAACCCGGCGAATTCCACCGCATACGTGGAAAAAGTGGTGAACCCGCCGAGGACACCGACTCCGATGAACGGTCGGAGCAGCCGATGCACCGACCACACCTCGTGGATCAGCACCATCAGCACTCCGATGAGCAGGCAACCGAGCACGTTGACCCCGAAGGTCGCCCACGCTCCGATCGGCAGCAGCACCCCCACCGCGTACCTCGCCAGCGCGCCGAGACCCCCTCCCAGCGCGATCACCAGCAACACCGCGCCGTGCGTGCGGACCAGCTCACCGCGTTGCTCCGCGACGTGCACGTCCACGTCGGGGTCGATGGGTTCCTCGCGATCGGCCTCGGTTGCCATGCTGCCTCCCGATTCCGGACGGGTTCGGGTCGAGCAGGGACCGTTGGCGGCTCGCAGCCGCGGTTCTCCGTGCCGGACCGGTGAGCCCCACCACCGCGGCCCGCGATGCTATCGCGCCAGGTCCGCACCGGTAGATTGGTCCGCGTGCAGGACGGGAGCCTCGGGCGGTGAGCGGTCAGCGCAAGACCCGCGCGTTCGAGAAGCGGATGGCCGAAGTGCTCGGAATCCGGGCGAACCAGGTCGAATCGGTGTTCCGGGGCGCGCGCCCCACGTCGATCCGGGTGAACCGGCTGCTGGACGAACCGCGCTACCAGGAGACGCTGGCCGAGGTGCGGGCCAAGGCGCCGAGCGTGCAGCCGGTGGATTGGTGCGAGCACGCCTTCTTCTGGCCGGAGCAGGACGGTTTCGACGACATCCTGCCGATGGCTCACGAAGGCCGGGTTTACCTGCAGAACGCCGCGAGCCTGATCCCGCCGGTCGCGTTGGACGCGCAGCCGGGCGACGACGTCCTCGACGTCGCCGCGGCGCCGGGTGGCAAGGCGTTCCACATCGCCGCGCGCACCGGCAACGAGTGCTCGTTGTGGCTGAACGATTCGGCGCCGCCGCGGGCGAAGAAGCTCGCCGAGCTGGCCGAGCTCTACGGCGTGCGCCATTCGGAGCTGACCACGCACAGCGCGCAGTACATCGACAAGTCGCTGCCTGCGGAATCCTTCGACCGGATCCTGCTGGACGTGCAGTGCTCCGGCGAAGGCCGGGTCAACCTGCGCAAATCAGACGCGCTGCGGTACTGGTCGGAGGAGCGGGTCGAGAAGTACAAGTTCCTGCAGACGAAGATGTGCGACGCGGCGTACAAGCTGCTGCGGCCGGGCGGGGTGATGGTCTACTCGACCTGCACGCTCAGCCCGGAAGAGGACGAGTTCCCGGTGCACAAGGTGCTGCAGCGGCATTCGGACCTGACCGTGGAACCACTCGGGTTCACCGAGGAGGAGTTCCTCGGCGGCGTGGGTTCGTGGCAGGGCACCAAGTTCGACAAGCGACTCCGGCACGCTGTGCGGGTGCGCCCGTCGGAGCTGTTCGAGGGCTTCTTCGTGGCGCGGCTGACGAAGGGCTGAAGCCACCCCTTCGTGTCATGGCGAACGACTGTTCGACCCAGGATCATGGAGTCATGGCCGCCGAGTTCCGCGACTCACACCCGGGAACCCGCAGGCGGTCACTGCCGACCATGTCAACGCCAGAGGTTTGCCCAGGACCACCGAGAGCTCCCCGCGAGAGGTAGACGATGTCCCCGACGGTTGCCGAAAACGACCAGGTCGAGCTGGCCGTGCGCGGCATGACCTGCGCCGCGTGCGCCACGCGCGTCGAGCGCAAGCTGAACAAGCTCGACGGAGTGCGCGCGGGCGTGAACTACGCGACCGGGCGGGCGAGCGTCGCGGGCGCAGGGGACGTCGACCTGCTGTTGCGG
Source organism: Saccharopolyspora sp. SCSIO 74807 (assembly GCF_037023755.1). Taxonomy (NCBI): domain Bacteria; kingdom Bacillati; phylum Actinomycetota; class Actinomycetes; order Pseudonocardiales; family Pseudonocardiaceae; genus Saccharopolyspora; species Saccharopolyspora sp. SCSIO 74807. The sequence continues at coordinate 2,309,376 of NZ_CP146100.1, read as the reverse complement.
ACGGTCCGCGATGCGGGCTACGAGGCCGATCCGATCCCGGAAGAGGCGCCGGAGTCCGCCGCCGCGGAGGAGCCGGATCGGGTGCGGGACCTGTGGCGGCGGATGCTGGTGGCGATCGTGCTGTTCATGCCGCTGTGCGATCTGTCCATCATGTTCACGGTGCTGCCGCAGTACCGGTTCGCGGGCTGGCAATGGCTGCTGGTGGCGTTGACGATCCCGGTCGCGGGCTGGGCGGCGTGGCCGTTCCACCGGGCCGCGTTGCGCGGCGCCCGGCACGGTTCGTCCTCAATGGACACCTTGGTGTCGCTGGGGATCACCGCCGCGGTCGGCTGGTCGCTGTATTCGATGTTCTTCCAGCCCACGCTGCCCGCCGAGGCGGGTTGGCACCTGCTGCTGAGCCCGCAGGGCGCGCTGTACCTGGAAGTCGCGGCCGGAGTCACGGCGTTCGTGCTGGCCGGGCGCTACTTCGAGGCGCGAGCGCAGCGTCGCGCCGGGGACGCGTTGCGCGCGTTGGCCGCGTTGCGCGCCAAAGCGGTGACCGTGGTCCTCGACGATGGCGCGCAGCAGGAGATCCCGGCCGAGGATCTGCAGGTGGGACAACGGTTCCTGGTGCGCCCGGGCGGCACGATCGCCACCGACGGCGTGGTCGTGTCCGGTCAGGGCGCGTTGGACCGCAGCTCCATGACCGGCGAGTCGGCACCGGTGGAAGTGACCGAGGGCGATGCGGTGCTCGGCGGCACAACGGCGCTGAACGGCCGGCTGGTCGTGCGGGCCACGCAGATCGGTGCGGACACCCGGCTTTCCGCGATGCTGCGGCTGGTCGCCGATGCGCAGTCCGGGAAAGCGGCCGTGCAGCGGCTCGCGGACCGGATCGCCGCCTACTTCGTCCCGGCCGTGCTGGCGCTCGCAGCGGTCACCCTGCTCGGCTGGTCGCTGCTGGACGGCTCGGCGGACCGGGCGTTCACCGCCGCACTGGCCGTGCTGGTGATCGCTTGCCCGTGCGCGCTGGGCCTGGCGACGCCGACCGCGCTGATGGTCGCTTCCGGACGCGGTGCCGCGCTGGGCATCTTCATCAAGGGCTACCAGGCCCTGGAGTCGACCCGTGCGGTGGACACGGTGGTGCTGGACAAGACCGGCACCGTCACCGAAGGCCGGATGTCGGTGGTGGAACTGGACTTCGTCGCCGATCAGGACCGCGCTTCGGTGCTGCGCCGCGCGGGCGCCGTGGAAGAGGCGTCCGAGCACGCGGTCGCCGCGGCGATCAGCGAACTCGCCCGCTCCGAGACCGGGCAGCTCCCGGCCGCCGAATCGTTCGCGGCACGGCCGGGCTTGGGCGCGAGCGGCACGGTCGACGGCCGCGAAGTCCTCATCGGCCGCCGGGAACTCTTCCAGGAACAGGACTGGTCCGTTCCTGAAGAACTCGACCGGACCCGCGAGCAGTGGCAGGAACAGGGCCGCACCGTGGTCCTGTCCGGTGTGGACGGAGCGGCGGTCGCGGTGTTCGCGCTGGCGGACGCGGTGAAACCCTCTGCGCCGCAGGCGGTTTCCGAACTGCATCGGCTCGGCCTGCGCACGGTGCTGCTGACCGGCGACAACGATGCCACGGGACGCACGGTGGCGGACGAGGTCGGCATCGAGCGGGTGATCTCCGAGGTACTGCCGGACGAGAAGGCCGAGGTGGTGCGCGGTCTGCGCGCGGAGGGCCGGACCGTCGCGGTGATCGGCGACGGCGTCAACGACGCACCGGCGCTGGCGACCGCCGACCTCGGCCTCGCGGTCGCGACCGGCACCGACATCGCGATCGACGCAGCCGACTTGATCTTGGTCCGACCGGACCTGATGGTCGCACCGGACGCGATCCGCCTTTCCCGCGCTACCTTGCGCACTATCCGCGGCAACCTGCTGTGGGCGTTCGGCTACAACGTGGCCGCGCTGCCGCTCGCCGCCTTCGGCCTGCTCAACCCGTTGATCTCCGGTGGCGCGATGGCGTTGTCGTCGTTCTTCGTCGTCTCCAACAGCCTCCGCCTCCGCCGGTTCACCGGGAGCGGTGTAGTCGCCGGTTCCCAGGCACCGCAACGGGAAAGGACAACGGCAACAGCCGAAGCCGCCGCTTGATCGCGCTCACCGAGCGCAGCACGGGCGCTTCGACCACCCTCGTGGCCGAGAAGTACGAAGTCGACGGGTGATGGGGTGGCCGGACAGCGCGCTTTTCGGGGAGGAACTGCGCGCGCTGCCCGGCCACTCGGTCCGTCGCTGCTCGGGAGAGTGGGCAGTTCCGGACCGCATCGGGAAAGCCGCGGGGGACTCGGCCTTCCCAGCCTTGGCGGTTGAGCTTCGGCGCGGCGATCAAGCCGCCGTGTCGTTCATCAGCGGTTGCACCAGCTCGCTGGGATTCCGTTCGTTTCCTGGCATGGGAGCGAAAACAGCGTGCTCACCGGTGATCGTCACGGGCCCCACCTGCGGACCGGGATCTTCCAGCACGATCCGCTGGTTGCAGGCACGGCAAAGCCACCTTCCGCTGCGAGGAACGGGAATCCGTTGCCGGTGGTGGACCGGCCCGAGCACGACATGACCGCATTCGGCGACCGGCGCCAAGAAGCCCCCGACCCGGCGGCGGCTCGCCAGCCGGTGCCACACCGACTCCGCGACACCGCACACCCACCGTTCAGTCCCCACGCGGCCCTACCTCCGGAAGCGGATTCCTCGCGTTGTGCCGTTCCGCGATCGGCCGGACCTTTTCCGCGCAGGTTGCGCACGTCGGCCACAGCCACGCGGCAGCCCCTTCCTCCGCCACCAGCGCAGCACCGCACAACGCCTCGACACACGTCCCCGCTCGAAAACCCAGCCGCGGCGCGGAATCCCGGCCCGCATGACGCTCACCCCTCGCCGGAAACCAACGAAACGGATACGGCAACGCACACCTCCAGGGAGCACTACCCGCGATCGATCACGGGCTCGAGAGCAATGAACCGCCGTCAACTTGTCCCATGAATCTATCTTGTCCCACGGGACACATCTATTCCACGTTGGAGTGATCTATCCGGTCGCGTGGTCGACATCGGCCCCGCCTCTAGGATCGCGACCATGGCGACCACACCAGCCAACTCACCAGCGACACGTGCACTCGGGGCTGAGCTGCGGAACGCGCGCACCCAGGCCGGATTGACCGTGCGGGCGCTGGCCGAGAAGTTGGACCTGCCGAAGACGCGCATCAGCAGGTGGGAGACGGGCAGCGGAGTCCCGCAGCCCGAAGACGTCGCTAGCTACCTGACCGCGCTCGGTGTGACCGGAGACGAGTACGAGCGCTTGCTGGAACAAGCTCGCAGCACCGAAGCGCCGAGCTGGGTGACCTCCGGCATCCCGGGAGTCCAGAAAGAACTCGCATCACTGGTCCAGTTCGAGCGGACCGCTACCGAGATCGTCGATGTCGCACCGATGCTGATACCCGGCCTGCTGCAAACCGCTGACTACATGCGAGCGGTCATGAACGGCATGGACGACAGCCAGATCGGTCCGCGCATCCTCACCCGCATGGAACGGCGCACGATCTTGACCAAGAAGCGAGCTCCGACCTTCACCGCACTGATCGGCGAGTACGCCCTCCAGGAACCCTTCGGTGGGCCGCACGCGATGGCGGAGCAGTTGGCCCACATCGAAGCTACGGCCGTCGACGTGCCGAACGTGACGGTCCGCGTCCTGCGTTCCGGGGCTGAAGGCTTTCACCCCGCGCACGCTGGGCACTTCGTGCTGATGCGCTTCCCGAAAGCCGATCCGATCGTAGAGGTCGAGCACTTCAGCAGCCTGGTCTTCCTCAAGTCACCGCGCGACATCGCTGCTCATTCCAAAGCCGTGGACACGCTGACCGATCTCGCCCTGAGCGAATCCGAGTCCCTCGACCTCATCGCAGATATCCGAAAGACGATGGAAGGATGAACGATGAATCCTGAGCTGCGCGGATGGCGCAAGAGCAGCAGGTCCGCCCAGCAAGGCTCCTGCGTCGAAGTCGGCGGAGCCCCCGGCCTCGCCGCCGTCCGCGACACCAAGGACCGCGACGGCGGACACTTGATCTTCGCCGCACCGGCTTGGTCCGCGTTCCTGCGGCACCTCCGCACAGGCGCCCTGGACCGCTCGCACACCTGAAGGTTCGCCGAGAACACCCGCTGGCGAGCGTGCCGCGTCAGTTGCCGCGGCGTTGGGCGAGTTGGGCGAGCATTTCGTTGTAGGCAGCGAGTTCCTCGTCGCCGGAGCGATCGGCGCGGCGGGCCTCACGCATGTCGTGCCGGTACCACTGGGTCATCAGGGCCAGCAGCACCACGATCAGCGGGCCTTCGCCCGCCGCCCAAGCGATCCCGCCCGCGAGGTACTGGTCGGCGAGCAGGTCGTGCGCCCACGGCAGGTCGAGGGTGCGGTAGAAGTTCTCCGCGATCACGCCGTCCATGCTCATCATGATCACGCCGAAGAAGGCGTGGAACGGCATCACCGCGAACACCATTCCGAGTTTCGCCAGGTGCGGCAGCGGTTTCGGCGCCGGGTCCACGCCGATCACCGTCCAGTAGTACAGGTAGCCGACCAGCAGGAAGTGGATGTTCATGAGCTCGTGCGCCCAGTGCTCGGACATCGCGGCCTCGAACAGCGACGTGAAGTACAGCGCGTAGAACGAGACGACGAACAGCACCGTGGCGATCGCCGGGTGCGCGAGCCACCGCGCGAGCGGCGAGTGCACGGCGGTGAGCACCCATTCCCTTGGGCCGTGCGGATTTCCGCGTCCGGCCGGGGTGCAGGCGCGCAATGCCAGCGTGATCGGCCCGCCCAGCACGAGCAGCACCGGAGTGAGCATGTTGAGCACCATGTGCACGAGCATGTGCACGCTGAACACCCCGGACGAGTAGACGCCGAGCCCGGAGGACGTGGCGATCACGAGCGTCGCGCACCCCACCAGCCACGCCGCCGTCCGGCCCGGCGGCCAGGAATCCCCGCGCCTGCGCAGCGAACGCACTCCCAGCAGGTAGAGCGCGGCGAGTGCTACGGCGGCCGTGCCGAGAATGAGGTCGAAGCGCCAAACCGTCAGCAGGTTCAGCAGGCTCGGCGGCTCGGGCAGGTCGTAGCCGAGGATCACTTCGGACGTGCTGGTCGTGCGGTCCAGCAGGTTCGGCGGTGGCGTGTGCGCCATGCCCATCGATACCCCGACCGACACGAGCATGATCGTGAGCTCGGTGCCCAGCAGCGCCGCCGGTGCCGCGAGCCGCCGTCGCGCCCACATCCCGGCCGCGCCCAACGCGGCCAGCAGCACCACCTTGGCCAGCACCAACGCGCCGTATCCGGTTGCCAGTCGACTCGGCGGCAGCAGCACGAACGCATCCACGAGCCCGGAAGCTGCCAGCACGAACCAGCAGACGGCCGCGAGCTTGCGGTAGCGCGCCAGCACCAGTTCCCGATGTCCACCGCCACGGCGCACGTGCGCGATGACGGCGATCAGCACGCCCAGCCACAACGCGGCCGCCACCACGTGCAGCACGATCACGTTGGTCCCGTAGTCGTGCCCGGCGTTGGATGCCGAATGACTCACCACCGCCGGTGGCAGCAAGCCGATCGCGGCCAGCGCCGCCAGTCCCATCGCGGGTCGCCACATCAACGCCATCCGCGCGCACACCGCGACGACCAGCGCGATGAGTGCCGTGGCCAGCCACGCCTTCGGCTCGTACAACGCGGACAGCAGACCGGTGAACGCCGATGGCTCCACCACGTCGGCCAACGACTGCCCGGACGAATCAGCCATTTCGAGCGGAATCATCAACACCGCTGCCACGAACCAGACCCAGCCCGCAGCGCCACCAGCACGCACCGCCGCGAAACCGTCCGGAGACACCCCACCGGAACCGCGCGGTGTGGTGAAGAACGTCGCGAACGCCAACGCTCCCAAGCAGATCGCTGCGGACACGTCGGCTACCAGCCGCACGAGTCCGATGCCGAGCTGCACCACCGCGCCCGGTGCCGACAGCCCTAGCTGCGCGTAGACGTCCGCGCCGCCGAGCGCGGCGACGAACACCGTCAGCAGCACCGCGAAGCCACCACCCAGCAGCCACGGCAATCCGCTCCGCACCCGGCCCGTACGTTCCTCCGACATCGGTGGTTGCTGCTCCCTGCGCCTATCGACACCGGCCGCCCGAGATGGCAGGCCGCACAGGACGGGTCGGCCGCGAGTTCGTCGCGGTTCCGGCAGATGTTGCGGCGTGACAAGGCACACGGCCGAACCGGCGCGGCCGTTCCCAGTTGATGGACGTCATTTTCCCGGCCGGGAACCGATGCCGATGATCCCGCGACTAGTGGTGCGACGACACGCGCCGAACGGTGGGAGAAGCGATGGCGACGGATCCGACGCTCGTGCGGCAGGACCCGCTACCGGAAGCCGGCGCCCCGGAGGACGTGCCGCCGGGGCGTTCCACCTGGGCGGTGCTGCGCCCGCTGATCATGCGGCTGCACTTCTACGCCGGGATCTGCATCGCACCGTTCCTCACCGTCACCGCGCTGACCGGCCTGCTGTACGTGTTCACCCCGCAGCTGGAGCAGTGGGCCTACGCGCACGAGCTGCACGTTCCGGCCGCCACGACCAGCGCACCGCTGTCCGCGCAGATCGACACCGCGAAGGCGGCGCTGCCGGACCGGGAACTCAGCGCGGTGCGCCCTGCGCCGACCGCGACCGACACGACGCAGGTCATCTTCGCGCCCGACGCAGGCCGCTCGGACAGCTACCACCGCACGGTGTTCGTCGACCCGCACACCGGCGAAGTGCGCGGGAACTTGGAGACCTACGGCGACGGCCAGTCGTTGCCCCTGCGCACCTGGGTCGACAACCTGCACCGGGGACTGCACCTCGGCGACGCGGGCCGGGTCTACAGCGAACTCGCCGCGAGCTGGTTGTGGGTGGTGGTGCTCGGCGGACTCGCCTTGTGGATCGGGCGGCGCCGCCGCGAGCGCCGCGCCCGGCTGCTGCTGGCACCGGAGTTCCGGCCCGCCGGGCGCAAGCGGGTGCTGTCCTGGCACGGAGCGGTGGGCATCTGGGCCGCGATCGGCCTGCTGTTCCTCTCCGCGACCGGACTGACCTGGTCGCTGTTCGCCGGTGAGAACGTGACCGCGTTGCGCGCCGCGCTGTCCTGGGAGACCCCCGAAGTCACCACCGATGTGCCACCCGCTCCGGCCGCGGGCCCGAGCGGAGACGTGGGCGTCGACCGGGTGCACCAGGTCGCGCTCGGGCAAGGGCTCAACGGACCCGTGGAGATCACCCCGCCCGACGGCCCCGGCAGCGCCTACACCGTGATGCAGGTGCAGCGGCACTGGCCGACGCAGCAGGACCAGATCGCCGTCGACCCGGCGAACGGGAACGTGACCGGAATCGTGCGGTTCGCGGACTACCCGCTCACGGCGAAGCTCTCGCGCTGGGGCATCGACGCGCACATGGGGATCCTGTTCGGCTGGGTCAACCAGGTGCTGCTGGCCTCGCTCGCCCTCGGCCTGCTCAGCATGATCTTCTGGGGCTACCGGATGTGGTGGCTGCGGCGGCCCACCCGCGGTTTCGGCCGGTTGCCGGAACGCGGGGCGTGGCGCCGGATCCCCGGCCGGGTGCTCGCGCCGATCATCGTCGGAGGCGCCTTCATCGCCTACTTCGTCCCCTTGCTGGGGGCTTCGCTGCTGTTGTTCCTGATCGTCGACATCGTGCTCGGGCTGCGCGCCCGGCGGATCACCGGAGCCTGACCGTGGTCGAATCGTCGCTGCTGCGCTGGGTCCTGACCGTGCTGTTCACGCTGACCGCGGTGTGGTGCGGATTCCGCGCCGCCCGCCCGGCCGGTGGGTGGCCGGACCGGCTCAGCTCGATCAGCCACCTCGCGATGAGCCTGCTCATGATCGCGATGGCCTGGCCGTTGGGCATGAGCGTGCCCGCAGGGCCGCAGATCGCGCTGTTCGCGGTCGCCACCGGGTGGTTCCTGGTGCTGACCGCGCTGCGGGTGCCTTGCGGCCACGCCCGGCGGGCGCGGATCGCGCACACCCACCATGCCGTGATGTCGGCGGCCATGGTGTGGATGATCGCGACGATGCCGATGCTGATGATGGGCGGATCCGACTCCGGCGGCGGGCATCATCACCACTCCATGGGCGCACCGTCGTCCGGAGTGCTGGCCGCCGCGGCGACGCCCGGGCCGCCGAGCGGTGTCGTGACGATTTCGGTGCTGCTGGCCGGTTTCCTGGTGCTGTCGTCGGTGGCGTGGATTTCCAGCGCCGTCGACACCGGCCGTCGCGCCCTGGCGGAATCCACCGCGACCCACCCGGCGTGGGACTCGGCCTGCCACGGGGCGATGAGCATCGGCATGGGCGCGATGCTGCTCAGCATGGTCTGAGGTTCACAAGCTGCCGAAGAAGGTCAGCAGCGCATCCGCGGTCTCCTGCGGCGCTTCTTCCGGCACGTAGTGACCGGACGGCAGTGCCGCCCCGCCCACGTTGTCGGCATAGCCGCGCCACACCGACAGCACGTCGTAAGTGGCGCCCACGAACCCTTCCGCGCCCCACAACGCCAGCAACGGCGCGATGACGCGGTTCGCGCGGTCGGCTTCGTCGTGTTCCAGGTCGACCGAGGCCGCCGCGCGGTAGTCCTCGCAGGACGCGTGGATCGCCGCCGGATCGGAGAAGCACCGCACGTACTCGTCCACAGCCGCGGGCTCGAGCAGCCCGGCGTCGCCGCTCCACGCGTCGATCCGGCTGCGCACCCAGAACTCCGGCGCGCCACCGATCAGCCGCTCCGGCACGCCATCGTCAGCGGCCAGCAGGAACCAGTGGTAATAGCCGAGCGCAAAATGCATGTCGGCGTGCCTGAACGCGTAGTGCGTCGGCACGATGTCCAGCACCGCGAGCCCGCGCACCGCGTCCGGATGGTCCAGCGCCATCCGGTGCGCGACCCGGCCGCCGCGGTCGTGCCCGGCGACGGCGAACCGCTCGAAGCCGAGCTCCCGCATCACCAGCACTTGATCCCGCGCCATCGTGCGCTTCGAGTACCCCTCGTGCCCCGGCCCGCCCGCTGGCTTGTCGCTGTCGCCATAGCCGCGCAGGTCCGTGAGCACCACGGTGTGCTGCTCGGCCAGCGCGGGCGCGACCCCGTGCCAAATCAGGTGCGTCTGCGGATAGCCGTGCAGCAGCAGGACCGGCGGGCCGTCGCCCCCGACGAGGGTGTTGATGCGGACATCGCCGACTTGGACGGTTTCGCGGCGGAACGAGTCGGGCAGCGGGACGCTCATGCAGGTGCTCTCCTGACTGTCTCGGCAGCTCCTCCCCGCACGCTAACCCGCCGGTCAGCGCTCGCGCGTCAACGTCGTCACGATCACTTGCTCGGCCGGGGACAACGCGGGCTCGCCGTCGTCGAAGTGCCACACCATCTCTTGCAACAACCGCCCGCACGTCCACGCGCGGGCGCGGGCCCGGTCCAGCTCGAGCACTTCGGTCATGAGGTCGAACCGCCGCCGCACCGCTCGCGCCGGGTCCCCGGTCGCGACCACGTCGTCCCACCGGTTGTGCAGCGCGGGCAGCAGCTCGAAGCACGGGTCGCCGGCCAGCGGTTGCGGGTCGATGGCCAGCCACGGTTCCCGCCGATCGGCGGGATGCGCGGCGAGCACGTTGTCGTAGTGCAGGTCCCAGTGCAGCAGCCGGTCGCCAGGTTCGTGCACGACCTCGCGGACCTGCGCGGCGCACCACGCCAGCCACCGCTGCTGCTCGGCAGGCAGCTGCGGCTCGATCTCGGCGGCGCGGTGCAGCATCACCCCGGCCAGGTCGGACAGCCTCCGCACACCGGCAGGAGCGGGCACGGCGACCAATCTGGACAGCAGTTCGGAGAGGATGTGCAACGCCGCCACGTCGTCCGGCACGCCGCCCAGCGTGCGGTCGCCGTCGAGCCTTTCGAGCAGCATCGTCCCGGTCGCCGGGTCGTGGTCGAGCAGCTCGACCGCGCCGGCGCCGTTCCAGGCGCGCAGGCCGACCGGCTCGGCTTCGGTATCCGGCTCGACGAAGCGGAGTTTGAGCACCGCGGCCCCGTCTGCGCGGTTCACCGGCAGCACCAGCGAACCCACGCCGTGCCAGGGGTTCCCGTCCGGTTCGAGTTCCCAGCGGCGCAGGAATTCCGCCGCCAGCCCGGGCAGCGCCGCCACGAACTCGCGGCCGGACCGGCCGTGGTGCCGGACGATCGACGCCGCGAGCTCGGCAGGCACGGTGATCGGCATCGTGACTCCGGGACATCCGTTGTTGAGTTCAGACAGCAAGGTAGCCGCTCTTGGACCGAATCCCAACCGAGTTCCTCAGCTGCTACGCAGTGTCGAGTTTTTACTGCCGCCAAACCCCTTCGGACCAGCAGACCCGCCAAAAGAGTCGCCAGCAAGAGGTTTCCGCGAAAGGTGATTAGTCAGCCACTTTGATTTGCGCTCTTGTTCAGCCAACATTCTCGGGGTGCATCGTCGAGGGCCGTCGAACGCAGGACCCACAGGGGGAACGTGCATGACCTGGATCGACCAGGTGATCGAGGCAGTAGAACACCAGATTCCCGATGAAGAGGGCCCCGTACCGGACAGGCGGGCAATCGCACCGGCCGTTCAGGTGGAGCCCGGTTGGTACAAGGTATCCACCCGCAACCGGCCGGTCCGAATCGAGAACTACACGGACCTCAAACTCGCCGCTGAAACAGCTGAACGAACGGATTCCTACCGCGTTATCGCAGCGGTAGAAGGTCACGAGGAGATTCGGGTCCAGGTCGGCAGACACGCACCGGACTCAGGCCTGAGCTTGTTCGGAACTCCGCGCCTGCCCGGCTTCCTGCCAAAAAGCCTGCGGGACGCGCTGTCCAGGGCACCGAGACGGAGCCTGGCAGACGACGTGGCCGCCGGCCGCGCCGGTGCGGTCCCGGACGCTGTGCCGGAAGTCGCCGGGCTCACCCCGGAGCAGCGATGTGCCCACCACGCTTGCGTAGCACCGGGGGTGCATCTTGTCTGGGGCCCACCCGGGACGGGCAAGACCACGGTTCTCGGTCGAGCCATTGACGACCTGCTGAACACCGGCGCCAGAGTGCTACTCGTTTCCGGCACAAACATTGCAGTAGACAACGCCCTCGAAAGCGCGCTTACCCTGCGGGAGCACGAGCCGGGTGAGCTGCTCCGGGTCGGTACTCCCCAACTGCCTCGCATCGCCACCGACGATCGGGTTTCGCTAACTCGTATCGTCGCCGCACGGCTCAAAGAACTTACCGAGCAACGCGACCGGCTCGAAACGCAACTCGTCGAACTCGAAGACCACTCCGTGCTGCGGAGGTTCTTCGAGCTGGACGAGCAGGTTGACGATGCGGAGATCGACAACTATTACGCCGCCCAGAGTCGGATCGAGGCAGGGAGGCGCATCGACTCCTGTGCCACGGCGGTGCGAAACGCCGAAACCTCGGTTCAGTCCGCGAACGAACAGTTCGACACCAACCGCAAGGCGGCAGAGGCAGCGGCCGAGGCGGTGGAGCAGGTACAAGCACAGCTACGTCACCGGCGGATCGCGAACGACTTGGCGCACAGGTTCAAGCAGTTGTCCGACGCAGTAGAGCACGCTCAACGCGACCGCGTGACGATCAACGCCCGGAGACAGCGGCTCGCCGAAGACATCAGTGCTACCGGGAGTTCGCTCTTCGCCCGGATATGGCGGCGGCGAACCTTGCGCAGACTCCACCAGGACAAGGATGCAGCCGACCACGAATCCGCTGCGGCAACGCTGCGGCTGCGCAGCGCCGAAGAAGAGCAGCGCAACCAGCTCACCGAATTACATCCGAAGTACGCCGAGCACGACCGGCTCGCCGGAAACGCCGACGCGAACATGCTCGAGCGGCTCCGGCTCCGCTTGTCCACAGCGCAGACCGCTTCGGACGAGGCCCTACGCATCGCCGGCGACGCGGAACGCCATCTGCAACGTTGCGAGGCGGAACTGAGGACGGCAAGCCAAGCAGAACGGGAGGCCGAGCACGATTTCCGCCTCGTACGTGACGTGCAGCAAAACGGACTGCTCGCCCGTTACGAGGAGCGTGAAGAACTTCGCGATGATGCAATCGACATCGACCAGCGGCGGACGGAACTCGCTGCCGAGCATGACGAACTCCTGGGGAGGCTGGAAGACGAACAAGCCAACGCGCAGCCGAAGGTGATCCGGGAAGCACGACTGGTGGCCACGACGCTTACCCGCTTCCACATCAACAGCACGGTGGCCGAAGGCCCTTACGACGTCGTACTGGTAGACGAAGCGGCTGCCGCCCCGCTGCCGGAGATCCTTCTCGCGGCCACCGCGGCGAAGCGCACTGTGACCTTGCTCGGGGACTTCTGCCAACTTGGACCGATCAGGCCGAAATCGTTGCCGGATGATACGAACGTCGCGCGATGGTCCACTCGGGACTGCTTCGAGCTGTTCGGGATTACGACTCCGGACGCGGCCAGTGCGCACGACGGCTGTGTCTGCCTGCGCAGGACGCACCGATTCGGCCCCCGCATGGTCGAGTTGGCGAACAGAATCGCCTACGGCCACCACCTGCGGACCGCCAACGGCACCCAGCAGGACACCGAGGTGGTGCTAATGACCACCGACGAACTCGATGACATGGCTTCGGTCAAAACCGCGCCCACGATGAATGGAAGATGGTGGGCTGCGGGAAGTGTGCTGGCCCATGCACTGGCTGAACACCACCTCGGTGCCGGGGAGACCGTCGGCGTCGTGACGCCGTACAAGATCCAGCAACAGGCGACCTACGAATACCTGCGCGACCGCGGCTTGGACCGGAATGTGGAGGTCGGCACAGCGCACAGCTTCCAAGGACGCGAGTTCGATGTCGTCATCTTCGACACGGTCGAGTCCGGATACGAATCGCAAGGCTGGGTAGCGGCGGGCAACATGCGCGGCAACGATTACGCCCGCACCGGTGCTCGCTTGTTGAACGTCGGTCTCAGCAGGGTCAAGCACCGTGTTTACCTGCTGGCCGGCTGGAAAGCGATCACGTCCGCGCAATCCGGTACCGCACTGGCCGCGGTTCGCGAGACGTTCGATCAGTTGCAGCTCAAGGGAGTCCGGGCCTTCAAGTTCCTCGGCGTCGACGAGCAGGAGCGCCCGGAAAAACTCGACGCGATCGACGAAGACGTGTGGAACGCATTCGACGAGCACGTCCACGTCACCGCGCATGGCTGGTACGACGAGCACAGCTACTACCCCGCAGTGCTCGAAGAGATCGACCGAGCAGAGCATTCGATCTACATGTGGTCCCCCTGGGTACACAAGCGGATGGAGTCCGTGCTGCCACAGCTGCACGCGGCGTCCCAACGCGGGGTCGATGTCCGCGTGTTCATCTCCGACGAGGGCGACATCAACGACCGCAAGGACGATGAGGCCGCGGAACGGCTCGACCGGCTCGAAAGCTCCGTCACCCGCATGGTGCGGATGCGGAACATGCACCAGAAAATCGTCGTCATCGACAAGATGACCGTGTTCCTGGGCAGTCAAAACACCTTGTCGAGCAGTCCGCAGAAGCCCCGGCGCGAGATCATGGTGCAACACCGCGGTGGCCGATACGCCGCGAAAATACTGGAACATCAACACGCGGATGTACTCAGCGATCCGCCGGACTGCGACCACTGCGACGTGCGGATGGAGGTCTACCGGTCGCAGTCGCAGCGCAGCGATGAGTGGCTGTTCGTCTGCCCAGTCGAGAGACGGCGGCATCGCAAACCCATCACGCGAGGGAGCACCGCGCCCAAGGCCGGCACCACCTGTTCCCGGAGACGCCCACGCTGATGAGGCGCCCGGTGAGCGCGGCCGGACAGGTGCGCTCACCTTGCACCGAACGGCGGGGCATTCATCGCACACCGCGTCCCGCATTCGCCCGAATCCATTTCTTGGCCTGCACGCGCACATCCTGGTCATCGATCCAATCGGTGCCGACCTGCACGGTGTCGACCAAACCGTCATCACCGTGCGAACCACGCGCGTCGCCGCGATGCACGGTGATCACTCCGGCGCCGCGGCCCCAGCGGAATGTGTAGCTCTCGCGCGCCGACACCCGCTCGAAGTGCCAAGCCATCGGCAAGTGCTTCTTGTCGTTCACCGCGCACCCCCGGGCTCCGCGCGACGTTGCTGCGGGATGCGCGGCCAACGCCGCCGGAAATGCGAATTCGCGCAGGTGTGCGCCTCGTCGCCGGCTGCGGGCGGAATCGGTGCTGCGGCTGAAGAATCCCGGGTTCGCGGAAGTTCCGGGACCACTGGTGAACCGCGCGCGCCGTGCACGGGTAACGCGAGCAACGCGGGAACCACCTGGTCCACGGGCCCGGATCGCCGCCACGACGCGAGCGGTTCGGGATTTTCCAGGTCCGCCACCCGATATCGGGCGGCGACCGAGTCGTCGGGCGCGCTGGCGAGGAACACGTCCAGCACACCTCGCACCACGCGGAATCCTTGCAACACCGGCGCCGCCGGGACGCGCGCGCACCGGAATCGGAACCCCTCGCGCGCCGCGGCGCGAATCGCCCGCGACTGCGGCTGGAAGAGCGCGTCGAAGTCCACAATGGCCACCTTTCGTCGGATCGCCTTCTCGAACGCGGGAAATCACCTGGAACAAGGCGGTGCCGCCACCCGAGAACGATCTCGGGAGCGCGCCGCGACAGCTCGCTCAGGCGCTGTCGAGAAGTGGGATTAGTCGGCCATCGGCCGCTATTGAGGAATGTTAGCGGCCGGATAACGACGGGCGCACTCTTTCAATTGGGTGAATATTTCGCAGCGGTCCGGCACGGCCACTTGCGCACTTTCCTCCATAAAGGACCGTGCCGCGCAAGTGGCCGGACCAGCCGGAATCCGCGTCCGCAGACTCCGGAAGTCACCGCACAGCAGGCAAAAACCGCGCGCCGCGCGGGCGCGCACCGGCATACCCGGGTGGACGAACGCGGCACCGTCCACCGAAGATCGTCAAGAACACCGTGGACAGTGCCCGCGCCCGGGACCGGCGCCCGGCCGGGCACGAGATTTTCCCCGCACAGCGCAAAAAAGAGCGCGCCGCTCGAACGTTTCCGCTCGAACGGCGCGCTCGCGCAGGAGTTCCACCGCGGCAACCGCGGCGGGCCCGGTCACCGCAACCGGTTCACCGGGATGCTTGCGCGCCCTGCTTGGCCTGCCAGTGCCGCATCGAGTGCTGCACCAGCGCGATCAGCGCGTGCTTGGTGGACTGCTGGTCCCGCGCGTCGCACGGGCCGATCGGCACGTGCGGGCCGATCGCCATCGCCTCGCGGATCTCCTCCATCTGGTGGCGCAGCTCCCCGTCGAAGCAGTTCACCGCGATCAGGTAGGGCAGCCCGCGATCCTCGAAGAAGTCCACGGCCGAGAAGGAATCCGCGAGTCTGCGGGTGTCCACCAGCACGACGGCACCGATCGCACCGCGCACCAGGTCGTCCCACATGAACCAGAACCGCTGCTGCCCGGGCGTGCCGAACAGGTACAGGATCAGATCCGAATCCAGCGAGATGCGGCCGAAGTCCATCGCGACGGTGGTGCTGGTCTTGTCCGGCGTCGCCGCGAGGTCGTCGACGCCGGAACTGGCCTCCGTCATCACGGCCTCGGTGGTCAGCGGGACGATCTCGGAGACCGACCCGACGAAAGTCGTCTTGCCGACCCCGAAACCGCCGGCGACGACGATCTTGGCCGAGGTGGTGGCACTGCGCTGCTGGGCAAGCGGTCCCTGAGCGCCTGCTTGGGGAGCTCTAAAGCCGACGGAGTCCACTCAAAACCCTTTCCATCAACATCATGTGTGGTGCGCTGCCGCTTTCCGTCACAGTCTGGTGCACCGTGATCATCCCCAGTTCAGCCATGTCGGCCAGCAGCACCCGGGCCACCCCGATCGGAACGGACAGCATCGCCCCGACCTCGGCAACCGACCGCGGGTGCCTGCACAACTCGGCGATCGACTCGTGTTCCATCCGTCCCGCCGCGCCGGATCGGTACGACTCGCTGGTGGACACGAGCGTTTCCATTTGAAGCTCGTAGTTCGACCGGGTCCGCCCCCCGGTCCAGGTGTAGGACCGGATGCTGGAAGCCGCCGGCACGTCCGATTCGGCGTCCTGCGCAGGCCACTCCGCCGCGGGCCGCTCCCACTCCTGCCCCGCGGGCCGCTGCCCGCCGGTGGCCGGGACTCCGCGCGCAGGTCCCGCGGAGCCCCAGTCCGGTGGCGGCTGCGGCGGAACCGGCGGCTGCGGACCCGTGGACCACCCGCCGGGCGGCTGCTGCGCCTGGAAATCCGGCGGCGGCCCGGGAGGCTGCCTACCGGGCTGCGGAGGCGGAGCAGGCGGCCCGGGCTGCTGCGGAGCCGGGCCGGGCGGCGGTGCCTGTCCCGGCCCCGGCGGCCCCGGCGACTGCTGCCGCTGCGGCGGCTCCGGCTGCTGCGGTTGTTCCGGCTGCGCAGGTCCCGCTTGCGGAGGCTGTTCCGACGGCTCCTCCGACCGCTGCGCGCGCTTGCGCCTGCCGCGCCTGCCGCCGCGACCGCTGTCGAAGCTGAAGCCGTTCATCACATCGGCGAACGTGGTGCCTTCCGGCCCCTCTTGCGGACCCGTGTCGTCCCGTCTTCGGTCCTCGTGTTCGCCGAAATCGGAGTCGTCCATCGGTTCACCTCACCGCGGCCGGTGGGGAGAACGGATTCCCGGCGCCCTGCAACTGGTGCCGCAGCTCCGGCGTGAGGATCTGGCCGACGCGCTCCACCAGCATCGCCATCTCGTAGGCGATCAGGCCCATGTCGCACTGCGGCGCCGCGAGCACCGTCAGGCACGAACCGTCGCTGATGCCCATCTGGATGAGCGTGCCGTAGTGCATCTCGACGATCGTCTCGGTCACCTCACCGGCCTCGAAGCACTTGGCGGCGCCGTTGGTGAGGCTGAGCAGACCGGACGCGACCGCGGCCAGCTGGTCCGCCCGGTCCGGGGGGAGTTTCGCCGACGAGGTCAGCAGCAGGCCGTCCGCGGACACCACGATCGCGTGCGCCACACCAGCGACGCGCTCGGTGAAGTCCGTGACCAGCCACCCGAACCGCCGGGACATCGTCTCCTGGGGAGTCATGCAACCTCCTGGCTGTTGCTAGTGGAGTCGCCGGTCGAGACGACCCCGTGTTGCCGTATCGGTGGAACCGGGCGCGACCGGCGCCCGCAGTGGCCTGGTTCAGGACTCCTCGTCGCAGCGCAGCTCATCCGCACCTGAGCAACGCATTCACACCATCTCCTAAGTCTTTTCCGCCGGCGTGCGTTCTCAGGACTCGTCCGGTGCGCGGTGGCGTCCACGTTGGACACCGGTCTGGAAGCTGGAGAGCCGTCCGCGCAGCGCGTTCGCGTCCCGCTCGAACGGTTTGTCCTGCTCCTCCTGCTCACCGAAGAACGTGCCCGCGCTGCCGGGTGCGAGCTGCGCCTTCGGCGTGCGCCGCGGCAGGCCGGAAGAGGTGAACGACTCCGGGCTGGAGCTCGTCGCCGCTGCGGCCTGCTTCCAGCCGTCGTCGGTGGCGAAGTTCCAGCCGTCGGCGCCCGCCTCGGCACCGTTCGAGTCCGCGCCGTGCGATTCGGCGGACTCGGTGATCCAGCTCGAACCACCGTTGCGGCGCGGCTGCAGCTGCCGGTCCGCCGCGGTTTCCGGCGCGGCTTCCTGTTCGGTCTCCTGCGACTGCACTGGCCCCTTCCTCCCGAAACGCAGACCGCCTTGGAGGTCGGCCAACCGGCGGCTCAGTTCGTGCGGGCTGCGTCCCGCGGAATCGGGTTCCGCGGCAGCCGTCCCGTTCCCGGCGGCACCGGAGCGGTCGAGATCTTCACCGCCGGTGCCGTTGCGCCCGTCGGCGAGGTGGTCGATGCCGAGCGGGTCGGATTCGTCGATGCGCGGCTCGGAACCGGCCGAGCCGCCGGGATCGCGGCGGGGCAGTCCGGAACCGGTGGCCTGCTCACCGGGGAACCCGGCGGTTCCGGAGTCCGCTGTGGACCCGCCGGTGGGTTCCCCGGTCGGCCAGGCGTGCTCGTCCGGAGCGGCCTCGGGTTCGGGGGCCGGCTGGAACCACTGCGTGGAGACTTCCTCGAAGATCGGCGAGGGCGCGTCCCCGGACGTGCTCGGCGCCTGCGTCGCCGAGTCCTCGATGGCCGGCGGCCACGCCAGGTCCGAAGAGGTCCAGTCGGAGCGGAAGTCCTGCCCGTCCTGCTGCTCCGGGATCTCCAGCGGCGTGAACAGGCTCGCGGTCGGCGCGTCGCCCGGATCGTGCGTTTCCTCGTCGCGCTGCGAAGGCGCGAACATGCCCGCGGACGGTTCCCGCTTCGGCAGCGCGTTGCCTGCGACGTCCTCCCCGGACCCGGTGAAGAAGCCGCTGTTGAACGTGTTGTCCGGCTGCGCGGTGGAGAAGCCGGTCTCGGCGCTGTCCACCCCGCTGTTGTTCCGCTGGAACGCGGTTTCCTCAGCGGTAGCCGCGCCCGAGGCCGATGCGCCCGACTGCGCGGACTGGGCGGCGCCGATCGCTCCCGAGGTCGGCATGTCGTGGTGCGCGAACCCGTTGCGCTGCCCGCCCTGCGCCGGGGTGGGCTGGGCGCTCGCGGGCGGCCCGGCGGTGGAGACCACGTGCTCGGCGGGCACGACCACGGTGGAGCGCACGCCTTCCACGTCCGGACCGCCGTAGAGCCGGACCGCGATGCCGTGCCGCAGCGCCAGCCTGGAGACCACGAACAGGCCCATCCGGCGCGAGGTGGCCAGGTCGTTCTCCTCGACGCGCGCGAGCTTGGCGTTCGCGTCGGCCAGCTCCGCCTCGCCCATGCCGATGCCTTCGTCGAGCACGTCGACCGTGATCGAACCGTCCCCGGCCTGGTAGGTGGAGACCGTCACCGAGGTGTCCGGCGAGGAGAAGTTCGCCGCGTTGTCCATCACCTCGGCCAGCAACCGCACCATGTCGCTGGCGGTGTGCCCGAGGATCTTCGCCTGCGGCGGCGGCTGCAGGACCACCCGCGGGTACTGCTCGATCTCGGAGACCGCGGCGCGCAGCACGTCGGACAGGTCGGTGGGCCGCACGAAGCGCCGCGCCAGGTCGCTGCCGGAGAGCACCATCAGGTTCTCGTTGTTCCGGCGCATCCGGGTCGCCAAGTGGTCCAGCTGGAACAGCCTGGAGAGCTGGTCGGGGTCTTCCTCGTCCTGCTCGAGCTGCTCGAACAGGCGCAGCTGGCGTTCCAGCAGGCTCTGGCTTCGCCGCGAGACGCCCACGAAGGATTCGCTGTAGCCGTGCCGCAGCACGGCCTGCTCGGCGGCCAGCCGCAGCGCCTGCCGCTGCACCTCGTCGAAGGCGCGGGCCACCTGGCCTACCTCTTCGGTGGTGGACACCGGCAACGGCCGGATCTCGTTGACCTCACCGCCCGCGCGGATGCCTTCCACCGCGTCCGGCAGCTCGTTGTCGGCCGCGTCCAGCGCGCCGCGGCGCAGGGCGCGCAGCGAGCCCAGCAGCTGCCGGCTGATCGTGATGATCACCGCGGCAGCCGCGATCAGCGCGGACAGCAGCAGCACCGAGTCCCAGCCCGCCGCGGCGCTGGCGTCCTCCTCGAGCTTGGCCGCGCCGCCGCGCACCTCGTCGGCGAGGTCGTTGTGCCCGTCGTCGATGAGCGCGACGACCTGGTCGGACACGGAGTTCCACTGCTCGGTCCCGACCGGGTAGCCGCCGGAGGACTTGTCGTCCATCGTCGCGGCGACGATCGCCGTGAGCAGCCCGTTGCGCTGCTGGATCGGCGGGCTGAGCAGCGTCGCACCGAGCCGCTTCTCCCAGTGCCGGGCCACCGTGGCGCGCGCGTCGGTGATCTTCGATTCGAGCCGGGCGCGGGACCCGAGCAGCTCGTTGATCGCCTGCTGGTCCAGGTTGCCCTCGGACAGCCCGGTGAGCACCCACGCCTGCTGGAAGCGGACTTCCTCCATCAGGCCCAACATGTCCTGCAACGCCGAGGCGGTACTGGAAAGGCTCGGCTCGGACACGGTGCTGGTGAGCGCACGGTCCATCGACAGCACGGTGTTGATGGCGGTGGTGTAGCCCTCGATCACCTGCGGCGCCGGGGCGAGGCCCGCCTGCACCGCGGGGCGCGCGGTGCGCAGCTTGTCCAGCGCGAGGTGCATTTCCCGCTGGCGGTCCTGCACGAGCTGGCCGAATTCGCCGGGCTCACCGAGCTGGGCGTCCACCTCGCTCGCCGTCTTGTCCACATTGGAAATCCGCTCGGCGAGGCCGACGTCCTCGCCGAGGGTGCGCTGCACCGCCGCGTTGCGCTCGGCCTGCAACGCCTCCACCAGCGGTTCCACCCGCTGCGCCGTGTCCAGCACTTCGGCCACGCGGTTGTACTCGTCCGCCTGCTCGACCTGCCAGCGAATCTGCGAGACGCCGAGGCCGACCGCGAACAGCACCGGCACCAGCACGACCGCCGCGAATTTGACGGGCAGGCTCCAGTTGCGCCACTCGCGGACTCCGGCGCGTCCGGGTGCGACGTCGTTGCGCGCCTCCGTCCGGGCGTCCGGCGTCGTCACGAGCACCACCCCGGCAGCAGCCGAACGGCCCGGCGAGGCAGGAGGTCTCTTTCGAGTGGACTTGGCGTCGGGGAACGGCGCATCCGTGTGATCCCGCAATCGTCGTCTGGGTTGTCGGTGGGAAAGGTTTCCGGCGGCGGGCAGGCTCGCAGGCAAGGGCTCGCACTACCAGCACGGAACCGTATCGGAACGGCGGCTCCGGCGAGACCGAGCGTTACCGAACCGAGCTGGCGCAGCCGCGGCGGAGGCATTCCGGACACTGGCACCTAACCGGGGCGGAGGAAGAGGAGCGGTCTGGTTTTCAGGTGCCTCGCACTATAAACCCCCCGTCCGGGAAACAGCGGAGGGCGTTTTCAGCGGAATCCACTGCTGTGAACACCGCACAGCGAAGGCCGTCCGGATGCGGCCGGAAGCGGCCGGAACGAGGAATTTTTCACTACGCGGAAGGGCCTCCGGCACCCGCCGAGCCGCCTCGACAACGAGCTGGTAACACTTCTTCCAAGATCATCGACAGTCGACTGAGTACCAGCCGTTCGCGTGACGCCCCACCCCGAACGTCGGTATGCCTGTGACCTACAGTGACAAAATTGGTCACTCCATGTGCCCCAAGGGTGTACTTTCTGCTCCACCGACAGAGTCGTTATGCTTCGCCGCCGCGAGGTCCTTCGCCTCCCCGCGAAGTCCTCGACGCCCCCAACTCCGCCGGGTCCTGAAGGGTTTGGCCGACCCGACGCACAACTTCCTGGAAGGAAGCATGAGCAACGCAACGCAATCCGCGCTGCGCGGTCGCCCCCACGACCGGTCCGGGAAAGCACGGACCGGCTTCGGGGGAATCGAGAAGAGCGCGGTCCGCACCCAGCAGACCGAGCCGAATTACCAGGCCATCGCGCAGAGTACGGAATTCAACGACCTGCGCCGCCGGGTGTCCGCGTTCGTATTTCCGATGACCGCGCTATTTCTGCTCTGGTACCTCGCCTACGTGATCATCGCGGCGTACCTTCCGGACTTCATGTCCCAGCCGGTGTTCGGCTCGGTGAACGTCGGGCTGCTGATGGGCATCGGCCAGTTCGTGTCCACTGTGCTCATCACCGCCGCCTACGTGCGGTTCGCCGATCACTACATGGACCCGCGGATCGAGCAGCTGCAGGCCGCTGTGGACGGTCGCGCTGAGGAGGGTGCGCAGTGATCCCGACGCTGTCCGCGCAACATCGGCAGCCGATCCTGGCGCAGGCACCCGGAAGTGACCTGCTGCCGTCCGAAGGCCCGATCATCAACACCGTCATCTTCGCCGGCTTCGTGCTGCTGACGCTGTTCATCGTGTACCGGGTCAGCAGCGCGAACACCTCCAGCGACTACTTCGCTGCAGGCAGCTCGTTCACCGGCGTGCAGAACGGTGTCGCGCTGTCCGGCGACTTCCTGTCCGCGGCGTCGTTCCTCGGCATCGCCGGCGCGATCGCGGTGCACGGCTACGACGGGTTCCTGTACTCCATCGGGTTCCTGGTCGCGTGGCTGATCAACCTGCTGCTGATCGCCGAGCGGATGCGGAACACCGGCCGCTTCACGATGGGCGACGTGCTGAGCTTCCGGATGAAGCAGCGCCCGGTGCGCGCCGCCGCGGCGATCTCCACGATGGCGATCACGTTCGTCTACATGATCGCGCAGATGGCCGGTGCCGGCGGCCTGGTCGCGCTGCTCGCGGACGTGCACAGCTACTGGGGCCAGGCGATGGTGATCGCCGTCGTGGGCCTGGTGATGATCCTCTACGTGCTGCTGGGCGGCATGAAGGGCACCACCTGGGTGCAGATCATCAAGGCCACGCTGCTGATGCTGTGCGCCGCGATGATCACGATCTTCCTGCTCGGCAAGTTCGGCTACGACTTCAGCCGGGTGCTCGACGAGGCGGCGGCGAACAACCCGAACGGCAGGGACATCCTCGGACCGGGCGTGGAGTACGGGAAGTCCGAACTGACCAAGTTGGACTTCGTGTCGCTGTCGCTGGCGCTGGTGCTCGGCGTCGGTGGTCTGCCGCACGTGCTGATGCGCTTCTACACCGTCCCGAACGCCAAGGAAGCCCGCCGCTCGGTGGTCTGGGCGGTGTGGACGATGTCGCTGTTCTACCTGTTCACCCTGGTCATCGGCTACGGCGCCGCCGCGCTGGTGGGCACTCCGACGATCGTCGGCGCACCGGGCGGGGAGAACTCCGCGGCGCCGCTGCTGGCCTACCGCATCGGCGGCACGCTGCTGCTGGGCATCGTCGCGGCGATCGCGTTCGCCACGATCCTCGCGGTGGTCGCCGGGCTCACGCTGACCGCGTCCGCGTCGTTCGCGCACGACGTCTACGCGAACATGATCAAGCGCGGCAACGTCGAATCGCACAAGGTGGTGCGGGTGGCGCGGCTGACCGCGCTGGGCATCGGGCTGGTCTCGATCGTCGGCGGGGTCGCGGTCAACGGCCAGAACATCGCGTTCCTGGTCGGGCTGGCGTTCGCGTTCGCGGCGTCGGCGAACCTGTCCACGTTGCTGTTCTCGCTGTTCTGGAAGCGGTTCAACACCACGGGCACGCTGTGGGGCATCTACAGCGGACTGATCTCCTGCCTGCTGCTGGTGGTGTTCTCGCCGGTGTTCTCCGGCGCGGCCGACTCGATCTTCCCGGACGTGGACTTCGCGTTCTTCCCGCTGAAGAACCCGGGCATCGTGTCCATCCCGATCTCGTTCCTGTGCGCGGCGATCGGCACCCTGTTCGGGCCGCGCTCGGACGACCACGAGCGGCAGTCCGAGATGGAGGTCCGGTCGCTGACCGGCATCGGCGCTCGCATCGGCTGACCGCGGGCAGCGGTCGAAGCGGCCGGGACGGGCATCGCCCGCCCGGCCGCTTCGCTTTTCCGGGCCGAACGGTGCCGCGGGCTCGCGCGTCCGGACTCAGGCGCACGGCGCCGGGGCCGCCGACTCAGCCGCCTGCCTGCTCGAACCCGACGCACTCGACGACCGGCAACCCCGGGTAGCGCGGCAGCCGCTCGTCCCAGGACGAGCGCGTGCAGCGCATGTAGGTCACGCCATGCCTGGTGCGGTTCAACGACGGATGCGCGCACCAGCGGCACAGGCCGGGCGGCACGGCCAAGCCGTCCCAAAGATCCGCCTCGCTCATCGCACGCCCCTCTCAGACCCGGCCGAGGTTAGTCGCCGCTCCGTCACGCGCGGCGAACGCACCGCGCCGATACCCCCACGTAGGTGGGCACTCCCGCGGGAATCCGCGTGGCGAACGGTAATCCACCTGCGAATTCCATTCAGGACTCCGCACGAAAGCGCGCAGCTGCCCCGATACCTGAACGGCTACTCCCGGAAACCGGGCCACCGCCGATAAAATGAGAGCGCGTTGCAGAGATCGACCGGCCGCGCCGAACGCCGCCGAGCGATCTTGTCGCGAGACTCCCGCCCAGGGCAACGGCCCCCGGCGGGAGTTTGGGGGGAAAACATGCATGCGATCCGGAATGCGGTGCTCGCCGCGGTGGCGACCCTGGTGCTGCCGATGAACGGCGTGGCCAGCGGCGTCGCGCACTTCGTTTTCGAATTCGGCGAGCGGCTCGGCGAACTCAGCCGCGCCGCCGATCGCACCGGCGACTTCCGGGTTCCGGGGGTGAACCTGCGGGCGGCGCCGGACACGGCCTCGGCGGTGCTCGGCCTGGGCAACGCCGGCGACCGGGTGCGGAAGAACCGGCAGGCGGAGGGCGAACCGGTGACCTGTCCGGGCGGCCGACCGGACCGCACCTGGTGGCACGTCCTGGACCGGCACACGCGCGTCGCCGGGTGGGTCAGCGCCTGCTACCTGTGAGCCGGTGGGGCCGCGCTGGACACGGCCCCACCGGCCTGCACACGGGGTTGTCAGCGGTGCGGCCCTGCGCGTCCGGGCCGCACCAGGCTCACGCCACGCCTTCGGGCGCGGCGCCCTCGATGGACATGCCGTCCGCGGTGATGCGCTCGATCTCGGCGAGGTCGTCCGCGCTGAGGTCCACTTCGGCCGCGGCCAGGCTGTTCTCGATGTTGCGCGCGCTGCGCGCCCCCACGATGGCCACGTGCACGCCGCGCTGCGCCAGCACCCACGCGATGGCCAGCTGGCTGACCGTGAGCTCGCGGGCAGCGGCGAACTCCTTCAGCCGCTGCACCACGGCCAGGTTCCGCCGCAGCATCTCGCCCCGGAACGCCGACGAGTTCGCACGCCAGTCGCTGTCCTCGAACGTGCTCTCCGGCGTCAGCGTCCCGGTCAGCAGCCCGCTGGCCAGCGGGCTGTAGGCGAGCACGCCGATGTCGTGCTCGCGGGTGTAGGGCAGCACCTCGTCCTCGATGCCGCGCCGGAACAGGTGGTACGGTGGCTGCAGCGTCTCGACCGGGCGGGTGCGGTCGAACGCGGCGAGCTGGGCGGCGTCGTAGTTGGACACCCCGGCGTGCCGGATCTTGCCCTCGTCGACCAGTTCCTGCAGGGCACCAGCGGTCTCCTCGGCCGGCGTGTCCGGGTCCGGCCAGTGCACCTGGTACAGGTCGATGTGCTCGAGCCCGAGCGCCCGCAGACTCTCCTCCACGCCTTGGCGCAACCAGGCGCGCCCGGCGTCGCGGGGACGTTCACCGCCGGGGTTGATGCCGCCCTTGGTGGCGATGACCAGGCCGTCCCGGTCCCTGCGCAGCTCGTCCGCCAGCGCACGGCCGAGCACCTGCTCGGAGCGGCCGAAGCCGTACGCCTGCGCGGTGTCGAAGAAGTTCACGCCCTGCTCGCGGGCGTGCCGGATAGCGGCCACCGCGGCGTCCTCGTCGAACGAACCCCACTCACCTCCGAGCTGCCAGGTGCCGAAGGCGATGCGGGACACGTCCAGTCCGGTCTTTCCCAGCACGATGTTTCGCATGTGCCCATCACATCACGGAACCGCGAATCGGTTCAGCCCGTCGCCCGCGCGGCCGCGCGCCCGGCGGTGCGCCCGGAGAACAGGCAGCCGCCGAGGAAAGTCCCCTCCAGCGAGCGGTATCCGTGCATCCCGCCGCCGCCGAAACCGGCGACCTCGCCCGCCGCGTACAGGCCCGGCAACGGGTTCCCGGACGACCCGAGCACTCGAGCGTCCAAATCGGTCTCCACCCCGCCGAGCGTCTTGCGGGTCAGCAGCGACAGCCGGACCGCGATCAGCGGGCCCGCCGCCGGATCCAGCAACCGGTGCGGCGGTGCGACCCGCGCCATCCGGTCCACCCGGTAGCGGCGGGCTTCCCGCACGAGGTTGACCTGCGCGTCCTTGCCCAGTCCGGAGTCGACTTCGCGGTCCCGCGCGCGGATGTCGCGTTCCAGTCCGGACGGATCGATCAGGCCCTCGCCGACCAGCTCGTTCATCCCGCGCACCAGGTCCGGCAGGTTGCGGCGGACCACGAAATCGGTGCCGCGCTTGACGAACTCGGCGACCGGCGGTGGCGTGACCTCGCCGCCGCGGCGCAGCACCTCGGCCACGTTGCGCTCGGTGAGGTCGGGGTTCTGCTCGGAGCCGGACAGCGCGAACTCGCGGCTGATGATCCGCCGGTTCAGCACGAACCAGGTGTGCTCGTGCCCGCTCGAGTTGATGTGCGCCAACGTCGCCAGCGTGTCCGCGCCGGGGAACAGCGGCGGCGGCAACCGGCGCCCGCGCGCGTCGATCCAGAACGGTGACGGGCCGGGCAGAATACGGATGCCGTGGTCCGTCCACACTGGACTGTAATTGCGGATTCCCTCGGTGTAGTGCCACATCCGGTCGGAGTTGATGACGCGGCCACCGGTCTCGCCGACGACTTCCAGCAGCTGCCCGTCCACGTGATCGGGCACTCCGGCGATCATCTCGCGCGGTGCCGGACCGAGCCGTTCCGGCCAATTCCGCCGCACCAGCGGGAGATTCGCGCCGATCCCGCCGGAGGTCACGACCACGGCCTGCGCGCTGAGCGCGAATTCCCCGGCCACGGCCCGAGAACTCTTCTGCCCGCGGGAGACACCGCTGGGCTCCAGCACCTCACCGCGCACTCCGTCGACGGTGCCGTCGGTAGTGCTCAACCCGGTCACGCGGTGCCGGAATCGCAGCGACACCAGCCCGCGCCGCTCGGCATCCCGCACCCGGCGCAGGAATGGTTCGAGCACGCCCGGACCGGTTCCCCAGGTGACGTGGAAACGCGGCACCGAATTGCCGTGCCCGGTGGCCAGCGACCCGCCGCGTTCGGCCCACTGCACCAGCGGGAACAGCGAAATCCCCTGCTGCCGCAGCCAAGAACGCTTCTCCCCCGCGGCGAAGTCCACGTACGCCTCGGCCCAGCGCGCCGGCCAGTGGTCGTCGTCCCGGTCGAAACCCGCGGTACCGAGCCAGTCCTGCCACGCCAACTCGTGCGAATCGCGCACCCCGAGACGTCGTTGCTCGGGCGAGTCCACGAGGAACAATCCGCCGAACGACCAGTGGGCCTGACCGCCCAAGGACGCTTCGGGTTCCTGGTCCAGCAGCAGCACCCGGCGGCCCGCATCAGCGAGTTCCGCGGTGGCGACCAGACCGGCGAGCCCGGCTCCCACGACGATGACGTCCGCGTCCACGTCCGCCTCCTTAACGCGCCAGTAGCAACGTCTCGGCACTATAGACACCGCAGCCATCGAGCGGTGCTGCGAGACGGCGCAACAGCCCGCTGGCACACGGCCCCGAGCAGATGGCGCCGATCCGCCGCAGCGCTTGCTGCGACCAGCCCAGACGCATTGCCTTATCAGCATCTGACAACGGCTCTTTGCTCCTCACGGGACGCCGTACACCCTGTGGTGCGGGACACAGCTCAACGGAGAGGAGCCCGCCGTGAAGGCAGTCAGAGTGCACGCCTACGGCGAGAAACCCGCGGTCGAATCGATACCCGATCCGGCCGTGCGGGACCCGCTGGACGTGCTGGTCGAGATCAACGCGGCGGGCGTCTGCCGCACCGACCTGCACATCATCGAAGGACAGTGGGCGGACAAGAGCGGTGTCGCGCTGCCCTACGTCATCGGCCACGAGAACGCGGGAACGGTCCGCGAAGTCGGCTCCGCGGTGAGCAACGTGCGCCCCGGCGACAAGGTCATCCTGCACCCACTGGTGACCTGCGGCTTGTGCCGCGCATGTCGCAGCGGCGACGACGTGCACTGCGAGAACTCGCAGTTCCCCGGCATCGACACCGACGGCGGCATGGCCGAACTGCTGCGCACCAACGCCCGCTCGGTGGTCAAGCTGGACGACGGGCTGGCACCGGCCGACGTGGCCGCGCTCGCCGACGCCGGACTCACCGCGTACCACGCGGTGCGCAAAGCGGTGCCGCTGCTGTACCCCGGCGCGCACGTGGTGATGATCGGCGCCGGCGGACTCGGCCACATCGGACTGCAATCCCTGCTGGCGCTCACGCCGGCGGAAATCACCGTGGTGGACCGGTCGGCGGAAGCCCTGCGGCTGGCCACTGAGCTCGGCGCGCACCACACCGTCAACGCCGACGGCAAGCACGTGGACACCGTCCGGGACATCACCGGCGGCAAGGGCGCGCACGTCGTCCTGGACTTCGTGGGCGAGAACGGCACCGAAGCCGAGGGCGTGGCGATGACCCGCGACGCGGGCTCCTACTTCGTCATCGGCTACGGCGGCCGGGTGGACGTGCCCACCATCGACGTGATCTCCCGCGAGATCAACGTGATCGGCAACCTCGTCGGCTCCTACAACGACCTCGACGAACTGATGACGCTGACCGCGCAGGGCAAGGTTTCGCTGCGCACCCGCACCTACCCGCTGGACGGCGCGCTGGATGCGCTCGCCGACCTCGACGCAGGCCGCATTCCGGGCGGCCGCGCCATCCTCGTCCCCTGATCGCTCCCACCACGGAGGTAATTCATGTACGAGAAGGACGGCACGAAGTACTTCATCGTCGACAGCCACATCCACGCCTGGGACGGAACCCCGGCCAACCAGGCCAACCGCTACGGCGAAGGCTTCCTGAACTGCTTCTACGACTACCACCGCAACCTGAGCCCGGAATCCGCGCTGTGGTCGCACGAGCAGTTCCAGAAGCAGAGCGAGGAGAAGATCCTCCACGACCTGTTCGAGGTCGGCTACGTGGACAAGGCGATCTTCCAGCCCACCTACCTCACCGACTTCTTCGTCAACGGCTTCAACACCACCGAGCAGGACGGCGTGCTGGCCGAGAAGCACCCGGACAAGTTCATCGTCAACGGCGGCTGGGACCCGCGTGACGGCGAGTCCGGGCTGGCGGCGCTGGAGCGGCTCGCGGAGCGCTGGCAGCTCAAGGGCACCAAGCTCTACACCGCCGAGTGGAAGGGCGAGTCGAAGGGCTGGAAGCTGACCGACCCGTGGTCCTACCGGTACCTGGAGAAGTGCCAGGAACTCGGCATCAAGAACATCCACATCCACAAGGGCCCGACGATCTACCCGCTGAACCGGGATGCGTTCGACGTCGCCGACGTGGACGACGTGGCCTCCGCCTTCCCGGAGCTGAACTTCATCGTCGAGCACGTCGGACTGCCGCGGCTGGAGGACTTCTGCTGGATCGCCACCCAGGAGCCGAACGTCTACGGCGGGCTCGCGGTGGCGATGGCGTTCATGAACCACCGCCCGCGCTACTTCGCGCAGATCATCGGTGAGCTGCTGTTCTGGCTGGACGAGAACCGGATCACCTTCTCCAGCGACTACGCGATCTGGACGCCGAAGTGGCTGGTGGAGCAGTTCGTCGACTTCCAGATCCCGGAGGACATGCAGTCCGAGTACGGCGCGCTGACCACCGACATCAAGCGCAAGATCCTCGGGCTCAACGCCGCCCGGCTCTACGACATCGACGTGCCCGCCGAGATGCGTGCCAGCGAGGCCGCGGTGCCGGCCGGTGGCGAGCCGGTCGCCTCCGAGCTGAACAAGGAGGTCCTGCCGTCATGACCACTGCCGTGAGCCTGGAAACCGAGGTCTGGCGGGCGCTGGGCACGGTGCTCGACCCGGAGCTGGACCAGCCCGTCACCGAACTGGACTTCGTCGCCGAAGTGCGCCTCGACGGTGCGGACGTGCACGTGGACCTGCGGTTGCCGACCTACTTCTGCGCCCCGAACTTCGCCTACCTGATGGTCGCCGACGCGCACGACGCGGTGGCCGAGCTGGCCGGGGTCGAGCGGGTGCGGGTGCGGCTGCTGGACCACTTCGCGTCCGAGGAGATCAACGCGGGGGTCGCGGCCGGGGACGGCTTCAACGCCGCGTTCCCCGGTCTCGCCGCCGGTGAGCTCGAAGAACTGCGGGTGACCTTCCTGCGCAAGGCGCACGTGGCCTACCAGGAACAGGTCGCGCAGGAGTTGTTGCGGGACGGCGTCACGCACGAGGAGCTGGTCACCAAGCGCCTCGGCGAGTTGTCCGCGAGCACCCCGCTGGACCGGTTGCGCAGGCGCCGGGAACAGCTGGGGCTGCCCACGGGCCCGGATGCCCCGCTGCTGCTCGACGAGCAGGGCGAACCGGTCCCGGTCGAGGGGCTCTCGGCGCGGCTTCGGTTCGCACGCACCACGAGGGTCAGCATCGAAGGCAATGCCGGTTGGTGCCGCGGGCTGCTGGACACCCGATATGGTTCACCCGTACGGCGTAACGGGTCTGACCTACATTGAGGAGTATGAACGCGCTACCCACCGGCGGATCGAACCCGCAGAACGGCGCGAAAGCGGCATCGGGAACGCTTCAGTCGGTGGGTCGCGCGCTGCGCGTGCTGGAAGCGATCGCCGCATCACCGTGCGGGATCAGCGCCAAGGACCTCTCCACGGCGCTGGGGTTGACGCTGCCGACCACGTACCACCTGCTGACCACGCTGGTGGAGGCCGGGCACGTGGTGCACCTGACCGACAAGAAGGTGTTCGCGCTGGGCTACAAGGCGCGCTACCTAGGTCAGGCGCTGTCCCGGCAGCTGGCGGTCCCTTCGGAGATCGCCTCGTCCATCCGGGTCGTGCACCAGCAGGCGGACGCGGCCGCGTACTACGCGATCTACCGGGACACCGAGGTGGTCATCGCGCACGTCGAGGACTCCGACCGGCGGCCGCGGGTGCAGCCGCTGGACGTGGGTTTCCACCAGGCCGTGCACGCCACCGCGTTCGGCAAGATCATGTTGTCCGCAATGGAGGCCGAGCAGCGGACGCAGTATCTGGACCAGGCGGGCATGGACCCGTGCACGCCGTCGACGATCCGTTGCAGAGACGGGCTCGAGGAGCACCTCACGCACGTGCGGCAGTCGCAGATCGCGCTGGAGATCGGCGAGTTCCAGCACGGGCTGGCCTGCATGGCCGCGCCGGTGTACGACCCGGCGGGCGGGGTGACCGCGTCGGTGGCGATTTCGCTGCCGATCGCGGAGTTCCGCGCCCGGCGGTGGTCGGTGGAGCGCGCCGTCCGGCAGGGCGCGGTGCGCGTCACGCGCTCGTTGGCGCTGGTCGGCAGGTCCGGAGCCTGAGTTCCGGCCGATCCCCGCTCGTCGTCCGCCGCCCGGACGACGGGCGGAGATCTTCGCATTTCCGCTCGGAGAAAAATCCCGGAACAGCACACGGTCGGGGTGTATCCGGTCGAAATGCTGGCGCGGCGATCACGGCTTCGGGAATCTGGATCTCATCGGGCCGCCGCAAGGCGCGACCGCCCGGAATCCGTTGATTTCCCTTGCTGTGAAAGGTGATCCCTGATGTTCGCTCGCGTCCGCATGATCGTCCGCCGCGGTTCCCGCATCCGTCCTTTTAGGACCAGCAGGGTCGTGATGCCCGCGGTCCTGCTCGCACTCGGCGCCGCGTCGACCGGGCTGAGCGGTGCCGCGCAGGCCGAAGCTCCGGCCGGCTGCGGAACCGGAACCTTCTGCGCCTACCCGGAACCGGACCACCGGGGCGAACCGCATCGCGCCGAGCTGCGCTCGACGACGTTGGAGCAGTGCATGCCGCTTCCCGCGCGTCCGGAGACGAAATCGTTCGTCAACAACACCGGCAAACCCGTGACGGTGTACCAGGACCCGGAGTGCGACACGCACGCCGACTTCGCCACTTACCCGACCGGGACCTTCGTACCCGGCTCAGACTTCGTCGCCCGCGCCATCAAGGTCTGGCCGCGGTGAGCCCGGCACCAGCACTTCGAGCAACCGTCGGGCCGAACGGTCCCAGCTGAACCGCTGCGCCTGCTCCCGGCCGCGGTGGGCGAGCCCGGCGCGCACCGCGGGATCGGTCACTTCGCGCACGGCCGCGGCGAAGGCTTCGGCGTCGCCGGGCGCGAAGAACCGCGCGTGACCGCCCGTGACCTCTCGGAAGATGTCCAAATCGCTGCACACCACAGGAGTTCCGCAATGCATGGCTTCGATGAGCGGCAGTCCGAAACCCTCGTCGCGGGATGCGGTGACCAACGCGGCCGCCCGGCTCAGCAAAGCGCGGTAGTCGGCTTCGGCGATTCCGCGCCAGAACACCACATCGGTCCCGTCCGGGACGAGCCCGCGCAGCTCGGCCTCCCGCGCCGGCGGGATCCGGCTCAGCAGGTGCAAGCGGTGGCCGGGCAACGAGCGCATCCCGGCGATCAGCGTCTCGACGTCCTTGTACGGCATGAAGGACCCCATGTAGACGAGGTCTCGCGCGCCGTCGGAGTCGGCTGCCTCGATGTCGGCCGTCTCGGGCAGCCCAGACGGTGCGTTGTGGACGACGGTCACCGGGTTCCGGGTGAGCCGGTGCCGCTCGATCAGCCGCCGGGTCGTCTCGCTGACCGTCACCACCGCGTCCCCGCGGTTGAGCAGTACGCGCTGCGGCCAGTACGCCTTGTGATAGATCCGCCAGAGCAAACGCACCGGCCACGGCAGGAAACCCGGCGGCTGCGGATGGCGGTAGTAGATCAGGTCGTGCAGCGTGAGCACGAGCCGGTACCGGCGACGGAAACCACCGATGACCTGCATCGGGCTGAACACGACGTCGGCACCGAGGGCGTCCAGCCGCCGGGAGACGGCGAGTTCCCGCACCGACATCGGACTGTTGATCTTGATGTGCGGCACGCCGTCCGGCAACAGCGCGAGCTGGCGTTCGTCGTGGATCAGCATCGTCACCGGGTGCAGCCGGTGCAGCGCTTCGGCCAGGCACGCGCCGAACCGGCTGATCCCGTCGTGGGCGTCGACGCGGGTCCACCGGGCGTCGATGAACACCCGCGGCCGCCCGCCTCCGTCGGCGGCGGTGCCGAGATCCGCGCCGGACCGTGATTCGCCGGTCAGCGATTCGCCGGCTGGTGATTCGCCGGCCGGTGATCGTTCGGGCACGGGACTCATCACCGCTCCACGAACCGCTCGATGGCCTCGGCCGCAGCCCGCGGCGTCTCGTAGTGCACCAGGTGCCCGACCTCGTCGAGCACGACGAGCTCGGCATCCGGGAGTCCTTCGACGAACGCGCGCTGCCCCTCCAGCGGCGCGATCTCGTCGGACTCGCCCGCAATGGCAAGCGTCGGAAGCTGCAACGCACCGCGGTAGTCGGCGACCGTACCGCTGACCGACGCGGTGTAGGTCTCCTGCAGCAGCTGAGGGCTGTGGAACCGGCTGAAGTGCCGCAAGTGGCTCTCGTGCACGAACCGGCGCACCTCCGGGTCGCGCGAGCGCAGCATCGCCCGGCTGGCACCCAGCACCACGAGCCGGTTGGACAGCAATGCGCGGCCCAACCGGCTCGGCAGTGCCGTGCCGAGCTTGTAGTAGAGGGAGGTCAGCCAGGACAGCAGGACCCGAGGTCCGCGCAACGCCGGGGTGGAGATCGGGTTCACCAGCACCAGCCGCCGCACCAGATCAGGCTCGGAGGACACGACGTGCGCCGCCACGATGGAACCGAAGGAGTGCCCGAGCAGCACCACGGGCCGCTGCCGACCACCCAGCGACTCGATCAGCTCGCTGATCGCGGCCGCGTACCCCTGCACGTCGTGCGTACGCCCCGGCATCGGGCCGGAATCCCCGAAGCCGGGCAGGTCCGGCACCACCACGTGGCGGCCCGGCAGGTGTTCGACGATCGGTTCCAAGCCGTGGTGGGTGCCGCGCAGGCCGTGCACCATCACGATCAGCGGTTCCTCGATCTGGGCCTGCGCGGCAGCGCTGGCGCGCTGCTCTGCGCCCGCACCGTAGACCCAGAAGTGCAGGTCGGTCCCTTGGATCCGCTCGACCCGCTCGACCGGCTGATCGGCGCTGCCGCCGGCCGCGCCCGGCTGGGCCGTGTCAGGAGTGCGTCCCATCCCGGCGGCTCAACTCGCCAGCTCAGCGGGCACGTCGACCGGCTCGGCCGCGTCCTCCTGGGCGAGCGCGTGCCGGTAGATCGACTCGAACCGCCCCAGCACCGCGTCGATGTCGTGCTTGCGCACCAGCTTCGCGCTGGCCGCGCCCATCCGGTCGATCGTGGCGCGGTCGGCGATCACGTCGTCGATCGCGTGCGCCAGGGAATGCACGTCGCGCGGTGGGTACAGCCAGCCGTTCTCGCCGGGCTCGACCAAGTGCGGCAGCGCCATGGCGTCGGCCAGCACGACCGGGGTGGTCGCCGACATCGCCTCCATCGTGGCCAAGCTCTGCAGCTCGGCGATGCTGGGCATGCAGAACAGGTCGGCGCGCGCGTAGGCGTCGAGCAGTTCTTCCTCGCTCACCAGCCCGGCGAAGTGGACCTGGTCGGCGATCCCGAGTTCCGCGGCCAGCTCGCTCAACGGCTCGCGGCAGCTCCCGTCGCCGACGATCTCCAGCCGGACCGGCTCCGTGGTCTTGCGCAACGCGACCGCGCGCAGCAGGTCGTCGATGTGCTTCTCCTCGTCGAGCCGCCCGACGAACAGGATGGAGCGGGTGCTCGGCTCCGGGCTTTCCAGGCGGTGCTGCTGGGCCCGCCGCCGATACCGGTCCACGTCGATGCCGCAGGAGACCGGCACGGCGGGGCGGTCGAACCCGTTCTCCTTGAGCAGCTGCACCGCACGCGGTGTGGGCGCGGTGACCAGCTGCGCCTTGGCGTAGTGCTTGATCAGGTAGTGCCAGAGCACCCGGGCACCCGCCTTCTGCAACGCCCGCGGGATCCGCACGTAGCCGAAGATGTTCTCCGGCATGAAGTGGTTCGTCGCGATCAGGCCGATGCCCAGGTCGCGCGCCGCGTTGATCAGGCCCCGGCCGATGAAGAAGTGCGACTGCACGTGCACCACATCGGGCTGGATCTCCTCGAGCAGCCGCCGCGCGACCGACTTGGCCTGCCACGGCGGGCAGACCCGGAACGTCGGGTGCGCCGGAGTCCGGTAGGAGGCGACCCGGTGCACGGTCACCCCGTCCTCCACCGACGTGCTCGCCTGCCGATCCACCGAGTGGCAGATGACGTGCACGTCGTGGCCGCGGCGGGCCAGTCCGATGGCGAGCCGGTGGCCGAAGTTCGCCGCGCCGCTCACCTCGGGCGGGTACATGACCGCGCCGAGCACGATGCGCAGCCGGCCTCCGCCGAACGGTTGCGAAGTCAAGTCACTCTCCCGTCAGAACGATCGGAACGCGACGCGATGGCGGCACCACCGGCGTCGACGTCAGTCGATTGCACTCGCCGCTGTTCGGTTTCGGGGTGGAACCGCGCGAGTGCGAAAACCCCGGCGCAGGCGACGAGTCCGCAAAGCACTTCGCCGACCGCGGTGGCGCTGCCGACCTTGTCGGCTTCGCCGAGCAGCCCGATGCCCAGGCTCACCGCGATCAGCGGGTCGATGACCGTCAGGCAGGCCACGACCAGATCGGGGGGACCACTCGCGTAGCCGTGCTGCAGCAGCCAGCCGCCCACGAGCATCGCGACGACGATCACCAGCAACGGTGCCGGGTTGATCTGCAGCAGCGGGGTGCTGCCGATCTGCTGCGCGACCGCGCGCACCAGCAGCGACACCAACCCGTAGGCGACCGCGCAACCGGCCGCGTAAGCCATGCAGCGCACCTTGGATCGGGTGAACAACCCGAGCACGCCCAGCAACACCACGGCCGCGCCGACGAGCTGAGTGGCCGTTATCTGGTCGTCGCGCAGCACCGGCGTGGCGGTCGCGCTGCCCGCGGCGAGCACGACGAACGCGGCGACCCCACCAGTGGCGCCGCACACCGCCAGCACGGCGTTGATGTTCAAGTTCCGGATCGCCATGCCCTGTTGCCTGGCGTTGAGCAGCACGGTGATCGGCAACGCCAGGACCCCCACCGGCTGCACGACGCTCAGCGGGGCCAACCCGAGCGCGACCGCGTGCAGCAGCGCACCGAAACCCAGCGCGAACAATCCGAGCAGCCAGCGCGGGTTGCGCAGCAACTGCAGCTGGCTGCGCACCTTCAGCCCGCCGTCACCGATCGTGGCGTGCACCGCTGTGTGCTGCACCCGCGCACCGACCGCCTGTGCGCAGGCGGCGATGACGACCAGTCCCACCGCGAACGCGGTCATGGCGCACCACGTCCCATGAAACCAACGACGGCCGTTGGTTTCGGACGACAGGAGGACGCCGAGTGCGGACGGGCGTCAGCGCTCGTCCGGAACGCCTGCGACAACCGCACGGGCCGGGCTGCGTCCTGCGCAGCACCGTCGTCTCCGGCTTCGAGCCGTTCCTCGACAGCTTCGCCCGCAAGGTCGCGCCGACCCGTCACTGGCAGCTTGTGCTGTTCGTCCACACCGCTCAATCTCGCGCATCGCGGATACGCCCCACATCGGGGTGCACCCTCAATTTCCCTGAGCCCGATCGCCCGGCCGCCCCGTGCAGCTCCCTCGGCGCGGTCGGCCGCGGCCCGTGCCATCGCGCCCAATAGTCCCGCGCCTTCGCGCCCCAATAGTCCCGCGCCATCGCGCCCCAATAGTCCCCGCGCCTTCGCGCCCCATAGTGCTGCAGGCGCACCTGCGCGCGCGGCGTTTCCAGCGATCCATCCGGTTCCGGCCGCGGACCACAACACCGCGTCGAGCGGCGCGCTTCGCCCGGCCAACACCCGGAACACCGCAAGCCCGCGTGGTTCCGGAATCCGCGCGCACCTGGGTACGCATCCGGCCGAACACCTTCCGTGGCCGCGGCCGCGACGGCGAATTCCGCAGCTGCGCCCACTTGACCGAAAGCGGACGCAGTCCGTCCAGAACGCGCGGGCGAACATTCGACGAATATTCGCGCCCTGCGCGGGAAAGGCGTCGGCGAAGCCGGGTCGGCCGCTGCGAACCGAACAGCGCTCGCTTCACGGGAATGCGCCACGTGATCGGCCGAGTGCGACGCGTGCAAGTCGGTTCGCGGTGGCTCGGCGACGGCCTCCGAATAAGCGGACGCGAGCCGGGACGGGGTATGCCTCGCGCACCCCGCACGCCCATTACCGTCCGCCGGATCCATGTGCCCGACTCTAGAACAACCCCTCCGGGGCCTTTGTCAGCAACACATCAACCCGGGAGTTTCCCTCAGCTACGCAGAGCTGATCCGCCGCGCCGGGAACCCGCCATTTGCAGGGACGACGACGTCCCGCTCGACCCGGCACGCACAATCAAGATCAACAACTTCGGTCGTCGAAATGGTGATCGGACCGACATGTCGAACCGTTTCGGCGCCCGCTCCCCGACGGGCTGCGGCCGGTCGTGCGGGCCCGCCGTGCTGCCCGCACGCCGACCGGAACCGGTGCAGCGGACTTCTCGCCGCCCGCTGCCGGTCGAAGTGCAACTCCGCAGTGGCTCACCGCGGGATGCGCAGCACTTGCCCCACGTAGATCAGGTTCGGGTCGGTGATGCCGTTGGCCTGCGCGACCGTCTGCCACGGCACGCCCACCTTGTTCCCGATGTCGGAAAGCGTGTCGCCCGGCTGCACCACGTAGGTCTCCGGCGCGGGCTGCGGAGCCGGTTGCGGCGCGGGCGCCGGTCCGGTTCCACCCGTCAGGACCTGCAGGTCCACCAGCGAAACGTTCAGGTCGGTCGCCCCGCCGATGCCGGGAACCTGGCCGTCGTCAGCGTGCTGGTGGATCGCGACCCGGTCGGTGAGGTAGCCCGGCTCCCCCGGTGGACGCCCGTAGTGCGCCACCCAGAGGGACACTCCGGGGTCGACCCACGAGTCGGTGGCGAGCTTCCCGGACAACCAGCTCGACGATGCGTACACGACGACCTCGTTGCGTCCGGTGTGCCCGCGCAGCGCGGCGATAAACCCCTTGGTCCAAGCGGCGAGGTCGCCGCCTTCGGTCTCCATGTCCAGGCACGGCGGCAGGTTCCCGCCCGCGCTGGAGTTGGTCCGCGCCAGCTGCCCCGCGAAGTCGGCCGCCTCGGCCTCCGGTGCGTTGGTGTCCGGTCGTGCGTAGTGGTACAGCCCGGTGACCAAGCCCGCCCCGCGCGCCCCGCCGAGCTGCGCGTCCAGCGTCGGGCTCACGTACCCGATGCCTTCGGTGGCTTTGATGTAGGCGAAGGCGTATCCGGCGCCGCGAACCGCTGCCCAGTCCGGTTCCCCCTGATGCTTCGAAACATCGATTCCCGGAATGTGACCTGCCATGCCGACCCCCTCACTGCGCCGAATTCCGGCGGCGCGCGCCGCGCGCCCGCGCCACGGCGATTGCGTTCGGTTCTGCGTTCTGTGCACGCCCCGGGGGCGGCATTTCCCGGGAAACCGCCGGAACGGTTCGCCCGCCGCACACCGGGCGCAACTCAAAGTATCGGAGGTCGACGATCATGCAGTTCCGCCGTTCAGGTCAAGGTGGCAACCCGAACGGGCCTGTTGCGGCAGTGCACGGCCGCGGTCCTCCCCGGCGACCTGTTCGCAGCGGTCCGGCAGGTCGCGACGTGCCGCGGGCAGCGGGAGGGTTGACCCGGCAGCACTGCCCGCCATCCGGGGGAACTCGGGCGGATCGGGCGCCAGACGTGCAACCGCCCACGGCGCCATACGTCCTCATATCAGCGGACCGGTAATCGAAAACCCGCCGCACGAGGCGGCCGACGGAGGTGGTCACCGTGACCCCGCAACGCATGGGCAAGCTGAACCGACTCGGACCTGCCGGAGCGGCGGTGCTGACCGCAGCGCTGCTCGGCGGCTGCGGCACGATCGCGAACCAGGCCGAGCTGCCGAACGCGGCAGGCAACGCGGTCACGCCGAGTTCCCCGGCGCCCGCACCGGCTCCGGAACCGGCGTCGAGGCCGTCCCCGGCTGCGGAAAGCAGTGCGGAGCCGGCCGCTGAACCGGCCACGGAACCGGCGCGCGAGCAGGCGCAGGCGCAGCCCTCCCAGGTGGAGCGCTGCCACACCTCGATGCTGTCCGGCAACGTGCAGCGCGGTGAGCCGGGTGCCGGCCAGCGCTACGCCGAGCTGGTGCTGACCAACACCAGCGGCGAAGCGTGCACGCTGTACGGCTACGGCGGGATGCAGCTGATCGACGAGAACGGCGACCCGTTGCCGACGGACGTCGAGCGGACGCCGAGCCCCGGCCCGGAGGTGGTCCGGCTCGCACCGGGCGATTCGGCCAGCGCGACCTTGCACTGGACGGCCGTGCCGCACCAGGGCGAGCCGACCGATGGCCCCTGCCAGCCGCGCCCTGCCAGCGCGCAGGTGATCCCGCCGGACGAGACCGACCCGCTCACGGTGAGCTGGCAGTTCGGCCCGGTGTGCGGCTTCGGCTCGATCGACGGCAGCGCTTACCACGCCTGATCGGGATCCGTGTTGCCCGTCGCGGAACCTGCTCCGGTGCCGGCTTTTCAAGCCGCATCAGCCGCTTCCGCCACACCGGCGCAGATCGAGTCGACGTCGTGCACCGGGGCGCGCGGCGGAGCCGACCGGGTTCCGCCGCGCGCCCACACGCGAGCGGCTCGGGTGCTGGCCGGGAAAGCAACGGTGTGCTGAGGTGAGGGCATGATCGAGCCTTCGCAGCGACGGGTGTCGGGTTCCGGCGGCGAGCGCGTGGTGCGCGAGTGGTCCGGGCGCTCGCCCGGCTGGATCGCCTTGCTCGCGCACGGCTACGGCGAGCACTCGGGCCGCTACCAGTGGCTGGCCGAGCAGCTGGTCGGCAACCGCGCGCTGGTGGTGGCCGAGGACCACGTCGGCCACGGCGAGTCGCCCGGCGAGTGGGCGGCGGTTCCCGACGCCGATCAGGTCATCGCGGACCTCGACGCGGTGCGCCGAGACGTCCTCGTGCGGCACCCGGACCTGCCGGTGGTGCTGATCGGGCATTCGCTGGGCGGCATGTTCGCGGTGCGCTTCGCGCAGAAGCACCCGGACGCGCTGGCCGCCCTGGTGCTCTCCGCGCCGGTGCTGGGCACCTGGCACGTGCTGGATCTGCTGGAGTGCGACGAGATCCCGCAGACCCGCATCGACCCGGCGACGTTGTCCCGCGACCCGGAGGTCGGCCGCGAGTACACCGAGGACCCTCGGGTGTGGCACGGCCCGTTCAAGCACACGACGTTGACGATGGTCGACCGCTGCCTCACCGAGATCAACGATGGCCCGGCGTTGCGGATTCCGACGCTGTGGCTGCACGGCGCGGACGACGAACTGGTTCCGGAAGCGGACACCCGGACCGGCATCGACCGGGTGCGCGGCACCGAATTCCACGAGCACATCTACCCCGGCGCGCGGCACGAGCTGTTCAACGAGACGAACAAGGCCGAGGTGGTCGAGGAAGTGCTGACCTTCGTCGGGCGCGAGCTCAACACGTGAAACCCGAACGGTCTGCTGCTATTACTCGTTCGTAGTGCTGACTGCGCACCCTCGATCACTTCGACTCGATCGCGCAGTTCGACTATCACTCACACGGGTCGACGTCGCCGGCCGACCGGTTGCGACCTGCTGTTTCGGAGCGCAGCGTTGGAAGCGTCGGCGACCGGCCCCCGGAGCGGGCTGCTTTTCCGGCGGCCTTCGGACGATCCCGAGCTGCTCCGGCAGCGACGAGTGAGGCGGTAGTCATGAAGGACGTGAAGCGTGCGCAGGACTTGATCGGCAGCGACGTGTACGACACCGGCGGCGAACGCATCGGCCGGGTCGGCAACGTCTACGTCGACGACAGCAGCCACCAGCCGGAATGGGTCACCGTGCGCACCGGGATGTTCGGCACGAAGGAGAGCTTCGTGCCGCTGACCGGTGCGGAGCGAAGTGACCGGGGCATCAACGTGGGGGTGTCCAAGGAGAAGGTGCGCGACGCCCCGCGCGTCGACGTGGAACACGGCCACCTCTCCGACAACGAGGGCCGTGACCTCTACACCTACTACGGGATGCAGCCCGGTTCGACCTCGCCGCAGCAGCGGGACGTGCCGCGGCAGCAGAGCACCGGCGGCACCGAGGGTGCTGCCGCGGGAACCGCGACCGCGGCTTCCGGGAGCCGTACCACCGAGCAGGAGAGCCGTTCGAGCGCCACCGGTTCCGAAACCGGGACCGCGTCGACCTCGGCTGCGGGCACGGCGTCGACCACGACGGGCGCGACCGAGACCGGCTCGATGTCCGGAACCCGCCAGTCGGGCGCCACGGCGCAACGCACCGCGGGCGAGAGCCCGACTCGCGGGGACAGCGCGGGCATGAAGTCGATGACCCGCTGCGAGGAACGGCTGCGGATCAACACCGAGCAGGCGGAATCCGGCCGGGTGCGGGTGCGCAAGTACGTCGTCACCGAGCAGCAGTCGGTGACCGTGCCGGTCAGCCACGAAGAGGTCCGCATCGAGCGCGAGCCGATCAGCGAGTCCGAGCGCGGTTCGATGTCCTCGGCCCGGATGGGCGAGGAGGAGCAGGAGGTCGTGCTGCACGAGGACCGGCCGACGGTGAGCAAGGAATCCGTTCCGGTGGAGCGGATCCGGCTGCGCACCGAGACGGTCACCGAGGAACGGACCGTGCAGGACGAGGTGCGGATGGAGCGCTTCGACGTGCAGGACCAGAGCGGCAGGCACCACGAGCGCTCCGACGGACGCGGCAGCTCCGGCCGGACCGAGACCGGCGGCTCCGGCACCGGCGGCCAGAGCGGTTCCGGCGGCCAGAGCGGCACCGGTGGCCAGCGCAGCGGTGGCGGCACTCCCCGCTCCTGACCCGCATCGACACCGATGGCCCGCACCCGAACGGGGCGGGCCATCGCTCGTTCGCAGCGCCGCCACCGGTCGCCGGGAGTTCACCTGATCAACCCTTCGCCGGGTTGCGAAGGATGCGGGACAATCTCCGCGCGATGACTGAGAACACCGGCCTGGAACTGCTCATCACCGTCGTGCTCGGCGCCGAGGACGACGGTCGCGCCCGCGAGGCGTGCCTGCCGCTGCTGCAGCGCGTCGGCGGCCGGATCGTGGAGTCCGGCGACTGCTCCGACGAGGAACCGGGCTGCTGGTCGGTAACGATCAGCAGGCCCGCGGCCTCGACGCACACCGGTCCGGCCGCGCTTGCCCGCGCGGTGCGCACCTTCCTGCGCGAGCTCGGTTCGCTCTACAGCGGCCAACGGGTGGCGTGCGAGCCGCCTGCGGCGTGGGCCGTGATCGACGATCCGGAACTGGTCGGCGAGCTGGTTCCGGGCGGGGAACGACTGCTGCTGGAGGCGTGGGCCGCCGGGCCGGTGCTGCAGGACGGAGCCGGTGCCGACGACGTCGCCGTCGACACCTTCGCGGACGACCCGGACGAACCCGCCCCGCCCGCACCGGAACCGGGCATCGACGACGTGGACGAGCACGGCAGGCCGCGGGCCCGGCTGCAACTGCTGGTCGACGTGGTCACCGAGCGCCGCGCGGGTGCCGAGTGGCCTGCTCGCGCGCTGGCGGCCAGGTTGTCGCGGCAGCCGACGATCACCGGCTGCTCCGAACATCCGCCGGTGGTGCGGGTTGCGCTGGATCTCGGCCCGTCTCCGGGAGAACCGGCCGAGATCGTGCTGGGCGCGGTCACCGCGCTCGGCGGCGACGGCTGGTCGCGGCTGCGGGTGCGGGACAGCAGCGCGATGTCGC
This sequence comes from Saccharopolyspora sp. SCSIO 74807, assembly GCF_037023755.1. NCBI lineage: Bacteria > Bacillati > Actinomycetota > Actinomycetes > Pseudonocardiales > Pseudonocardiaceae > Saccharopolyspora > Saccharopolyspora sp. SCSIO 74807. The sequence continues at coordinate 2,266,929 of NZ_CP146100.1, read as the reverse complement.
GGTGGTCGGCGGCGCCGACGCCGCGGTCCGGGATCGCGGCCGTGGAGTTGAACGCAGCGGCGCCGGACCCGGCTCAGCGGCAGCCGGCGGGATGAGCGCGCACCGGCCGTCCGGGCGCGTCCGGACGGCCGAGCCGGTTCGTCGCACCAGGGGGCCACCCCTGATCAACACCGCCGCCCTGCCCGCGTCCGGGCGGGTGGCGCGGGATAACTTTGCACCGTCAACTGATCACCTTCGGCGGAAGGGTCGGCGAAGAACACATGGCAAGCGTGGATGAAGTTCGCCAGGAAGTTGCACGCGCCAAGGACAAGGCCGACGAGAGCCTCGGGAGGATTCAGGAAGCGATCTCGTCGCTGGACGAGGCGCGAACGGCTCTGCACGGGGCGACGCACGACAGCGTGCAGGACGATGTTCACCAGGCGTACGGAATGCTCTCCGAAGCCGTGAGCAACCTGACCGCGGTACAGGGCGCGATCCGGTCCAGCATCACGCAGGCCGAGGGCTACGCGGGACGGCTGTGACGTGTCGTCGCTGACGGAGCTGATGGCGGCGCTGCGCGCCACCGAGGCGAAGCTCGACGAGGCGAACCGCGGCCTCACCGCAGGCCGCCGTTCACTGGCGGAGGCGAAGGTCGCATTGGCGAAGTTGGATCCGGATCATCCGGAGACCGTGGTACCGGCGGGAATGTCCCACGCGGACGACCAGCTCGAGCGAACTCAGGCGGCGGTGGCGCACGTGGTGGACACGTTGCGTACGTACGCCGCAGGGCTGTGAGTCGACCGGCCGGACGGCCGTCTCCGAGCGGCCGCACCGGAATCCAGCGGTGGCGAGTGCCACCGGAACCGACTCCAGGAAACCTTCGGGTGGTAGTTTCCTCACGGTCCGTAACACCGGCTGCCGAGGTGGGGTGTGCGCAAACGCAACGAGCGGCGTAGCAGCATCGAGTCGGCCTTCGACCACCTGCGCAGCACCGTCGCCGGTGCCCTCGGCGCCGCGGAGAACGAACTCGACCGGGTCCGCGTCTCGTTCGCCGAGCAGGAATTCGCCAAGCGCATCGCCACGACGGGACTGGCAGCGGTGGAGCGCGATCCGGATTCGATCGAAGACACCCCGAGCCTGGCCTTCGACAGCGCGCTGCGGGAAGCCCGCGCCGAACGCGAGCGGTTGTTCACCGGCTGGACCGGCGACGGTCCCGACCAGCTCACCGAACTGGTCGCCGCGGCCGCACCGGGCACCGCGGGGCGGCCGATGCACGAATGGCTCGGCACGACCGGCACCGCGGAGCTGAACTCGCCCCCGCCGCAGCTGTGGCGGATCGGAACCGGCCACGTGCCGGAATCGCCGGACCCGCGCCCGTTCCCGGTGGCGATGCCGATGCTCGACGAGTCGCACCTGCGCATCACGTCGAGCTCGCAGACCACCGAGGCGCGCGAGGCGCTGGTGCAGAACCTGCTGCTGCGGATGCTCAGCCACTACAAGCCCGGGCTGGTGCGCGTGCACGTCTGGGACGTCGCGCAGCTGACCGGCACGCTGCCGGGCCTGTACCCGCTGACCAATGCGGAACTGCTGACCGCGCACGACCCGACGCGGCTCGGCGAGATGCTCGAAGAGCTGTCCGACCACATCCGCCGGATCCACACCAACGCGCTCAACGGCGGGCACATCTCGCTGCGATCGCTGGCCGAGCAGACCGGTCAGCGCGATGAGCCGTGGCGCGTGGCGGTCCTGTTCGGCGATGGCGAACCGCTGCGGGAGGAACGGCAGCAGCAGCTGCAGCGCGTGGCCCGCAACGGCCTGGCCTGCGGGATCCAGCTGATCGTTGCGGACCTGCCGATGACCGTGAACAGCTCGGTGGAGTCGGTGCGGCTGCTGGATGCCGACGATGTCCGCACCAGCATGACCGGCCCGGAAACCGCCGTGCGGCTGGACGAGGCGCCGCCGCGCGACCAGGTCACCAAGGCGTGCACCGCCATCGCGCAGGAGTTCATCACCCATCGCGCGCGCGTGCGCACGTTCGACGATCTGGTGCCGGAGCAGATCTGGACGCAGCGCTCCGCGTCCGGATTGCAGGCTCCGGTGGGTTTCCACGAAGGCGAGCCGTCGAAGGTGACCCTCGGCGACGCGAGCCCGCACACGCTGATCGGCGGCCCGAGCGGCTCCGGCAAGACGAACCTCCTGTACTCGATGCTCGGCGGGATGGCGGCCCGCTATTCGCCGGACGAGCTGGAGCTGTACCTGCTCGACTTCAAGGAGGGCGTCTCGTTCGCGCAGTTCACCCCGGGCCGCCGGGACCCGACCTGGCTGCCGCACGCGCAGCTGGTCGGGGTGAACGTGAACGCCGACCGCGAGTTCGGCCTGGCGCTGCTGCGATTCCTGTCGACCGAGATGCGCAGACGTGCCGACGCGGCCAAGGAGCACGAGGTCACCAAGCTCGAGGAGCTGCGCGCGGAGGACCCGGACGGGCGGTGGCCGCGGATCGTCGCGGTGATCGACGAGTTCCAGTACCTGTTCGCCGAACGCGACACCGTTTCCACGCAGGCGACCTCGCTGCTGGAGGACGTCGCCCGGCGCGGCCGCTCGCAGGGCATCCACCTGGTGCTGGCCAGCCAGGACGTTTCCGGGATCGAGGCGTTCTGGGGCAAGCCCGCGATCTTCGAGCAGTTCATCCTGCGCATCGCGCTGCCCAAGGCGCGGCGGGTGCTGGCCGAGCAGAACGACGCCGCGCTGGAGCTGCCGCGCTGGCACGCGGTGGTCAACCACGAGTCCGGCGTCAAGCACGGCAACGACGTCGCGCGCATCCCGGACGCCACCGCGAAGGGCACGTTCGACGTGTTGCAGCGGCGGTTGTGGGAGCAGCGCCCGGAGGGCTCGGCGCCACCGCGGCTGTTCGACGGCTCGCTGCTGCCCTCGCTGGCCGCGCTGGCTGATTTCCGCGCACTGAGCACCGCGGCGGGCACCCCGGCGGCGCTGCTCGGTCAGGTCATCGACGTGGACGGCACCGCGGCGGAGGTGCGGCTGGCCCGCTCGCCGGGGCGCAACATCGCGGTGCTCGGTTCGGTGCGGGTGGACGCCACCAGCGTGCTGGGCGCGGCGGCGCTGTCGCTGGCCCGCCAGCACGAGCCGGGCAGTGCCCGGTTCACCGCGCTGGGTCTGGTGGAGGAGGTCGAGCCGGACGTGCGGCAGCTGGTGCAGGCGCTGCTCGGGGACGGGCACGCGGTGCAGTCCTACGGTTTCGGCGACGTCGACAAGACCGTCGAGGAACTGGCCGCGGAGCTGGACAAGCGCGCTTCCGGCGCGGAGGACTCCGACCACACCCCGCACTACGTGCTGATCTACGGCGTGGACGCGGCGCACTCGCTGCTGGAACGCAAGGACCCGGCGACGCTGACCAGCGGCTTGGACCGGCTGCGCAAGCTGCTCAAGCAGGGCCCGGAGCAGCGGATGCACGTGCTCGGCTGGTGGCGCAGCCCGCAACGGCTGAAGAACACGCTGATGGGCCCGGTCGACGAGATCGGCGCGTGGATCGCGTTCGACGTGCACGGCCAGGAGCTGTCCAGCTTCGCCGCCGGGCAGCTGGTGAACTGGTCGCCACGGGAGCGGCGCGGGTTGTTCTTCGACCGCTCGGTCCACTCGCAGCCGGAAGTGGTGCTCCCGTTCGACCTCTCCGCCGCGCTTTCGCAGGAGGACGTGCAGTGACCGATCCGCAGGTCCCGGCTTCGTCCCGCTACAAGGAGATCATCGCCGCCGCGACCGGCGCCGCGGAGAAGATGCGCGAGCACGAGCGGGAGAAGGCGGCCCGGCTGGCCAAGGAGGTCGCGTCGGCGGACGAGCGGATCGCCGAGGCCGAGCAGCAGCGCGACGACGTGGTCGAGGGCGCCGAGCTGCGCTGGAACCACGCGATGGAAGCGCTGTGGGACGAGCGCTGGATGCGGGTGACCCCGATGCCGCAGCCGGACCACCGGGCGCAGCCGGGCCGCGCCGCCGACCTGATCGCGCTGATGCAATCCGCCTACCTCGGTTTGCGCCGCTCGCTGGAGAAGTCCCGCTGGACTCCCACGCTGCGCCGCGGCAAGCGGGAAGAGTAGCCCGGGTCGGGCACCGCGGCCGGTTCTGCCCTGCGGTGATCCGTCAGGTGGAATGGAGCGGCGGCCGCACGGCGTTGTCTCGTCGAGAGGCCGTCGTCGCGCCGGGGCAGCCGGTCGGATCCGGAACGGAGATCCATCCAGTGCGGAGACCCGTCCTCGGCGTGACATTTTCGGTACCGATAAGTTCCGTATATGGAGGTCAGTGTGACGACCCAGGCACTTCCCGACCTCGGCGTGGAGATCCGGCTCGCCGCCCGCCCGCAGGGCTGGCCGACCCAGGAGAACTTCGAGATCGCCGAGGCCCCGGTGGCCGCTCCCGGTGACGGCGAGATCCTGGTGCGCAACAAGGTCATGAGCGTCGACCCGGCGATGCGCGGTCGGATGAACGACGTGCGCTCCTACGTCGCACCGTTCCAGCTCGGCAAGCCGCTCGACGGCGGCGCGGTCGGCGAGATCATCGCGTCGAACTCGCCGAAGTTCCAGGTCGGCCAGCACGTGCTGCACGCGCTCGGCTGGCGCGAGTACGCCACCCTCAGCGCCGACCACGCGACCGCCGTGGACCCGGATGCCGCGCCGCTGAACGCCTACCTGGGTGTGCTGGGAATGCCGGGCATGACCGCCTACGCCGGCCTGTTCGACGTCGCCCGTTTCCAGGAGGGCGACACCGTGTTCGTCTCCGGCGCCGCGGGCGCGGTCGGCTCGCTGGCCGGGCAGCTGGCCAAGCTGAGCGGTGCGGCCAAGGTGATCGGCAGCGCCGGCTCCGCGGAGAAGGTCCGGCACGTCACCGAGGACCTCGGCTTCGACGCCGCGTTCAACTACAAGGACGCGCCGGTCGCCGATCAGCTGGCCCAGGCAGCGCCGGACGGGCTCGAGGTGTACTTCGACAACGTCGGCGGGGACCACCTCGAAGCCGCCATGGACAACCTCAACGACTTCGGCCGGGTCGCCGCCTGCGGCGCGATCTCGCAGTACAACAACGCCAAGCCGGAGCCGGGCCCGCGGAACATGTTCCAGATCGTGAAGAAGCGCCTGCACATCCAGGGCTTCATCGTGATCGAC